>DASXVK010000583.1:0-3912 GCA_036504295.1 Polyangia bacterium
TTACCGCCAGTATCAACTGAAACGCTCATGAGTTTCTCCTGGCTGGAGTTTCACTCCGCCGCCAAGCTCCTAGTGCTGGCCTCCCTGACCGGCGACCATCAGATTGAGCGTCGCGACGGAGCCCTGGTTCACGCCGTCGAGGATGGCCTGCGTCTTACCGTTCAGCCAGGCGAAGGCCGCCAGGCCGATGATACCGGAGAACAGACCGAACGCGGTGCAGTTCATGGCCTCGGAGATACCCTTCGAGAGCATCGTCGCCTTCATCGAGGGGTCGACACCGGCGACGCCGGCGAACGACTTGATGAGGCCCGTGATGGTGCCGAGGAGGCCCAGCAGGGTGGCGAGGTTGCCGAGCATGGCGAGGTAGCCGGTGCGCGTCTCGACGAGCGGCAGCTCGTGGAGCGCCGACTCGTCCATCGCCGCCTGGATCTCGGAATCGGGCTTGTTGTACTTGGCGAGGCCCGCCTGGAGGATGCGGGTCAGCGGCACGCTGTTGCCGGCGCACACCTTGATCGCGCCCTGCACGTTGCCGGCCATGATCTGGGACTTGAGCAGCGCGAGGAGGCGCTCCTTGTCGATGCGCGCGCGGAGCAGCGCGATGGTGCGCTCGGTGCTGATGATCAAGATCGGGATGGTGGTGATGAGGAGAATGGCCCACATGCCCCAGCCACCCTCTTGAAAGTGCGACCAAATGAAGCCCATCGTTCCCTCCTTACCTATCGCGCGAGCCAGCGCGAGCAGGAAGTTCGTTCGTTATGCCGCCGCGCTGCTCCCACGCATCGCCTGCCGCGTGGCCGTGATCAGGTTCGTCACCTGCTTCTTGACCTCCTGGACGTCGTCGAGGAGGTGCTGCGTCTTGCCGTTGAGCACGGCGAAGAAGAGCAGGGCGAAGATGCCGGTCGCGAGGCCGAACGCGGTGCAGTTCATGGCCTCCGAGATACCCTTCGCGAGCAGCGTTGCCTTCTGCGAGGGATCGACGCCGGCGACGCCCTTGAACGACTTGATGAGGCCGGTGATGGTGCCGAGCAGTCCGGCGAGGGTCGCGAGGTTGCCGAGCATGGCGAGGTAGCCGGTGCGGTTCTCGAGGCGCGGCAGCTCGCGGAGCGCCGCCTCCTCCATGGCCGACGAGACCTCGACGTCGCTGCGGTTGACCTTGATGAGGCCCGCCTGGACGATGCGCGTGAGGGGCGTGGGGTTCCCGGCGCAGACCTTGATCGCGCCCTGGATGTTGCCGGCCCCGATCTGGGACCTCAGCAACGCGAGGAGCTTCTCCTTGTCGATCGTGGCCTTGAGCAGGTAGATCGCGCGCTCGATCATGATGCCGACGCTGAACACGAGGAGGATGAGAATGGGCCACATACCCCATCCGCCTTCGTGGAAGCTGTCGGACACCGTCTTGAGGAATCCCATGTCTCCTCCTCCTGAGGGCCCCGTTGGCCGGGGCTGATGCGGGTGCCGGGAGGGCACCTAGCACGCCGGATGCCAGTTTCAATATCGCGAGATCATTGCAGACGCGGCGCGTCATCGAGGCTGAGGCCGTAGCAGAGTGCCACGGATCCGTGGGATCTTGCCCCGGCCACCGGGCGAGGGGCGCGCGCGCGAACCGGCGGTCAGCTCGCGTGAGTGCTGGCGGGCTTTGCCTGCCAGCACTCGGCGCGGGAGGTCAAAGGGACCCTCCCAGGGTCCCTTTCTAGGAAGTCGCCAGGGAACTCCGCGTGGTGCCTGGTGTCCAAGCCGCGTTATGGGAAGGTTCGTCGATCTCTTCGCGCTCGCCGCCCTGGCCCTCGTCATCCTGCTGCCCCGGCCCGGGGTCGAGGTGAAGGCCGCGGTGGCACGGCTGGACCCCAAGACCGAGCAGCGGATGGCGGAGCTGCAGGCGGCGTTGCTCGGCAAGCCTGACGACGTCGAGACCGCGGTCGAGCTCTCCGAGATCTACCGCGCCTCGATGCGGCCGGAGTGGGCGCTCGCGACCCTCGGGCCGTTCCGCACCAAGGCGCCCGATGACTACCGCATCTTCTCCGGCATCGCCTTCGCCCACGCCGAGCGGCTCGAGCTCGACGCCGCGTACCGCACGATGGCGCAGGCCATCCGCCTCTGCGAGAGCGGGAAGGGGCCGACGTGCGGCGCGGCCGCCGATGCGCGCATGCGCATGATCCAGACCGGCCTCAAGCGGGTCGCCGACCAGAAGCTCGACCCCAAGCTGCAGCCCGCCGCCGTGCAGGAGATCATGTTCCAGACGCTGCGGCAGACGAAGATCTCGCCGCCGCGGGCACTGCCGAAGGCGCCGAAGAAGTAATCCTACGGCAGGTGGATGCGGAAGCCGGCGCCGTGGCAGCTGTTGCAGCTGCCGGTGGTGACGGCCGCCTGCATCTGCGCGAGCGCCGGGCACTTGCTGGCGTCGACGCTCGTAATCGCGGTCGGGAACGTGACCGGCTGCGTCGTGAAGAAATTGCCGTTCGTGGCGGTCACGATCTGGACGTCACCGCCGGTGCCGCGCACGCGGATGGTGGCGCCGCCGACGGGCGCCGTGCCGGCCACGTCGGTGTAGAGCGTGCCCGCGACCGTCCACTTGAGCGCCGCGGACAGGTTGTTGTGGCACCCCATGCAGTCGGCGCCCGCGTTGTGATGCCCGTCGCCCGGCGTCTGCGGCGCCACGCAGGCGAGCCCGCCGGCATCCGCGCCGCCCGCGGCGTCGGCGGCCGCCGCGTCCCCGGGCGCCGCGTCGGTCCGAGGGGCCGCGTCGGTCCCGCCCGCGGCGTCGGACGCCGGAGCCGTGTCGGCGCGGGCCAGCGCATCGACGACGTTGCCGCCGTCCTGCAGCCCCTTGTGTTCGTTCTCATCACAGGCGCTTGCCAGCGTCGCTGAGAGCGCCAACGCCACGAGCCAGCGAACCATCGCAACCTCCTCCGGCCGCCGTCTCCGTCGAGGACGGGCGCGCGGCTCTGCCGTAGGATGTCGCGAGACCGACGAGGAGTGGCGGGCGGGCTCACTCGATCGTGAGGCTGCGAGTCCAGATCTCGACGCAGTAGCGCAGCGGATCGACGTGCTGGTCGATGACGTAGCTCGACAGCACGACCGCGCCCCCGTCGGGGATCATGCGGGCGTAGAAGCCGAAGGCGCCGGCGAAGGGCTGCGCGCCGCCGGCGATCACCTCGCGCGTCCAGGCGCCGTCGGCCTGACGGTGGGCGAGGCGCAGCTCGAACGCGGTCGCGTCCTGGTAGGCGATGTGCGGGGCGCCGCCCGTGAGGACGAGGGCGCTCGAGTCGCCCACGAAGTGGAAGACGGGCGCGCCCGCCGGCGCCGTGGCCGGGTCGGGGCTCCGGTACCCGTCGTCGACGACCTCGGGCGTTCCGCTGCGGGTGGAGACGTACAGCAGCCGGTGGCCGTACTCGCGCCCCATGTCGACGTAGGCGACGTGCGCGGTGCCGTCCGCCTCGAGCGCGAGGGCGGGATACTGGCCGACGTTGCCGGTGTCGGCGCCCGCCGTCTCCCCGTCGAGGATGACGGGGGCGGCGAAGAGGCCGGCGGCGGCGTCGAAGCGGGCGAGCTTGAGGTTGCCCGCCGGGCGGTCGTGGTAGGCGATGACCGCGTGGTCGTCGGCGTCGCGGGCGACCGCGGGCATCAGCCCGACGGCGGCGGGCAGGTCCTGCGGGGCGTGCGGGTCGGCCGCGGGCATGGCGGCCTCGTCGACGGTGTAGAAGGTCCAGTCGGCGGGGGCGCGCGGATCGGGCCGGCTCGCCTCCGCGAAGCGCAGCGCGCCCGTGAGCGCGCCGGTGCCGCCGGCGGTGACCGCCAGGTACGCGACGCCGGGCCGGCCGTCCGGCGCGAGCGACAGGGCGGCGAAGCGGCCGACGCCCGGCGACTGCGGCCCCTCGTCCTCGATGCCGGCGTCGCGTACCTGGCGGTCACCGC
>DASXVK010000584.1:0-6047 GCA_036504295.1 Polyangia bacterium
CTCGGGCACGCCGGCGGAGTCGCCCGTCGCGACCTCGGGCTCGGGCGTGGCCGGCGCCGCCGGCGGTACCGGCGCCACCGCCGCCATGACGAGGGTCGTGCGGCGCGGCGGCTCCTCGACGGGCGCGGCCGCGACGGGCGCGGCCCGCACCACGCCTGCCAGCGGCACCGGCGAGGGCGCGATCGTGGCGCCGGAGCCGGCCGGCATCGGCGCCAGCGGCAGCTTGACGACCGGCCCGGTGTGCTCGAGCTCCTGCTCGCGCTCGCGGAGCTGCGCCTCGCGGGCGCTCTGCTCGAGCTCGCGCTCGGCGAGGCGGGTCTCGCGGTCGCGCAGCCGCGCCTCGCGCTCGTTCGTCTCCGCCTCGCGGCGGGCCTGCGCCTCCTCGCGGCGCAGCAGGGTGCGCTCGCGCTTCGCCGCCTCCTCCGCCCGGACGTCGCCCTCCTTGCGGTGGCGCGCGATCTCGGCGCGGCCGTCGGCGATCTCGCGCTTCTGCACCGCGAGCGCGCCCTCGCGGCCCGCGAGGGCCGCCTCGCGCTCGTCGAGCTCCCGGACGCGATCCTCGAGCAGCGCCTCCCGCGCCAGCAGCGCGGCGGCCGCCACCGGCGGGGCGCCGGCCGCGCCCTCGAGCGCCTTGAGCAGCCCGTCCCGGCCGTACACGACCTCGGGGCTGCGCACGTAGTCGGGGACGAACGCCGCGGCGTCCTCGGCGAGCAGGCGCCACAGCTCCGCCCGCTCCCACATCTCGCGCGTGCGGGCGCTCTCGGGCAGCACGAGGATGAAGCGGCGCTCGTCCTGGTCGTGATAGATGACCGAGACGCTGATCTCCGCGGCCCGGGCGCACTCGGGGCACACCACCTGGTTGAGCGTGCCGGTGCGCACGCGGGCGCCGAGCCCCGGGTCGCGCGTCGCGTTCACCACGCGGTGCACGCGGGCCGGGAACACGGCGCCGCACGGGCAGGAGTAGTGTACCGCCTCGAGCCGCGTCTGGCCGGCCTGCCCGGTGTATGGCTGAGGGAGGGCGGGCGCCGCGGCGGCGCTGTCCCGGCGCCCCCCGCCGCGCTCGGCGCGCAGGTCATGTCCGTCTGGCGATGGCATGGCTGCGTGCACGATATCACAACTTGCTCGGGCCCTGGTACGGGCCAGAAGCCCCCGCAAGTGCTCGCGAAACACCTACCGTGGGCGACGGGCGTGCTGCTGATCGAACAGCGCGCGCACGCGCTCGATGCCGTCGATCTCCGACGGGAGCTTGTCGGGGCGGAGCCGCAGGATGCGCGGGAAGCGGAGCGTGTAGCCGCTCTCGTGGCGATCCGAGCGCATGACGGCGTTGAAGGCCACCTCGAGGACGATGCGGGGCTCGACCTCCCGCAGGAAGCCGTGGTCGGCGGCCGTGTGGCCGAGGAACCAGTCCGTCATCCCGGCGATCTCCGCGTCGGTGAGGCCGGAGTAGGCCTTGCCGACGTTGACCAGCCGCTCGCCGTCGCGCACGGCGAAGGTGTAGTCGCTGAGCACCTCGTGACGCTTGCCGTGGCCGTACTCGACGGCGGTGACCACGACGTCGAGCGTCGCGAGCTCGCGCTTGAGCTTGAGCCACAGCCGGCCGCGGCGTCCGGGCGTGTAGACGCCGTCGAGATCCTTCACCATCAGCCCCTCGTTGCCGCGCCCGAGCGCGTCCTCGAACAGGGCCTCGAGCTCGGCCGCCGACGCGGCCCGCCGCACCGCGGCGCGGATCACGCGACCGTGCGGCCCGGGCGCGCGCGGGGCCGGCGCGACGAGGCCCGGGAACGCGAGCTGACCGCTCGGCTCCACGGCGCGCCGGCTCGGCGTGCGCGCCGGGGCGGCGAGCAGCGCGTGGAGCGCCGCGGCGCGGGCGCGCAGCGGCTCGTCGATGAGCAGCCGCCCGCCGGCGTACAGCACGTCGAACGCGACGTAGGCGACCGGCACCTCGCGCAGGAGCGCCGTCGACACCGACTTGCGGCCGAGGCGCCGCTGCAGCGCCGCGAACGGCAGCGCCCGGCCCGTGCCGTCGTCCGCCTGCTCGCTCCAGGCGACGATCTCGCCGTCGAGGATCACGCCCGCCGGCAGCGCGGCGAGCGGCGCCGTGAGCTCGGGGAACGCGCCGGTGACGTCGTCGAGGGTGCGGGAGAAGAGCTTCACCTCGTCGTGGCCGACGTGCGCCTGCGCCCGGATGCCGTCGTACTTGTCCTCGACCTGCGCCGCGGGGAAGCTGAGCGCCGCCTCGGCGGCGTCCTCCGCGGGGCTCGCGAGCATGAACCCGATCGGGTGCATGAGCCGCATCCGCGCCTCGCCGAGGCGGCCGGCGGCCGCCAGGCGCACCGTCTCGGCGACGTCGCCGAGCAGCATGTCGGCGCGCTGGACGGCCGCTATCGGCGCGCCGTACGCCTTCGCGATCGCCTCCTCGACCAGGCTCTCGCGCAGGCCGATACGCAGGTCGCCGGTCATGATCTTGACCAGGTACTTGGCCTCGCGCGGCGCCGCCTGCTCGAGCAGCTCGCGGACGAGCGCCGCCTTGGTGGCCGGGCCGCGGGCGGCGGCGACGCGGCGCAGCTGGGCCCCGACCAGCGCGAGCGGCGGCGCGCCCCCGCGCCGCGCCGGGAGGACCTCCTCGGCGGCCGCCCCCAGATCGCCGTGGCGGCGGTACGCCGCGGCGAGCGTCGTGTCGGTGACCCCGGCCGCCTCGCCGATCACGCGCCACAGCAGCGCGCCGCCCACCTGCAGCGTGGTCTCCTCGTGGGCGGCGAAGACGCGGCCCGACAGGAGCAGCGCCGCCGCCGCGGCGTCCTCGACGCCCGCGCCGGCGAGATACTCGGCCAGCAGCCGCACCTTCTCGCTCCGCCGCGGGGTGCCGCCGATGGCGTCGCAGGTGTCCGCGAGCCGCTGCATCACCCGGTTGGATGATCTCGCGGGCGGCGCCGGCGGCTACCCCTCGAACCTGAGCGTCATCACCCACGCCTCCCACCGCCGCTTGAACGCCTCCAGGTCCCGCTCGCCCAGCACCTCCATGAGCGTGCGGCGGCCGGTCGGGTCGGACTTCTGGCTCGCGGCGAAGCGGTGGTAGAACGCGCGCAGCAACCCGCGCTCCTGGAGGTACATGGCGAGGTAGCGCGCCTGGGCGTAGTTCGTGCCCGGGTCCTCGTCGTAGAACTCGCGGTCGCTCGTCCCCGTGAGGCGGGCGAACGAGGGCACGGTGCCGGCGCGGATCGCCGCCTGCAGCCCGGGCAGGCGCCAGTTGGGCCGCCCCCAGATACGCCCGTCCCGCTCCGCGCACTGCTCGTAGAGGGACCCCAGCCCCTCGTTGAGCCACGCGGGGCAGGCCGGGAAGTTCGCGCGCATGAAGGGGTGCACGATCTCGTGGACGAGCGTGCCGCCGCCGGTCGAGATGTTCATGACGAGGGCGCGGTTCTGCGCCGAGTAGTAGCCGTAGGGCGTCGAGGGCCGGTCGCGGAAGAGCCGCCAGGCGTGCGTGCCGTAGCTCGCCCGATCCTTGAACAGCCACACGTCGATGATGTGGTCCGGGTCGCGGCTGAAGTACTCGCGCTTGAGCTGCGCGACGGTCCACTGCACCGTGCTCTCGGTCCGCTGCCGCACCGTCGCGGCGGGCTCGTCGCCGAGGACGAGGAAGGGCGGCGACCGCAGCGCGGTGAAGCCGGCGGGCAGCTTCTTGCGCAGCTCCATCACGTGCTGCGCGTACGCCGCGGGCCCGTGGGCGCCGAGCCGGCGCGGCGTGCGCACCTCGCCTTGCTCGAGGCGGATGCGGATGACGCTCCAGGACCGCGCGTCGGCCCGCAGCGGCCAGGCCGCGAGGAAATCGGCGCGCTTCATCTGCCGGTACGCGCCGCGGGCCTCGGCCGGCTCGTGGTAGATGATCGCGCCGGTGCGCGCGTCGATGCCGAGGATCAGGCGGAAGTGCTCCGGCGCGTCGCGGCTGGTGTCGTAGCGCATGCACACGATGGACGGGACGCCGCGGGCGAGGTCCCGCGCCAGCTCGTGCAGCTGCGCCTCGACCGCGGCGGTCGCGCCCGCGGGCACCTTGGTCCAGACCGGCCCGGTGCGGAAGCCGTACGCCTGGGCGGCCCGCACCAGCTCCGCCGTATAGGCGCCGCGCCCGAGGAGCGGGTCGACGCCGGCCTGGTCGAAGACGTCGTCCTGGGAGACGTCGCGGCCGAGCTTCTTCAGCGCCATCGCCAGGCACGCCTCCCCGCAGAAGTCCGGCTTCTGCTTGACGTGGGGCACCCCCGGGATGACGGGCGCCGCCCCCGGCTCGGCCTTGGCCGAGGCCCGGCTGCCGAGCTGCCACGGCAGGGAGGCGGCGAGGGCCACGAGGAGGAGCGCGAGCAGGAGAGCGGGGCGACGGATGGCGGGCCGCACGTCTGCCCTGGACGCACGAGGAGGCCAAAGGTTCTGCGGGGGCGCGGCGCGCGTCCGGCCCGCATGTTACGATGCTTCCGTGGCCTTCCTGCCCCTCACCTCACCCGCGCTGCTCGACCCCGACACGCGCCCGTACTTCCTCTGGTGGACCGACGCCACCGTGAGCGATCTGCGGCGCTTGCTCCGCGATGACGACCCGGACACGCGGGCGTACTGGATGGGCGCGCTGCTCCGGGAGGCGAACACCCGCGACGTCTGGCTGTTCGTACGGCCGGCCGAGGTGCGGGCGCTGTGGCCACGGCTGCGCCGCTACCTCGGCCGCGCCGGTGCCATGTGGGCCTACCTGCTCGGGCTGGACGCCTCGGCCTGGCCGCCCCCGGAGGCACGCGGTGCCTAGCCGCTTCGACCGGCGCGTCATCGACGACACCGGGCTCGAGCTCGTGCGCCCCCCTCGACGAGGCCGAGCTGCGGCGCTTTCGCGACGACCTGCGGGAGCGGTTGCGCCGCCTCGCGGTCGGCGAGTAGTCGCGGCCGGCGCTGGCCCCCGCCCGGGCCTGCGTTAGAATCAACCGGTGAGCAAGACCCCGACCGAGATCAGCGACTACGTACGGGCCGCCGTGGACTTCGTGCAGCGCGCCGTGGGCATGGTGCTCGACGGCAGCGACGAGTCCCTGGCGGTGCTGGACCACTACGTCGCGCAGGTGCCGTACGATAAGCCCGAGGTGGTCGCGCTGGTCGCGCCGGCGGTCGGGGCCTACTTCGGCGAGGTGCTGCGCCGCCGCTTCGGCGGGCGCTGGCGCCTCGAGGGCGACCCCGTGAAGTGGCGCCTCGAGCTGCAGGACGGCGCGGTCACGGTCGCGCCCATCGCCCTCGCGTTCACCGCCATCATCAGCGAGGACGCGGAGAGCCTGGACACCGAGATGCACGTCGCGTCCCCCGAGGAGCGGCAGACCGTGGGCGAGGCGCTCGAGCGCACGGCGCCGGTGAGCGCCGAGTACTTCTACTCGCTCACCGGCCGCTTCGAGACCATCGAGCACACCCTCGACCTCATCGCCGCGATCCGGGCGCAGAAGCAGGCCGAGCAGGAGCGCGCGCGGGAGCGGCCGAATTAGGGGTCCTCACCCGACCGCGGCGGCCACGAGCCGCTCGAGGGGGCGCGGGCGCAGGGCGCCGAGCGCGAGGCAGCGGCGGCGGAGCGCGGGCCGGCCGGCGAGGGCGAGGATGAGCCGCGTCCAGGCGGCGTAGCGCCGGAACCGGCGGCGCCAGGCCTGCTCGTAGCCGCGGAGCTCGCCCCGCGACGCGCCCCGCGCGATGGCGTCCGGCGCGAGCGCCGCGAGGTCGAGCGCGCACCCGAGCGCGAGGGCCAGGCCGTCGCCGGTGATGGCGTCGATGTAGCCGCCGGCGTCGCCGAGCAGCACGAGGCGGTCGAGGACGCGCGTGCGGGCGCCGCGCGCGAGCGGGCCGGCGCCGCGGTCGGACGAGGCGGCCGCGGCCGAGCCCAGGCCGGCCGCGACCACGGGGAAGCGCGCGAGCAGCGCCTCCCAGCCGGCGGCGGCGCCGCGCGCGAAGAGGAAGGCGACGCCGGTGCGGCCGCTCCCGGCCGGCGTGACGTAGGCCTCGACGCCGTCGCCGAGGTGGACCTCGACGGCGTCGCTCGCGGC
>DASXVK010000585.1:0-5197 GCA_036504295.1 Polyangia bacterium
CCGAGTTCTCGTCGCAGGCCAGGTCCCCGAAGCGGGGCGCACGAGTCCGCAGCGCCGCTCGCAGCAACGCCACCGCGTCCGGCCCGACGACCTCGCCCGGATCGGCGGCGGCCATGACGACGCGGCCCGCGGGGTCGAGCACGAGCACCCCGTGGTAGCGGAAGTGCGCGCGCTGCACGTTCAGCCAGTGCTTGAGCTCGCGCGCACGTGCCGTGTCGCCGGGGTGCGCCACGATGGCACGGACCTCGCGTACGAGCCACGGGCTCGCGAAGATGGACTTGGCGTCGCCCAGGCGCTCGTCGCGCCAGGCGACGAGCCGCTCGGACTTCATGCGCACGATGGCTGACAGGTCCTCCCGCTGCTCGCGCTTCTCGTCGGCCCATTCGCGCTCGCGGTAGACGAACCAGCCCCCCGCCATGGCGGCGGCGAGCGCGCCAGCGACGAGCGGGGCGCCCCAGAAGAGGACGCGAGATGGCGGTGATCCTGGCACGGGGCGGGTCCTCAAGCCTCCTGCAGCGCGTCGAGCGAGCGGCGGCGACGCGGCCAGGGCGCTGATGCGCCATCGCCCGGGGCATCGGGACGCCCTGGCCCTTCCGGTCCTCGCCGTTACTACGTATGTGTGGTTTTCGGTCCCGTCGAGAAAAATCGCGTCGCGCCACTGCCCAGGGCGGATGCGGGCCCCCTGCCGCGCCGAGTCGCCGCGCCCAGGACTGCGCTAGAATGGCCGGGTGCCCTCGCCCCGCCTCGCCGTCGTCCTCGGGCTGGTCGCCGCCGCGTTGCTCGCGGGGTGCCGGACGCGGCCTGGGGCCCGCGGCGCGGGCGCCGCGCCGGCGACGCCCGCGACCCAGCCGGCGGCGCCGGCGGCACGCGCCCAGGCAGCGCCGGCCGCGCCCGATCCCGCGCTCGCCGACCAGCGCGCACGCCTGACCGCCGCGGCCAAGCGCGAGCTGGGCCTCGACGTCCGGGTGCACGCGGTCGAGGAGCGCTGGGTGCTGCTCGGCGCGCCGGGGCTCAGCGCGGCGCGCTTCACGCACAGCATCGTGCTCACGCAGGCCGCGCTCACGGCCTACTTCAACGACCGCTTCCGCACGCGGCCGCCGCGCGCCCTCGCGGTGTACCTCTTCGCCGACGGCGACAGCTATCACGCGTTCTGTCAGTCCCGCTGGAAGACCGGCTGCCCGTCGAAGTTCGGCTTCTACGACGAGCCGCGCCAGCGCCTGGTCGTCAACACGGACCTCGGCCTGGGCACGCTCACCCACGAGCTGGTGCACCCGATCCTCGCGGCGGACTTCCCGCTGGCGCCGCTCTGGCTCAACGAGGGCATCGCCTCACTGTACGAGGCGCCGGTCATGCCGCAGGGCGGCGAGATCCACGGCGCCGCGAACTGGCGGCTGCCGCGACTGCGCGCCGCCCTCGCCGCGCGCGGCGAGCGGCCCGAGGCCGAGCTGGCGCGCCTCTTCACACTGGGCGACGCGACGTTCCGCGACGCGCGCGAGGAGCTGCACTACGCCCAGGCGCGCTACCTCTGCCAATGGCTCGACACGTCGGGGCGCCTGTGGGACTTCTACCACCGCTGGCGCGACGGCTTCGGCGCGGACCCGACCGGCGCGCGCGCGTTCCAGGCCGCGACCGGGCTCACGCCCGCCGCGGCCCAGGCGTCCTTCGAGCAGTGGCTGGGCTCACTCTGAGCGCCGGCGCGGGGCCGCTCACGCGCCCAGGTGCCCGCGCAGCGTGACGAGGAAGGCGGCCGGGTCGATGGGCTTCTCGACGTAGTCGGTGGCGCCGGCGGCGAGGCAGCGCTCGCGGTCGCCGACCATGGCGAACGAGGTCACGGCGATGATCGGCACCTGCCGGAGCGCCTCGTTCTTGCGCAGCTCGGCCGCCACGGTGTAGCCGTTCATCTCGGGGAGCTGGATGTCGAGGAGGATCGCCGCCGGGACCATCTGACGCGCGAGCGCGAGGCCGGCCCTGCCGTCGCGCGCCTCGACCACCTCGAAGCCGTTCTGCTCGAGCAGGAACCGCATCAGGTACAGGTTCTGCTCGTTGTCCTCGATGACGAGGATGAGCGGCCGCGTCACGGCGCCGCTCCCGCCGCCTGCGGCACCGCGAACGTGAACTCGCTACCGACCCCGAACGTGCTGGTGAAGCCGATCGTGCCGCCGAGCAGCGCGAGCAGCTTGCGGCAGATCGAGAGGCCGAGGCCGGTCCCCTCGTGCCGGCGCGTGAGGCCGGTGTCCACCTGCTGGAAGGGCCGGAACAGGATCGCCTGGTCCTCGGGCTTGACGCCGATGCCGGTGTCGCGCACCGCCGTGACCACGGCCCCGTCGCGGACCGTGACCGTCACGTCCACGGCGCCTCGCTCGGTGAACTTGATCGCGTTCGCCACGAGGTTCACGAGCACCTGCTCGACCCGGCGCTGGTCGCTCACCAGCCCCCCGACCTCGGGCGCGAGCGTCAGGCGCAGCGCGAGCCCCTTCTTGCGGGCGAGCGGCTCCATGGCGCCGCACACCTTCGTGGCCGCGGCGCGGTAGTCGAAGGGCGCCTGCGCGATGGTGAGCTGACCCGCCTCGATCTTCGACAGATCGAGCACGTCGTTGATGAGCGCGTGCAGGTGGCGCGAGCTGTCCTGGACCATGCCGAGCTGCCGCGCCTGCTCGTCGTTGAGCGGCCCCGCCAGCCCCTGCAGCAGGATGCCGGTGAAGCCGATGATGGAGTTGAGCGGCGTGCGCAGCTCGTGCGACATGGTCGCGAGGAACGCCGACTTCAGCCGGTCGGCCGACTCCGCCGCCTCCTTGGCCCGCACCAGCTCCCGCTCGGCGTGCTTCAGCGCGGAGATGTCGTTGCCGACGGAGAGCGTCTCGACCAGCCGCCCCGCGGCGTCCAGCACCGGCCGGTTCGTCCACGCGATCCACACCCGCTCGCCGGAGCAGCGGATGTTCTCGTTCTCGTTGATGATGAACTCGTCCGGGTGGGTGGCGATCCGCGCCATGAACGCGGCCAGGTCGCGGCCGCTCGTCTCCGTCTCCGGCACGATGGTCCCGATGACGCTGCGCCCGAGGAGCGCGCCCGGCGGGAAGCCGAAGAAGCGCTGCCCGTACTCGTTGAGGAACGTGATCTGCCCCGCCGTGTCCCAGCGCAAGATGATGCTGTTCGCGCTCTCGACCAGCTCGCGGTAGTTGTGCTCGCTCCGGCTCAGCAGCTCCTCGGCCCGCCGGTGCTCCGCGATCTCCCGCTCGAGCTGCGCGGTGCGCTCGCGGACCCGGCGCTCCAGGTCGGCGTTGAGCGCGCGCAGCTCCGCCTCGAGGCGCCGGCGCTCGGTGACGTCGCGCAGCAGCATGACCACGCACCGGCGGCCCTGGAGCTCGACGACCCGCGCGGCGCCCGCGAGCCGGCACGTCTGCCCGTCCCGCCGCCGCAGCTCGAGCTCGGCCTCGGCCACCTCCCCCATCCGCTCGATGCCGTGGATCACCCGCGCGCGCTCGGCGCGGCTGGGCCAGATCGGCAGCTCGGCGGCGGTGCGGCCGAGCACCTCGTCGCGGCGCCAGCCGAGCACCCGCTCGCAGCCGTCGTTCACCTCGATGAAGCGGCCGGTCTCGAGGTCGGCGATGCCCGCGACGTCGGGGATGCCGAAGAAGGCGACCTTGAAGAGCTCCTCGCCCTGGCGCAGCGCGGCCTCGGTCCGCGCCTTCCTGGTCACGTCGCGGAAGCTCCACACGCGGCCCACGACGGCGTCCCCGAGCCGCTGCGGCAGCGCGTGCCGCTCGAAGATCCGGCCGTCGGCCAGCTCGAC
This sequence comes from Polyangia bacterium, assembly GCA_036504295.1. GTDB lineage: Bacteria > Myxococcota_A > Polyangia > JACRCY01 > JACRCY01 > DASXVK01. The sequence continues at coordinate 3,791 of DASXVK010000585.1, forward strand.
CGTGTCGTGGCACGGCGCGTCGGGCCGGGCGGAGAGGCCCTTGACCTCGTCCCGGAAGCGCGCCGGCTCCTTCACCTTCGGCAGGACCGCGTCCAGCGCCGCCCGATCCCCGGGCTCCAGCGCGGACGGCTCGAGCCCCCAGAGCTCGAGGAACTGGCGGTTGTAGCTCCGGACGCGCCCCTCCAGGTCCACGGCCAGGATGCCCTCGGCGGCGGCCTCGAGCACCGCCTGCACCAGCGACGCCGTGCCCGCCAGGTCGCGCCGGGTGCGCGTGAGCTCCGTCGCGCCGTCCCGTGGGTGTGTGGACATCGGGCGCACGTGGATGTCCGCCGGCTAGGAGGGACGCGCGTGCGCGTGCGCGACCAGCGCCAGCAGCTCCTCGGCCTCCGCCGGTTTCGTGAGGTGGGCGTCGAACCCGGCCTGCCGCGCCCGCTCGCGGTCCTCGGGCTGGCCGTAGCCGGTCAGGGCGATGAGCCGGCTCACGTGCAGCGCCGGGTCGGCGCGCACCGCGGCGGCGACGCCGTAGCCGTCGGGCGCGCCGGGCAGCCCGATGTCGCACAGGATGATCTCCGGCGGGTGCGCGCGGGCGGCCGCGAGGCCGGCGCCGCCGTCGTGGGCGACCTCGACCCGGCACCCGGTCACCTCGAGGAACGCGCGCAGGCTCTCGGCGGCGTCCCGGTTGTCCTCGATGATGAGGACGTGCGCCCCGTCGACGACGGGGGTGGTGGCCACCGCGCCCCGGACCGCGGGCGCCGTCGTGAGCGGCAGCCGCACGCGCAGCTCCGCCCCGCGCCCCGGGCCCGCGCTCGCGGCGCTGATCGCGCCGCCGTGAAGCTCGACGAGCCCCTTCGCCAGGGCGAGCCCCATGCCGACGCCACCGGCGATGCGAGCGCTGTCCTGCTGCGCCTGCTCGAAGGGCTCGAAGATGCGGGCGAGCGTCTGGGCGGTCATGCCGACGCCGGTGTCCCGCACCACGAGGTCGCAGACGCCGTTCTCGCCGGCGAGGCGGACCTCGACCCGCCCACCGCGGTCGGTGAACTTCAGCGCGTTGCCGAGCAGGTTCGCCAGCACCTGCGTCAGGCGGGTCGGATCGCCGCTGACCCACAGCGGCGCCGCCGGCACCGCGAGCTCGAGGGCGATGCCGCGCGCCTCGAACTCCGCCCGCCGGTCCTCGGTGCCCGCGCGCACCACCTCGGCCCAGTCGGCGGGGTCGTGCCGCAGCACCAGCGTGCCGCGGGCGATGCGGGCGACGTCGAGCAGATCGTCGACGATGTGGATGAGGTGGGCGACCTGCCGGTCGATGATCGCGCGCGCGCGCTCGGCCCGCGGGTCGCCCAGGCCGAGCAGCTTCAGCATGTCGCTCGCGGTCTTGATCGGCGCGAGCGGATTGCGCAGCTCGTGCCCGAG
>DASXVK010000586.1:0-10765 GCA_036504295.1 Polyangia bacterium
GGGCCGCGCCGACGCGGTTGACCTGGGGCAGCACCGGCGTGAGCACGCCGGATTGATCGACGACGTGCTGCCCGTCCAGGCGCGGGTTGCGCAGCTCGCTCAGCGCGACGGGCGAGCCGCCCGAGAAGGCGTACCAGGCGATGCCGCCGACCGCGAGCAGGGCGAGGACGCCGACCGCGATGCCGACGTAGCCGCCGGCGCGCGTCTTCTTGCGGCCACGCGGCTGGCCCTGGCCTTGCGGCGGCGGCTGCGGGAACGCGCCCTGACCCGGCTGCGGGTACGGGCTCGGCGCCGGCTGACCGTAGGCCCCCGGCGGCGGCTGGCCGTACGGCCCCGGCGGCGGATAGCCTTGCGGCGGGGGATAGCCCTGCGGCGGCGGGTAGCCGGGCGGCGGCGGGTAGCCGGGCGGCTGGGCGTACGGTCCCGGCGGCGCGTATGGCCCCGCCGGACCACCGGGCCCGGGCGGCGCGAAAGGACCCCTCGGTCCGGATGGATTGTTGGGCATGCTTCCCTCCCGGCGGGTCTCGCCTCGGCCCACAGGATATCCGCAGCCGGAGCGTCCACGCAAGGAGTACGCGCGGCGGGCTCGCGGCGCGGGTCGATGCCGGTATACTTGGGCGCGGTGGGAGGACCATGAGCGCGCCAGGACCGGGGCAGGTGATCGCGGGCCAGTACCGCATCGTGCGCAAGCTCGGCGAGGGCGACGTCGGCGCCACCTTCGAGGCGGTCGACGGCGCGGGCGGCATCGGCTTCGCGCTGCTACGCTGACCCCCTGTCAGTCGAGGGCGAACCCGCTTGACGAGCGCGGTCGCGCCGGCCGAAGATGTAGCGTGACGCTCGTCCCTCAAGGTGGCTGGAGGCCTGGCATGCGCCTGCGCTCACTCGGTCTCGCCGCGCTCGGCGCGCTCTTCGTCCTCGGTGCCCCGGCGTGCGGGCCCACCGGCCTGTCGGGCGGCGACCTCGACGCGTCGGTGCTGCCGCAGCAGGACGCGGCGCGCCCGCCCCGGCAGGACGCCTGGGTGTGGAACCCGGACGCGGGCGGCCGGCCGCCGCCCTGCGATCCCGACGACCCCAACCGCCTGCCCCAGCCCGAGATCTGCAACTCGGTCGACGACGACTGCAACGGGATCATCGACGACAACGTCCCGCCGCGGGCGAACCCGGCCGGGTGCGGCGTGCAGGTGTGCCAGCTCGGCCAGTGGGTCGACGCGCCGCCCGAGTTCGCCCTCGAGATCTGCAACAACTGCGACGACGACAACGACGGCTGCGCCGACGGCAACTGGGAGAACGGCATCTGCGTGCCGCTCAAGCGGCAGGACCCGAATCAGACCGCGGGCTGCCCGGTGATCCAGAAGTGCGTGAGCGGGCAGTGGGTCAACGACGGCACGAGCGGGCCGAGCACCGAGATCTGCGACGGCATCGACAACGACTGCGACGGGGTCATCGACAACATCGAGCCGACGCCCTGCATGGTGATGTGCGCGGGCACCCCCAACATCGGCATCAAGATCTGCCAGAACGGCCACGAGATCTGCAAGCCGAACGGTTTCATCAACATCGAGATCTGCGACGGCAAGGACAACGACTGCGACGGGCTGACCGACGAGGGTGTCCCGCCCGAGCCGTGCCCCTGCGGCAGCGGCCAGAAGACCTGCCAGGGCGGCCACATGGTCGGCAACTGCGCCACCGCGTGCGTCCTCGGCACCACCCGCTGGTGCGACGATCCCCAGAAGTGCCACTGGGGCAAGCAGACCTGCGTCACCGGCCCCGACGGCAACGTGTGGGGCACCTGCGTCGAGGTGACCGAGCGCCCCGCGGGCTGCAGCGCCGACGAGCTCATGTACAACGCTCAGTGCTGCGACGCCGCCGGCGAGTGCTGCCAGGACGCGTTCCACACCTGGCAGTCCTGCGGCCACTGCGCGGCCCAGTGCGGCGGCCAGACGTACGTGCCCTGCAGCTGAGCTGCCGCTTTCGTGGCACACTCCTCCCGGCCCAGCTCTCAATGTCCCTGACCCGCGTCGCCATCGTCGCCGTCCTCGGCCTCGCGCTCCTCGGCGCCTGCCGCCGCCCGCGCCCGCCCGCGCCCCGGCCCGCCGCGCGGGCGCCCGCGGCCGCGCCTGCGTCGCGGCCCGCGGCCCCCCTCGCACGCCAGGCGAACGTCTGGATCGCGGGCGATCGGCTGCAGGTCGGTTACGGCACCGACGTCGTCATCCGCGCCGTCGCCGCCCCGGGCACGCCGCCGCTGCGCTACCGCTGGGACCAGGCCGGCGGCCCCGACGTGCGCGGCACCATGCGGGTGGACGGCGCCACGCTGCGGTTCAAGACGCGGCCGCTCGCCGAGATGGCGCGGGCGCGCCGCACCTTCGGGCCGCTCCCGCTCGCCGCCAACGAGGTCGGCGTCTACGGCTTCCGCCTCTACGCCGAGGGGTCCGGGCTCTACGCCGTCGTGCCGTTCGAGGTCCGCTCCGCCGAGACCGACGGCGAGTGGCCGCGCGCCGTGCCCGGCCGCGACCGCTACCTCACCTGCGGCGGCGGCCCCGGGCCGTGGCGCTGGGTCATCTCGCAGAAGCCGAAGGTCTCGCAGCGGCCGTTGCTCGCCGCGGGCGACACCTGCACGCCGCGCTTCCGGCCCGACGTCCACGGCCTGTACGAGATCACGGAGGAGGTGTCGCGCCGCAAGCTCACGATTGACGTCGGGCCCTGGTTCGGCGCCACGGACTGCGGCCGCGCCGAGTGTCACCCGCGGGAGCACGACCGGTGGGCGCGCACGCCGCACGCGACCATCGTCCAGCGCGGCGTCGACGGGCAGATCCCCGGCTACACCGTCGCGTGCCTGCGCTGCCACGCCGTCGGCGCCCTCGAGCAGAACCTCGCCGCCAAGGGCTTCGACGAGGCGGTCGCCAAGACCCACTGGCCGTTCCCGTCGCGGCCGGCGCCGGGCTCGTGGGCCCAGGCGCCGGCGGAGCTGCGCTCGGTGATGGCGGTCGGCTGCGACAACTGCCACGGCCCGGGCTTCTACTGGACCGGCTGGGGCGTCGCGGCCTGCGCGCGATGCCACGACGCGCCGCCCCGCTACGTGCGCTTCCAGGAGTGGCGGCAGTCGCGCGCGGCCAGCGACGAGCCGCTGCCGGCGACGCCCCGGACCACGCAGGCGCCGTGCACCCGCTGCCACACCGCCCAGGGCTTCGTCGAGTGGGCCCGGCGCGACGCCCCGCCCAAGCGCGACTGGAAGCAGAGGCACCCGGTGCCGCCCGGCGCCGCCGAGGCGTTCGGCCGCATCCTGCGCGACCTGACCCCCCAGTCGCCGCACACCTGCCTCGCCTGCCACGCGCCCCACCCGGCGCAGGCGAGCCACCGCCAGCTCCGGCAGGCCCCGCCCGGGACGCCGCACGCCTGGCTCGGGCTCGGGCAGCTGTGCGCGGCCTGCCACCGCCAGCCGCCCGGCCGGAGCGACGATCAGGCGCCCCACGGCGCCATCGAGGCGGACTACCTCTCCGGCGATCTCGCCGCCCGCGCCGGCGTCGACGCGACCCGGCCCTCGCACGCGAAGGTGCCGGGCGGGTGCGTCGGCTGCCACATGGCGCGCCCCCGCTCCTGGCGGCGCGGCGACCCGGCGCTCGCGCGCGGCGGCCACACGTTCAAGGCCGCCCGTGACGGCGAGGTGTGCCGCGGCTGCCATGCCCAGGGCGCGCCGGCCGTGCTGGACACCGCCGCCGAGCTCGCCGGCCTGCGCACCGCGATCGACGCGGCCGTGCGCGCGCGGACGGGCGCCGTGACCTTCGACGTCCGCGACGAGCGCATGGTGCTCGTCGACGGCGCCGGCGCGGCGCGGCCGATCGCCGACGCCGCGCTCCGCCGCGCCGTCTACGGCTACCTCGCGCTCAAGGCGGACCGCAGCCACGGCGTGCACAACCCGGGGCTGACGCGCCGCTTGCTGCGCCAGGCCGGGGCCGCCGTCGGACGCTGACCGTCGGGCCGGATGCTCGTCGGAGGGGCCGGTTCGCCCACGACGGCCGACGCTTGCCTGCGCGGCCGCAAAGATGGTATCTCATGGGCCGGGCTCTCACCCGGGAGTAGGCATGCGAGTCAACTGGGCGCGCGGCACCGTCGTAGGGCTGGCACTCTGGGCCCTGGGCGGCCCTGCCGCAGCGCAGCCATCACCACCGAAATCCCCGGCGCCGGCCGCGAAGCCGGCGCCCGCCGCCGCGCAACCCGCGCCGGCCGCCGCGACGCCGGCGCCCGCCGCCGCGACGCCGGCCCCCGCCGCCCCGCCGGCCGCGAAGCCGGCGCCCACCGCGCCGGCCCCGGCCGCCGCGACGCCTGCCGCGCTCACCGCGCCCACCCCGAAGCGCCTGCTCAAGGCCGGCCGCCTCGGCAAGGCGGCGCGCGGGCAGCGTCGGCTCGTGGTCGTGGACGCGCCCGCGAAGCCGAAGGCCCCGGCGGCGCCGCCCGGATCCTTCGAGGCCCTGCTCGCCTCGTCGGAGAGCATCGGCGATCTCGCGCGCACGCTCGAGCCGTACACGGAGCTGTGCAACGAGGAGCTCGACATGACCCGCCGCCAGTGCGAGGTCGTGCGCACCTACCTGCGCGGCGTGCTCGCCAAGCGCGTCTTCAACGGCGAGGCGGAGGCGGGCGCGCTCGTCGTCGGCCCGTACGCCGCCAAGCAGGGCGGCCGCTCGCTCACGCTCCGCGGCTGCGTCGCCTGCGCCCAGCCGGTCTCCGGCGACCGCCGCCACCTCGTGACCGTGCGCCCGCCGCAGAAGATCGGCGGCGCCGAGCTGAAGGGGCTCGACGTCACGAGCGTCAAGGTGCCGCACGCCTCCGCGCACGTGGCCGACATCTGGCAGCGGGACGTCGGCTCGAAGCTGCGCACCGAGCTCGTCTACAAGCTCGGCCCCGCCTGGACCCAGAAGGTGGCGAAGGCGAAGGCGCCGCGCAAGGGCCCCGCGCCCGCGCTGCCCGCGTTCGACGACGGCTCCGGCGAGGTGCGCGGCCTCGGCCTCCAGCTCCTCGGCTACCGCGTGTACTCGCGCTGCAGCGGCGCGGTGCTGGCGTCGAGCCCCAAGTCCGCCTTCCCCGTGCCGGTCGAGCCGGCCGCCGACTGCCCGAAGCCGGAGGTGAAGGTCGCGTCGAGCCAGCCGCTCGGGCGCCAGCCCGACCCGCGCTGGCCCTACGTGCTCTCCGTCGGCGACATCCGCAAGACCTTCGACGGCATCCGCGGCCAGGTCCAGGCCTGCTACCTGCAGTTCCAGATCCCCGGCCAGGCCGAGCTCGAGGTCGAGATCGGCGGGCTCGACGGCAACGTGCTCGCGGTCAAGGTGAGCGGCCTGTTCGAGGACACCCCCACCGCGGACTGCATCGCCGCCGCGCTCAGCGTCGCGCGGTTCCCCAACTTCCGCGCGAAGAGCATGAAGGTCCCGTACAACTTCTTCCTCCGGTAACTGACCCGCAGAGCGGTGATCGGCCGCGATCCAGCGTGATACGATGGGCGCGAGATCATGCGCACGCTCACGCCTATTCTGATACTGGGGGGGCTCGCAGCGCTCGCCGGCGGCTGCACGCAGGACGCCCCGGCCGCCCCGCCGGCGCTGTTCGCCACGGCCAGACTCGTGGAGGATCTCCCGGTCACCCCGGCGGGCGAGCGCTACGCCGGCGCGGTCTTCGCGCCCGACGGGCGCCGCCGCGCGCTCGGCGTGGCGGGACTCGGCGCGATCGACGTCGTCGACCTCGGCTCGGGCGCGGTCGCGCGGCTCGTCACCGCCGAGCGCGCCGGCTACCGCTTCGCCTGGACCTCCGACGGGCAGGCGCTGGTGCACCGCGACGGCGAGCGCCGGCTCGCCCGCACCGCGCTCGACGGCCGGAGCGCCGTCCTGTACGAGGACGGCGCCGCGGGCCAGGTCGGGTTCCCGGCGGTCGATCGCGCCGGGCGGGTGCTCTTCGGCGCGGCCGGCCGGGTGCGCGCGGCCGCGGGCGACCTCGGCCACGACGTCGCCCACGGCGGCCTCGTCACCGTCACCGCCGCCGCCGCGCCGCGGCTCGCGGGCTGGGACGGCGCGCGCATCTTCGCCGTGGACCTCGACACCGGCGTCCGCCGCACGCTCCTCGAGGGGCCGGGCTTCTTCGACGTGGAGCTGAGCCGCGACGGCGCGCTCGCGCTGGTGCGCGAGAGCCGCGAGCGCGACGGCCACCTCTGGCTCGCCGCCACCGACGGCAGCTCGCGCCGCGATCTCGGCGTGGGCTGGGGCGGCCGCCTCGCGCCCGACGGGCGCCGCGTCGTCTTCGTGCTGCAGGAGAACGACGGCGTCCGCTTCACCGCGGCCGACCTCTACCTCGCCGACGTCGCCGGGGGCCGGGCGGTCCGCCTGACCGCGACGCCCGACGTCCTCGAGATCGAGCCCGCCTTCGCACCCGACGGCGCGCGCCTGGCCTACGTCGACGCGGCGACCGGCCGCGTCCACGTCGCCCGCCTGGTCACGGAGGTGCGGCGATGAGGCGCCGCGCGCTCGTGCTGCTCGCCGCGGTGCTGCTCGCGCCTCGCGCCGCCCCCGCCCAGAAGGTCTTCCTCAACGCGAGCGACCAGAGCACCAACCCCGTCACCTGCGGCGGCGTCGAGTCGCAGTGGGCCGCGGACAACGCGCAGCGCGCCCAGGTTCGCCTCGAGGCCTACGGCTTCACGGTCCAGTACAGTCAGGACTTCGCCAACGCGCCCTCCATCGCGAACAACTGGGGCGCGGACACATTTCTGTCGATCCACTCGAACGCCGGCGGCGGCCACGGCACCGAGACGCTCTACAAGTCGCCGGCGGGGCAGATGCTGGCCGGTCACATCAACGACGCGCTCGTCGCGCGGCTCACGTTCGCGGACCGCGGGCTCAAGTACCGCACCGACCTGCACATGCTCAACGCCACGAGCATGCCGGCGGCGCTGACCGAGACGCTGTTCCACGACTGCACCACGACCCACGCGACCCCCATCGGCGCCATGACCGAGTCGTGCTTCCTCACGAACGTCGATGGCCGCGCCCGCATCGGCGAGGGCATCGCCCAGGGCTTCTGCGCGCACTACGGCGTCACCTGCGTCCAGGGGCCGCCGCCCCCGCCGCCGGCGCCGCGGCTCGCCCTCGCGACCAACATCGATGACGTCACCGGGCAGGCGCGCGACCTCGACGGCGACGGCGTCTTCGACCTCGTCACCGGGCAGGAGACGCTCGTCCACTTCACGGTCACGAACGCCGCCGACGCCACGGCCCACGCCGCCAACGTGGTCGGCAACGTCACCATCGAGGGCGCCGCGCTCACGGTCCTCGAGTGGCACATCTACGACAACTATCCCGGCAACGCCTGCGGCGGCGCCTGGTGTCTGAACAGCGCCGACGGCAACGCGGCGAACCCGCCGCACACCACGCCCGGCGCGGCGTTCGACCTGGCCTTCGACGGCTTCTCGGAGGGCGAAGCGAAGCGCGTCGACCTCAGGGTCCGCGCCGAGGCCGCCGCGCCGCCGAGCGTCCGCGTCGAGGCGCGCTTCTACGTCAAGCACGTCGACAACTTCTACGAGAAGGCGGGCTGGGACGGGGCGCCGAACAACGTCGGCGACCTGCAGACCTTCAACGGCGGCGACCTCAAGATCCGGTCCATCGCCGACGTCTGGCCGGCCAGCACGCCCGACGACGGCGGCACGCCGGCGGCCGACGACGGCGGCCCGCCGCAGTCGGGCGACGGCGGCTCCGGCACCCCCGACGCCGGCAGCGGCGTCCGCGCGTACGGCATGAGCAGCGGCTGCACCGCCGGCGGCAGCGCGGGCGGCGCGGCGGCGGCGCTGCTCGGCCTGGCGCTGGGCCTCGCGCGCCGACGCCGGCGACGGTAGCGGAGGGGCTGCCTGCCGCTTCGGCGACGGCTCACGGCAGCGCCGCCGAGCAGTTCACCTTCCGCGGGGCGCGCCGCGGCGCCTCGTCCGCGCGCAGCGGCCCGAGCCGCCGCCGCCACCCGACGGCGAGCAACCAGGTCCCGGGCCGGCTGACGGGCGCTTCGCCGGGCGGGCGCTCCACCCGCCGCTCGCTCCACCCGCCGCTCGCTCCACCCGTCGAACCAGCGCGCCGACGAGCACTCGTCGAGACCGACGACGCGCCGGCCGTGGTGGAGCGCGTTGCCGAGCACATACACGAGCACGTTCCGCACCTCGCGCGGCGTCGCGAGGTCGCGGCGGTAGTACCGGTCGCCCCAGACCCGCCCGCGGCGCGCGAGGAGCCGGTTGATGGCGCGCGCGGCGCGGACGGCCAGCCCGCGCAGCGCCGACGTGAGCGCGCGGGCGTCGCGCGCCTCGACGACCAGGTGCAGGTGATCACCCTGGATCGAGAAGTGCACGATGCCGGCGTCCGCGTGCCGCGTGGCGGCGATGGCGGCGACGATGAGGCGGCAGAGGTTCGGCGCCCGCAGCGAGGGCCGACCTGCCGGCCCGCCCGCTGATCACCGCACCGTCAAGTCTTCGACACCATGTGTCTTCAAACCGACGCCCGCGGCCAAGGAGAGACGCGATTCTGCACGCTTGAGCTCTGGCGCGCGGCTTGCTAGACGGCCCTGCATGCGGTGGACGGCCATCCTGCTGGCGCTCACATCGGGTTGCTCGTCGCCGTGGGTTTCGGGACGATCAGCGGCGTCGCCCTGGTCGGAGGCCTGGTGAAGGCGGGCGCCGGCGGGTGTTCGCCATGTTCACCCGACGGGCCCTGCGCTTACTGTATGTCGCCGGCGGAGGGCGCCGCGCTGGCCGGAGTGCTGGCGGCCGTCAGCGCCGGCCTGGCGACCCTGTTCGGACTGTCTGCGCGCCACGGCTTCCGCGCCACCGAGCGGTGTCGTGCGCTACGCGTCACGCCGGAGCCGCGCCGGCCGCCCGGTCACTGCGACGCGATCTTCGACCGCCACGCCTGCGGTCCGGGCTACGCCTGCTTCGAGCACCGGTGCCAGCCGCTCGCGCCGCCGGATCCGCGCTGAGCTCACGCTTCGGCCGCGGGCCCGGGAGTCAGAGGCTGCCGAGCCGCACGACCAGTCCGCCGCCCAGGCGCAGCCAGGGAAACCACGAGTCGAGCAGCAGCACGTCGAGCTGCATCACCCGCAGCGCGAGCCACCGCGTGAGCGACACGTCGAACCCGGTGCCAAGGACGAAGAGGGCGTACGTCGCGCGCGGGTTGCATCCGCTGGAGCAGTCGTCCTGGAGCACCACGGGCCCCCGCATGACGCCCCAGCCAAAGCTGACGTACACCGAGGCGAACGGCCCTCGCGACGTCGGCCGCAGCCCCCCCGTACGCCGCGTGCCACGGCTGGTCGTCGTGCTCGCAGCTGGTGCCGCCCTCGAGGAGGACCGAGACCCGCCTGGTCAGGTTGAGGATCCCGGAGGCGCACCACCCGGGCGCCTGGAACACCACGCCGTACCCGGCCGCGCCGCCGACCTCGACGCGCGCGACCGGCGGCGCCTCCTCGGCGCGCCCCGGCCCGGCCCCCAGCAGCACGACCGCGAGCACCCACGCGCGCACGCCCCCCTCCTTCACGAGCAGCGTACCTCCGTGAGCGGGAGCGCCACAAGGCGGTCGCGACCGCGACGTCGACCGCGACCACGACCGCGACCGCGGCCGGCGTCGACCACGACGTCGACCACGACCGAGTCCGCGACGGTCGACCGCGCTCCCCTGTCGCAGTTGAGATGAAGCGTCCCAGTGCCGGGCGCCCCGGCCCACGCTCGCCCGCCCCAGCCCCCACCGCCACGCGCCGACGGCGCCAGCGCTACGCGACGGCGGCCGGGCGCCACCGCCGGTGCAGCAGCACGAGGTACAGCCCGAGCGCGAAGCACAGCTCGCCGAAGAGGTCGCCGACCGCGCCGTACACCGTGCCGGTCTCCAACATCGCGACCTCGTCCAGCAACGCCACCGCCGGCTCGTCGGGGGTGAGCTGCGGGTCGACGGACTTGCTCTTCTTGTAGACCCGCCCGGTCGCGTCGATGTACGCCGAGACGCCGGTGTTCACCGCGCGCACCATGTCGAGGCGGTGCTCGACGGTGCGGTAGACCGAGAGCGCCATGTGCTCGTAGGGCTCGGAGGTCGCCCCGAACCAGGCGTCGTTCGTCACGTTCACGAGGAGGTTGGGGCGGAGCTGCGCCAGGCGGCGGCCGAACTCGGGGATGATGTCCTCGTAGCAGATCATCGGCCCGAGCTTGTACTGCTTGAACGGGAACACCGTCGGGTCCTTGCCGCGCGCGAAGTTGCCGGCCTCGGGCACGAACTGCGTGATGTACTTCTCGATCTCCGCGTAGAACGGCACGTACTCGCCGAAGATGAGCAGGAACACCTTGTCGAACGAGCCGGTGATCGTGCCGGTCTCGTCCATCATCAGCGCGGTGTTGTAGGGGAAGCGCTCGCGGCGCGACCCGGTGATCGAGCCGAAGAGGATGGGCGCGCGGAAGTGGCGCAGCACCGCCTTGTCGTCCGTCCAGTCCTGCTTCTGGTCGCGCAGGAAGAAGTAGGGGTAGGACGACTCGGGCCACACGATGAGCTCGGCGCCCTTCTGGGTGAGCTCCGACGAGAGCCGCTGGTGGATCTCGAGGTGCTTCGGGGCCAGCACCAGCCGGCCCTTCTCGACGATGCCGACGTTGGCCTGTACCAGCCCGACCTTCACCATGGGGGCGGCGGCGCGGCGCGCCTCCACCTGGCGGATGCGGATCTGGCCGTAGCCGAGCGCGAGCGCGACCACGCCGGCGGCGACGGCGGCCCGGCGCCACGGC
>DASXVK010000587.1:0-19434 GCA_036504295.1 Polyangia bacterium
TGCTCGTCGAGGGGGGGCGGGCAGAGCCCCCCCCTGAAAAAGACGCGGGTTGCGCCGGCATCGGTCTACAACGAGGCTCGTCTCTGACTCGCCTCACGGGAGCAGCGCGAGCAGGTCGGGCAGCCCGCCCGCCGGCAGCACGACCCGCGCCGCGGCGCGCACGGTCTCGTCCTTCGGATCGTAGGCGATGGGCAGCCCGGCCAGCCGCAGCGCCGAGAGGTCGTTCACGTGGTCGCCGACGAAGGCGCAGCGCGCGAGGGCCGTGCCGGTGCGCGCGGCGAGGAGCCGCAGCGCGTGCTCCTTGCCGTCCATGTCGTAGGGCGTCGCCTGCCACGAGGCGATGCGCCCGGCCGCGTCGAAGCCGACGCGGTTCGTGTAGACGTCGTCGAACGGGTGGTCCGGGAAGAGCACGTCGAGGACGAGGTCGATCGTGCCGGAGATGACCGCGAGGTGGTAGCCGCGGGCCTTGAGCTCGTGCACGACCGCGCGGGCGCCCGGGCTCAGGCTGAGCTCCTCGCGGATCGCCGCGGCCATGCCGGCGCGCGTCGCGCCGCGGGCCTGCCAGTCGCCGACGTCGAGGTCCACCCACTCGGCGTACGTGATCTCGCCCTTGCGGTACCGCGCGTAGCGGGCGCGGCCCCAGGCGAGATCGCAGCCCAGCCGCTCGGCCAGGAGCTGCCACACCACCTTGCCGCCGGCGTGCGACACGAGCGTGCCGTCCACGTCGAAGGCGACGAGGTCGACGGGACGGGCCTCCGGACGGACGGCCGGCTCGGCGGGCGCGGAGGGCATCTGAGGGAGTCTAATCCCGGCCGCGGTCCGTGCAAGGCGCGCTCGCGTCACACCACCATGTCCCGGACGCCCGCGGCGAACCGCGCGAGGCCCTCGCGCGCCGTCTCGAGCGGGAGCCCGCCGTACGACAGCCGGACGCAGCAGCCGTCGGCGGCGAAGGTGGCGCCGGGGATGACGGCCACCCGGTGCTCGCGGACCAGCCGCTCGCACACCGCCATGCTGCCCTGCGTCGTCCGCAGCCGCGGCATGAGGTAGAACGCCCCCGGCGAGGGCGGCAGGGCGATGCGGTCGCCGAGCGCCGCGAGCTGGCGCAGCGCCTCGGCGCGGACCGCGGCCAGTCGCTCGAGCTGCTCGTCGCAGTAGGCGCGGCCGATGCGGAGCAGCTCGACGGCGACCGCCTGCGAGATCCCCGGCGCGCAGATCGCGTTCGTGTCCTGCACCTTGAGGAGCTCGCCCTCGAGGTGCGCCGGCGCGACCACGAAGCCCACGCGCCAGCTCGCGAACCCGAACGCCTTCGACAGCGTGTAGAGCGTGATCGTGTGGTCATCGCCGCCGAGCGCGGCGGGGGAGAAGTGCGCGGCGCCGTCGTAGACGAAGTACTCGTACGCCTCGTCGTGGACGTGGTACAGGCCGCGGTCGCCGCACAGCCGATTCACCGCCGCGAGCAGCGCGCGCGGGTAGACCGCGCCGGTCGGGTTGTTCGGCGAGATGGTCACGACGGCGCGCGTGCGCGGCGTGATCGCGGCCGCGATGGTCTCGGGCACGGGCAGGAAGCTCGCGTCGGTCGGGACGCACACCGGGCGGCAGCCCGCGAGCCGCACCGCCATCTCGTTGTTGAAATAGTACGGCGTGAGCAGGATCACCTCGTCGCCGGGATCGGTGATCGCGAGCAGCACCTCCAGGAAGCCCTGGTTCGCACCGGCGGTCACCATGACGCGCTCGGGCCCGGCGGCGACGCCGTTCTCGCGCGCGAGCTTCTCGGCGAAGGCGGCGCGCAGCTCCGGCAGGCCCGCGTCGGGCACGTAGCGGTGCGACGCCGGCCGGGCGAGGAAGGCGGGGATCGCGGCGAGCGCCGCCGCCGGCGGCCCGTAGGCGACCACGCCCTGGCCGAGCGAGATCGTGCCCGGGCTCTCGGCCACCCAGCGACCGACGAGCGGCATGATCGGCGCCTGCACCCCCAGGACGCGGGCGGAGGCGGACGGGGGTCCGCCGGGCACCTACCGGCCCCCGGCGCGGGCGACGTAGAGCAGCAGCGCGGCGATCGTCTTCGCGTCGCGGATCCGGCCGTCGGCGGCGGCCCGCACCGCCTCCTCGCGGGTGAGGCGGACGCGCGTGATCAGCTCGTCCTCGTCGGGCGCGGCGGTGGTCGCCTCGGTGAGCTCGGTGGCGACGTAGACCGTCAGCAGCTCCGTGCAGTAGCCCGGGGCGGCGTAGAACTCGGCGAGCTTCTCCAGCGCGCCCGCGCGCAGGCCGGCCTCCTCCTCGAGCTCGCGGGCCGCGGTCACCTCCGGCGCCTCGTCGGGCTCGCGCGTGCCCGCCGGCAGCTCGAGCAGCTCCTCGTCGACGACGTAGCGGTGCTGGCGGACGAAGACGACGCCGCCCTCGAGCTCGGCGACGATGACCACGCCGCCGGGGTGGAGCACCACGTCCTGGAGGCGCGGCGGGCCGCTCTGGGACGCGACCATCTCGCGCCGCACCGTGACCACGCGCCCGCGGTACACCTCGTCCGATGAGATCGCCTTCCGCATGTGGAGAGTATGCTGAAGCGGCGGCCGGGCGGAAAGGGGGATTACCCGCGCCGCTCGTCGGGCCGGCGGCCGCTCATCACCGCGGGCGCCACGGGGGTGGCGGCGGCGCGCTCGGCCGCGGCGGCGCAGAAGGCGGGGTTGAGGTCGATGCCGAGGAAGCGCCGCCCTTGCCGCCGCGCGGCCACGCAGACGGTGCCCGAGCCGCACAGCGGGTCGAGCACGAGGTCGCCCGGGAAGCCGGCCGCGGGCGCGGCGCCGAACGTGTACATCGCGATCAGCCGGTTCGGCAGCGCCTCGGGGAACGGGGCCGGGTGGCCGGCGAGACGCGGCACGTTCTCCGGGTACATCCACCACACCTGGCGCGTGAGGTCCATCCAGTCGGCCTGGGTGAGGCGCGAGGCCGCCTTCACGGCCGCCGGCAGGACGCGCGGCGGCCCCGGCTTCACGAACACGGCGACGTACTCGATGAAGTTGCGCTCGTAGAGGTTCGGCGGGAACGGGTACGAGCCGAACATCTTCTCCGTCGTCTGCTTCTCCCAGATGTAGACGCTGTAGAGGCGCAGCGGCGTACCCGCCTCGAGCCGCGGCTTGAGGTCGGCGTAGAGATCGAGGAGCACCCGGGTGTGCGTGGGGCCGAAGAGCGGGGTCGAGACGCGCTTCGGGAGCGGCAGCAGCGGCACGTTCACGCACAGCTTGCCGTTCGGGATGAGGACGCGGGTGGTCTCGGCGAAGACCTCGACCATGCGCGCGAGGTACTCGTCGTACGGCCCGGGGCCGATCTGCCCGGGGATGCCGTAGTCGACGGTGCTCCAGTACGGCGGGCTGGTGACGGCGCACGCGCACGAGGCCTCGGGCAGGCGCCGCAGCACCTCGGCCGCGTCGCCGCAGAGGACGCGGTCGGCGAGCTCGCCGGGGTCGAGGGGCCGCGCGGGGTCGCGCGCGTCGACGACACCCGGCGGGAGGGCGGCCGGCGCGACGGCGGTGGAGACGCGCGAGCGCGGGTCCGCGGCGGCGGGCAGCTGCGACCGGATCTCGGCGCCGGCGGGGAAGGCGCGACCGCGGCGCAGCTTCGCGCGGAGCCGGCCGCGGTCCATCAGGCGCTCCGGCCGGGGCGCGCCTCGTCCGGCGCCCGCACCTTCCAGCCGGTGGTGTCGGCGAGGACGACGACGCCGCGCTCCTCGGCGCCGGCCGGATCGGCGAGCAGCGCCGGCAGCTCCGCGGGGACGGGCAGGGCGCGGCCGGGCTGCACGAAGACGGTGTGATCGCCGCCGGCCGCTTGCGCGCGGCGGCGCGCGTGGGCGGCGAGGGCCGCGACGGTCTCCCAGCCGAGCACGTCGTCGCCGAGCTTGTCGTTGAGGGGGAACGCGGCGTAGCCGATGGCGCACGTCGGGTGCACCGCCTGCGCGGCGCCGACCGAGGCCTCGGTCGCGGCCACCTGCTTGCGCAGCCGCTCGGCGAGGAAGACGAGCGCCTCGGGCTCGGCGTAGCGCGCGAGCACGAGCAGCGCCGCCCCATCCCACCGCGCGACCGTGTCCTCGCGCCGCACCGACTGCTGCACGACCGCGGCGACCTGCTTGAGCACGAGGTCCCCGGAGTCGCGGCCGAACCGGTCGTTGAGCGCGCCGAGGCCGTCGACCTCGATCACGAAGAGGCCGAGGGTGCCGGGGATGGCGAGGCGCCGGTGGTCCGCCGCCGGCGACGGGCGCGGCGGGCCGCCGCGGGCCATCAGCTCGACGACGAAGCGGCGGTTGCGCAGCCCGGTCACCGGGTCCCGCAGGCTCAGATCGCGCACCTGGCGCGTGCGCTCCGCCACGAGCTGCTCGAGCTCCGCCACGCGCCGCAGCTGCCCGCGCAGGCGCCAGTGGTGCAGCGCGTACGCGACGAGGCCCGCCGCGATGACCACGCCGACCCACCACCCGTCGCGGCGCGAGAAGAGGCTCGGCTCCGTCTTCGCGGCCGCGACGCCGATGGAGGGCGGCGGGCTGCGGCGCGGGCTGGCGGCGCGCGCCGCGGGGCCGGGCGGGGCGGCCGCGGCGGTCGCGGCGAGCAACGCGCCCGCGAGCACGAGCCCGGCGGTGGTCGGGAGACGAAGGGCGCGGCGCACGACAGGGCGATCATACACCGAGGCGGGGCCGCGCTACCATGACGCGATGCTCAAGTGCGCGCGAGGGCTCATCCTGCCGGCGGTGTCGCTGACGCTCGCGTCCTGCAACTACCAGTTCCGCGGACGCAGCATGTTCAACCCCCGGAGTACGCGAAGCTGCACTGGCTCGCGCAGACCTACGACATGGACATCCTCGTCGTCGACATGCCCGGCTACGGCTTCAGCGACGGCACCCCCACGGTCGACGCGCTCGCGCGGGCGAGCCTCCTCGTCCACGACGCGATGGCCGCGCGCTGGCCGAAGGACGACGGGCCCATCTTCGTCTACGGGCACTCCATGGGCACGGCCTTCGCCGTGTACGTGGGGTTCCACCGCCCCCGCACGGCCGTCATCCTCGAGGCGCCGTTCACGTCGGTGCGGGATCTGATCGCCGCGAGCTCGCGCCGCCTCCCCTGGTACGTGCGCCTCTTCACGAAGATCGTGATCGACGACGCGCTGACGCGCTGGCGGCAGCCGGTGGAGATGATCAAGGAGATGGGGCAGCCGCTGCTCGTCATCCACGGCACCAGCGACCGCACGATCCCGGTCGCGCAGGGCCGGCGCATGTTCGCCGCGGCGCGCACGACCCGGAAGCACCTCTGCGAGCTGCCCGGCGAGGACCACTTCCCCGTCGAGCCGAACCCCGACCGGCGGACCGACCTGAGCTGCCTCACCGCGTTCCTGACCGGCTCCGGCGCCCCCGCGACGATGCCGGCCGTGCCGGCCCGGCCCACATCGTTGGCCGAGTGATCCACGGGACCGCGTCCGGCTGGGCGGGAGTCGGATCCCGACCAGTCCGAGCCGCGATGTGCCGGCGCCCCACGTCGAGCATCGCGCGGATGGTCGCGTGGACCGGGTGGCCGTGTCAGGGCCGCGGCCTCGACGCCGCGGCGATCCGCCCGCACGTCACCGGGGCGGAGGTCGCGGCCCGCGTGGGCGGCGCCGCGCCGGAGCAGGGCATCGGCGATGCGGTCGTGGACCTCCTGCCGGCCGTGATCGCCTGCTCGCGCGCCCAGAACGGGCGCTTCCTCGGCTACGTGCTCGGGTCGGGGGAGCCTGTCGGCGCCGCGGTGGAGGGGCTCGCGAGCGTCCTCAACCAGAACGTCACCGCGTGGCGCTCGGCCCCGGCCGCGGTCGCGATCGAGCGGACCGTCGTGGGGTGGCTCGCCGAGGCCATCGGCTGCCGCGGCTTCGACGGCCACCTCACCGGCGGCGGCTCCGCGGCGAACCTGATGGGGCTCACGATGGCGCGCGAGGCCAAGGCGCCCGCGAACGACGCTGGCGCGACGCCGGGCGTGGTCTACGCCTCGACCGAGGTGCACCTCTCCATCGGCAAGGCGGTGGCGCTCCTCGGCCTCGGCCGGCGCAACCTGCGGCTCGTCGCGGTCGACGATGGGCTGCGCCTGTCGGTGCCCGCGCTCGAGCGCGCGATCGAGGAAGACCTGGCGGCGGGGCGGCGGCTCATCGCCGTCGTCGCGAGCGCCGGGACCGTCGCCACCGGCGCGGTGGATCCCATCGCGGCCATCGCCGACGTGGCCGCGCGCCACGGCCTGTGGCTGCACGTGGACGGCGCCTACGGCGCGCTCGCCGCGCTCGCCGAGCCCGACCTCCTGGGGCCGCTCGCGCGCGCGGACTCCCTGTCCCTCGACGCGCACAAGTGGCTCTACCAGGCGGTCGATTGCGGCTGCCTCCTGTTCCGCGATCCGGCGGCGGCGCGCGCGGCGTTCTCGACGCACGCCGACTACGTGCGCGCCCTCGATGCGGATCCGGTGGAGGGGTTCGCGTTCTTCGACCAGTCGCTCGAGCTGTCGCGCCGCTTCCGTGCCCTGCGCCTGTGGACCTCGCTGCGCTACCACGGCCTCGCCGCCTTCCGCGCCGCGCTGTGCGCCGACCTCGCGCACGCGCGCGCTCTCGCGGCCCGCATCACCGGCGAGCCGCGGCTCGAGCTGCTGGCGCCGGTGACCCTCTCCGCCGTCTGCTTCCGCGTCCGCTTCCCGGCCGACGCCGACGCGCGCAACCTCAAGGTGCTCGAGCGCGTGAACGTCCGCGGCCGCGTCTACCTGTCGAACGCGACCGTGCGCGGCGCCTTCGCGCTGCGCGCCTGCTTCGTCAACCACCGCACGACCGACGCCGACGTCGACGTCGTCGCGGACGAGGTGCTCGCGGCGGCGGGCGAGGTCGCTACTTCCACCCCATGACGGCGCCGACGCCCAGGAGCAGCACGAACAGAAGCCCGAAGGCGAGGACCACCACGGCGACGCCGATGCCGATGCGGCGCAGCGACGACAGGGCATCCTCCCGCTCGCTCGCCGGATGCCGCCCGGTCAGCGCCCGGTAGCCGCCGATGACGAGCAGGCCGTAGCCGACCAGCACCAGCAGGAGCAGGGCGCGGCCGAGCTCGACGAGCCCGCTCAGCTTCTCGAGCGCCATCGCCGCGAGTGTGGTCCCCAGCACGACCACGAGCCCGACGGCCGCCGCGATGAGACCGTCGATCCGGACCTCGCGCGACGTGGCGGACGGGGGCACGTGCAGGGCGCGCCGCACGATGGCGAAGAGGGCGAGTCCGGGCATGCACCAGGCAGTGCCACAGGATCGGACGGGAACGCAAGCGCGGTCAGTCGAGCGAGTCGAGTGGTCGCTCGTCGAAGGCGATGAGCCCGTGTCGTCGCCAGGCGGTCGTCAGGAGCCATGTCCGAGGCGCGCGAACCGGCGGGCGCTCTCCGGCCGGTGGGAACGCCCAGGCCGGGCGCGGCCCCTTCCAGCCGTCGAACCAATATCCCGAGGCGCACGGGTCGAGGCACTGCGCGCCGGGCACGCTCTTGCGCCAGTTCTGGAGCACGTAGACCAGGGCGTTCCGCACCTCGCGCGGCGTCTTCAGCGCGCGCGTGTGATAGCGATCCCCCCAGACCCGGCCCTTGCGCTCGAGCGCGTGGTTGATGGCCCGCGCGCAGCGGATCGTGAGCCCGCGCATCCCGCGCATGAGCGCGTCGCGGTCGTGGGCCTCGAGGATGAGGTGCAGGTGGTCGAACTGCACGCTGAAGTGCACGACGCGGAACTCCGGCTTCGACGCCGCCGCGATGGCCGCCTCGAGCGCGGGGTAGACGGGACAGTCGCGCAGCGAGCCCACCTCGGGCAGGGCGCGGATGGTCGCGTGGACCGGGTGGCCGTGGTAGTGCCGGGGGACCCCCCGGTGCGGCGTACCGGCCCGCGTCCCCTTGGGCTTCCGCCCGGCGCCCGGTCGGGCGCCGCCCCAGCCGGTGTGGCGAGCGAACGAGAGCTGCTGCTGCTTGGTGCGCTTGGCCATGGCGTCACACTCGAAAGGGCTATAAAATAAGTGTAGGTCGCCGGGAGTGGCGCGTCAAGTGAGGCGCCGGAGCCGCAACCGCACCTCGTGGCGAGCGGCTCACAGCCTGCCTCCCTCGGGCCAGTTCTTCCAATGCGTGTTCGGGCCCGCGACGGGCTGGAGATGGCGCACGTCTCCGGTCTCGAGGACGCGTGCGATCTGCTGGAAGGTTGTCGATCCGCTCGGACGCTTATCATCGCAGACGACATCCGGGTGATTCCATTCCTCGAGTTGCAGGATCTGCCGCAGGGACGGAGGCACGTTGCCGCGCCGTTCCTGCGCGGTGGCAAGCACGTCATCACGTGCTGTGGCGGCCACGTAGCGGCAGAGCTCGAAGACCTGCACCCGCGGGGCGCATTCGAGCGCGATGCCAAGGTCGCCGTATTCCTCGGGTCGGGGAACCCGTACCGGACGTCCCCGCAGCGAGAGTACATCGACCTCTTGGGCGACGAGCTCGCCGTCCTCGGGGTCCTGCCACGCACCGTCCTCCATGGGATGAATGAAGCGGGACTCGTTGTGCGGGTTGCGCGCAAGGTACGCCGGCCGCGCCGCCGGGGCGATGCCAGACCAGCGCGGGGCGAGTAACCGAACACCTCGATCACCATCGCCCAATGCTCGTCGGCGCGGTATGCGCTCAGCCGGGTCGCCGCGAGGTACACGTAGCCATTGTCGAGCATCGGGAAGGTGAAGGAGTCGCAGCAAGCGTCGAGAATCGAGAGGATGCTGTTCGCGACGATCATTGCGGCAGCCACACCCACTCCGGGCTTCTCCCGACCATGGACGGGAAGGTCAAGGCGTTTGCCGCGCGAGCGCCGCGATGGGCTTCGCTGACATCTTCATGGCATCATCCAGCCGATCTACTACGGTCACATTATCGATATCGTTCAACCGTTTCTCCTCCCCAAGCAAGCCGTCGAGTACTATTTCGGCCGCCCAGCGCCTCCGCTCGGGAGACACATGGCCGAGATTGGCCGCTTCCACCATCGCCTCTGTGGAGCCGTCTGGGTATCTTACGAGCACGAATGTCCATTCGGACGCGTCAACCTCGACCGCATCTCCTTCGTCGTCCTGGATCTCGAACACGGGCGTCCACTCTTTGGGCGGCTTGGCCGGATGGAATTCCCAATCCGGGATGGAGGGGGCCGCACTGACGATGGCACGCGTGTGCGACAGCATCTCTCGGTCTCCGCCGGGAGAAAGCGACAATGCGTGAGGTTCTCTCGCCCCCGGCCCGATCTCCCATCCCAAATCGCCAAGGCGTGCGACTCGGGCGTCCAGTTCTCTAATCAGAAGATGATTCTCGAACGCCGCGCCGAACTGGTCAGCGACCGACGCGAACCAACGCCAGAACTCGTCTGCTCGTGTCCGCCATGAATCATTCAGTTCTTTGGGGGTGCGATCCCCTTTGCTTCCCATTCGTTGTCCCCTAATCTCGTTACGTTTGTTGTCACTAGCTTTGACACCGCCCTCTCGGTTGAGGACTGAACCTGGTGTCACAGTCGAAAGGGCTATAAAAGATGGTAGGTCTCCCGGGGGCATGGGTCAACTGGTTGACCGGGTACGGGTTAGGTGGCGGTCGAATCCGGGTTCGCGGTCGTCGCGGTCGCGGTCGTGCCCACCCCGCGGTTGCGACCCCCCTCGCCGCGTGCGAACATCCTCCCATTCCTGGAGGGAGGCGCTGCATGCGGCGAGCGTGGGTCATCGGCCTGGTCCTGGCGTGCGCGTGCGCGTGCGCGTGCGCGTGCGGGTGCGGGGCCAGCGGCGGCGGCGGCGTCCCCGTCGACGCGTCGGCGCCCCCCGACGCGGGCGTTGACGCGGCCGCCCCCGACGCCGCGCGCGACGCGCCGGCGCCCGGCGACACGCTCCCGCCCGACGACGCCGCCGCCCCGGACGACGCGTCCCTCACGCACGAGTGCCCCACCGGCGCCGCTCTGTGCGTCGGCTACGCCTCCCGCCGCGCGTGCGTGGACACCGCGGACGGGCGGCGGTGGCGCGACGAGACGTGCGGCGCCGGGGCGGGGTGCCTCGGCGGCGCCTGCGTCGCGGGCGCGTGCGCCGACGAGTGCGACCTCGGCGCCGTCGACGGCGCGCGCACCTGCGGCCTCTACGACATGGGCGCGGACGACTTCGTGGCGCCCGACGCCGCCGGCTCGCTGCACGACCGGGCGCGCGCCTACACCGAGTGGCTGCGGCGCGACGGCATGGCCGCGGGCGGCGTGGGCAGCGCCCGCTACGCGGACCCGCCGACCTACTCCGAGATCAGCTACATGGACGGCATCGGCGACTCGGCCATCTGGACCGGCACCTACCTCGCCGCGGAGGCGCTGCGGCTGAAGGCGACGGGCGCCGCCGACGCGCGCGCCGAGGTGATCCGGCTCGTGAACACCCTCCACCTGTGGTTCAACGTCTCCGGCGACCCCGGCGTCCTGGCCCGCTTCGCGACCCCGGCGGGCACGACCTGGCCCTTCGGCCTCGGTGACCTCGACTGCACCCCCGGCACCAGCTCCCACTGCAACGTGCCCTACGCCGGCGCGAGCTACGACTCCATCGGCCACATCAGCCGCGATCAGTACCAGGGCGTGATGCTGGGCTACGCGCTCGCCTACGAGGCGCTCGGCGAGCACGACGAGGCCACCCGCGCCCTCATCCGCGCCGACGTCGTCGCGCTCGTGACGGAGCTGATGAAGGACCGGCAGGTCGCGGTGAAGCTCGTCTGGAACGGCACGGCCCTGCCGAAGTTCACGGTGACCATGCGCTTCGTGGTCCTGTGCACGGCCGAGATGGAGGACGGCGCCGTCAAGATCGTCCTCGACTCCAACAACTACAACAACAGCGAGATGTTCGGCTTCCAGGAGTTCACCCCCGACCTCGCCGACATCGTGCGCCAGATCCCGCTCATGGGGTGGGTGCCGAACATCCCGCGCGCGTCGAGCGCCATCATGCTCGCCTCGTTCTTCCGCGTCGCGCTCCTCGCCACCGACGGCGTGCCCGCCTACGCGGCGCAGCGACAGGCGATCCTGGACTACTACCTCGCCCACGGCGGCGCTGGGGGCAACGTCCACGACTGGCTCGCCGTCGCCGGCAGCTACGCGGAGACCGCCACCTGTGGCAACTCGTACTTCGGCCACAACATCAGCATGCAGCCGATGTACAACCTCGCCCGGCTCGAGGACGACGCGGCGCTGCGCGCGACCATCCGGAACACGGTGCTCGCGGGCAAGATGTGGCCCCTCTTCCGCGACACGAAGAACAGCTTCTTCGCCTACATCTACGCCGCGAACGCGGCGGCGCCCGAGGCGGGCGCGACCACGACGGCGGCGACGCAGCTCGGGCAGTTCCCCCCGCCGCCGCGGGTCAACGTGCCGGTCGACCTGCGCGCCGATCCGCGCTACGAGCCGCACGAGAGCGGGTGCACCGACCAGGTCAGCCACACGACCGCCGTGGACATCGCCGACCGGCCCGCGGGCGACTTCACCTGGCAGCGGCACCCGTGGGGGCTCTTCGACTGGGGCAACCTCGCCCAGACCCAGCCCGGCGTCGACTACCTCGTCGCCTACTGGCTGGGGCGGCAGCACGGCTTCCTCACCGACGACGCGGCCGGGCGCTGCCTGCGGTGGCGCCCCTGAGCGTGCACGGCGCGCCCGGCTTCGCTACATACTCGCGGTGATGCTCACCATCGATCCCCATCCGCTGCTCGACGTCACGGCCTTCGTCACGCGCTTCGCGGCGCCGCTCGGCGAGGCGCCGACCCCGGACTGGCTGCGCGACGTGCTCGCGCTCGGCGCGGCGGCGCCGCTCGCCTCGAGCGACGAGGTGCGCGCGGCGGTGCGCGACGTGCTGCGCCTGCACGGCTACAAGCCGACCGGCCGCGGCAAGCCCGCGTCGGAGTACCTGATCAAGGCGGCGACCGAGGGGCAGCTCGGCCCGATCAACCTGGCCGTGGACGCCTGCAACGCCGTCTCGCTGCACAGCGGGCTGCCCATCAGCGTCGTCGATCTCGACCGCGCCCAGCCGCCGCTGCGCGTCGGCGTGGCGCAGCCGGGCGACACCTACGTCTTCAATGCCTCGGGGCAGGTCATCGACGTCGCCGGGCTGCCCTGTCTCTTCGACGCCGGCGGGCCGTGCGCGAACGCGGTCAAGGACGCGCAGCGGACCAAGACCGACGCGACCACCCGGACGACCCTGTCGCTCGTCTGGGGCGCGCGGGCGCTCGGCGATCGTACCGCGCGCGCGGTGGCGTGGTATCGCGAGCTGCTCGTGCGCGCCGGGGCGGCGACCGAGCCGGCGTGAGCCCTACTTCGCCTTCTCGTTCCCCTGGATGTAGCCCCAGCCCTTGAGGATCTTCGTCACGTCGCCGCCGACGGGCGTGACCACCGGCCCCGAGTCCTCGACCGCGGCTCCCGCCGCGACCGTGGGCGCGGCGCCGGCGCCGCCCTCGCCCCAGACGTACACGCCGGGGTCGTCGCGCGGCGGCGCGCTGCGGGCGCGGATGGCGTCCCAGGTGGTGCGGTCGAGCTGCAGCCGGGGGCCGGCGAGCAGCGCGAGCGCGAAGCGGCCGACGAGGATGCGCTCGGCGGGGAGCGGCTGGCCGTCCACCGTCGCCTCGATCTGCGCCCCGGCCGCGAGGTCGATCTCGAGGGCGATCTCGACCGGGCCGCGCACCCCATCGGCCTCGAGCGTGACCCCGCCGGCGGCGCCGCGGACGCGGACCTGGCCCGTGAGGCCGCGCACGGCCACGGGCTGGGCGGAGCGGACGCGCGCCTCGAAGCGGTGCGGCATCCCGTCGGGCGTGAGGCGCAGGTGGACGAGCGCCGGGCCCGCGGCCGCGGTCCCCTCCGGCGCGGGCGCGGGCGCCGCCGCGGCGGGGCCGCTGGCCGGGCCGGGCGCCACCGCAGCGACGGCGGTGGGCGTGGCCGCCGCCGCCGTCTCGCGCGGCACGAGCCTGGCCGCCTCCCGCACCGCCTCGGCGTACAGGGCGCGCATGCGCCGCAGCTCCCCCGGCTGCTTCAGGCTGAGCTCGTCCCGCTCCTGCGGGTCGACGGCGACGTGGTACAGCTCCAGCATCTTCCCCGTCCGGGTCGTGCCCTGGAGCAGGCGCGTCGCGGCGGCCTCGCCGTGCCACACGAGGAGCTTCCACCCCGCGGCGCGCACCATGGTCGAGTAGAAGGAGTACGACAGCGCGACGCGGGGGCCCGGGTCCGGCTCGCCGCGCACGAGGTTGCCGACGCTGCGGCCGCAGTGGCGCGGATCGGGCGGGGCGCCGGCGAGCTCGAGCAGGCTCGGGGCGACGTCGAGCGTGCGCACCTGCTCCTCGATCTTCTTGCCCGCGGGGATGAGGCCGGGCTTCCACAGCACGAGCGGCACCCGGAGCACGTTGTCGAACGGCGTCGAGCCGTGGCCCCAGATCGTGTTGCGCCCGGTCTTCGGGTAGACGACGTACTTCTCGCGCTCGATGGTCTCGCCGTGGTCCGCGGTGATGATGAAGACGGTGCGCTCGGCGAGCCCGAGCTGGACCAGGGCCTGCTTGATGCGGCCCACCTGCTCGTCGGCGAAGGCGACCTCGCCGAGGTAGCCGCGCGCGTTCGGGTGCGTGTAGCGCTTCGCGCCTGGTCCGGCCATGACCTTGTCGAGGAGGCGCTTCGGCGGGTTGTAGGGCAGGTGCGCCGTGTCGAGGTGCACGTAGAGGAAGAACGGCTTCTGGCGGTGGCCCTTGAGGAAGTGGAGCACCGAGCGGGTCGTGGCCGCGGTCTCCTCGCCGATGTCGCGGATGTCGGTCGCGCCGTCCCAGCCGAGGTCGAGCCCGAGCGGGCTGTAGCCGACGAAGAGGATGGCGTTGCCCATCGTGAAGGTCTGGTAGCCCGCGCGCCGCAGGCCGAGCGTCGCCAGCGGCGGCCGCCCGCGGTAGAACTGCTCGCGCCGCGGCTGCGAGATGGTCCACTCGGTGCCGGTGCCCATCTGGTGCGGGTAGCAGCCGCCGAGCATGCCGATGACCGAGGGACGCGTCCAGGTGACCGGGATGATGGCCTGCGTGAAGGCGGTGCCCTCGGCGGCGAGGGCGTCGATGTTGGGCGTGAGGCCGAGGTCGGAGCCGTAGGCGCCTACCATGTCCGCGCGCACGGCGTCGAGCGCGATGACGACGATGTTGGGGCGGTCGAACCCGCCGCGCTGGAGCAGCAGCGGGTCGCCGAAGAGCGCGGGGCCGATGGCGGTGGGCGCCCCCGGGCGCGGCGCCGCGCCGGCCGCGGCCGCGGGGCGCTCGGCCGTGGTCGCCAGCGTGAGCGTCACCGTGCGGCCGGCGTAGGCGGCGAGGTCCACCTCGACGGGGTGCCACTGGCCGCCCTCGGCGAAGCCGACGGTGCGGGACCAGACGGTGGTGCCGTCGACGTCGACGCGCGCGCGCACGGGCAGGCCCGGGCGCGCCTTGGCGACGCCGAGATCGAACGAGAGGTACGCGCCCTGGGGCACGCTGAGCTTCCAGGTGAAGGTCGTGCCCGCCGGAGCGAGCAGCCCGCCGCGCAGATCCACCACGCCGGCCGGCCCGCCCATCGGGCCGCCGCCGCCCGGGGCGCCGCGGTGGTCGGGGCCGTCGCCCGGCCACTTCTCCTCGGGCAGGAGGTCGGCCACGCGGCCGCGGTCGAACGCGAGCTCGGCGAGGTAGAAGGCGCGGCGCGCGGGCGCGCGGCCGTGCGGGTTGACGAGCGCGCGGGTGCGCGCGCCGAGCCCGGCGAGCGCGCGGGCGGGGTCGGGGCCGCTGATCTCGGCCTCGGCGAGGTGGTCCTGGAAGCGGAACACGATGGCGTCGGACCGCGGCCCGCCCGCGGGCGCCGCCGCCGCGGGCGCCGCCGCCGCCTCCGCCCGCGCGGGCGCCGGTGACGCCGCCGCGGCCGCCATGGCGGAGGAGCCGGGCGCGCCGGACGGCTGCTTCCCGCAGGCCGCGCCGGCGGCGACGGCCGCCCACAGCGCCGCCGCGACTAGCGCCTGCCGCCGCACTACTTCTGCACCACGCCCTCGGTGTCACGCACCTCGGGCGCGGTGATGCCGATGGACTTCAGCTCCGGGACGACGACCTTGCGGTCGCCCACGATGACGATGGCCGCCCCGTCGGGCGAGGCGTAGCGCCTGGCCGCGGCCCGCACCGCGGCGCCGGTGACCGCGCGCACGCGCTTGGCGAACTCGCGGTAGTCGCCGAGGGGCAGGTCGTGGACCCAGAGGTCCGTCAGGAGCTGGGCGATGGAGCTGTTGCGCTGGAAGAGCTCGGGCAGCCCGCGCTCGACGACGCTCTTGGCCTTCTTGAGCTCGTCCGCGGGCACGTTCTCCTGCGCCAGGCGGCCGAGCTCGAGGAGGAACTGGCGCACCGAGTCACCCGTCCGGTCGGTCTTCACCGCGGCGCCGGCCCAGAACGGCCCGGGCCCGCGCCGGAACTCGAACCGCGAGTGGGCGCCGTAGGTGTAGCCGTGCTTCTCGCGCAGGTTCAGGTTGAGGCGGCTGGTGAACGAGCCGCCGAGGATCGTGTTCATCACGAGGAGCGCCGCGTACTCCTTCGCGCTGCGCGCCGCGCCGGGCCGGCCGACCACGATCTCCGACTGCTCGGCGCCGGGGCGGTCGACGACGCAGACGCGGGGCCAGCCACCCTGCGGCGCGGTGAGCTCGGGCCGCGGGCTCGCCGGCGCCGCGGCCGCCGTCCAGCCGCCGAAGAGCCGGTCCAGCTGGTCGCGGATCTCCTTCGGCCGCACGTCGCCGACGACGACGAAGGCCGCGCTCCGGGGCGAGTAGTTGGCGGCGTGGAAGCGCCGGAGATCGGCGGCCTTGAGGTCGCGCACCGCGGCCTCGGTGCCGAGCACGCGCCGGCCGTACGCGTGGCCGTCGCCGTAGAGCACCCGGTCGTAGACGACGCGCGCCACGTACGCCGGGTCGTCGCGCCGCTCCAGCAGCAGCGCGAGGCGGTCGTTCTTGACCCGCTTCCACTCGCGCTCGTCGAACCGCGGCCGCAGGGCCACGTCGGCGAAGATGTCGAGGGCCGCGGGCAGATGCTGCGTGAGCACGCTGAGGCTGACGTAGCTGGCGTCGCGGTCGGCGCCGCTCGAGAGCTCGGCGCCGAGGTGGTCGATCTCGTCGGCGATCTCGAGCGCGCTGCGGGCCCCGGCCCCCTCGTCGAGCATCGAGGCGGTGAGGCTGGCGAGGCCGGGCTGCTCCGCCGGGTCGAGCTCGGCGCCGGCGCGCACGGCGAGGTTCACCGACACGAGCGGCAGGCCGCGCCGCTGCAGCACGATGACCGGGATGCCGTTGCGCAGCTTGAGCGTCGTCGCCCGGGGCGGGGTGAAGTCGCCGGTCCGCGTCGCCCGCGGCTGCTTCGCCATGTACGCCGGGGCGGCGAGGTCGCGCGGCGTCAGGGGCCGCTGCTTCGGCTGCGTGCTCGGCGCCGGCGCCTCCTTGTCGGGGAGCTTCCCGGGCTCGACCTTGAGCACGAGGCGCGCCTCGGGCCGCAGCGTCTCCGTCGCCAGCCGGTGGAGCGCCTGCGGGGTCGCGGCGCGGTAGCGGCCGAGGTCGCGCGTCATCGCGCCCGGGTCGCCGTAGAAGTACTCGTAGCCGTTGAGCGTGTCGGCCCGGCGGTCGAGCTTCTCGAGCGACTGGAAGAACGACATCTCGATGCCGTTGCGCGCGCGCTCGAGCTCGCGGGCCGTCGGCGGCGCCTGGCGCACCCGCGCGATCTCCGCGTCGACGACCTTCGCGATCTCGGCGAGGCTCTTCTTCGGCTTCGCGGTGACCACGATGTAGAAGAGCGACCCGAGGCGGTGCGACTCCTGGAAGGCGCTCACGTCCTGGGCGATCTGCTGGTCGTAGACGAGGGTCTTGTAGAGGCGGCTGTTCTTGCCGGCCGCGAGCACGCGCGCGACGAGGTCCATCTCCGCGTCGCCCGGCTGGTAGGCGGCGGGCGAGTGGTACACGTAGTAGAGGCGCGGGAGCTGGACGCGGTCCTTGATGGCCCGGGTCACCGGCTTCGCGAGCGCGACCGGCTGCGGCTGGGCGTGGGCCGGCTCCTCGGCGCGCGGCAGCCAGCCGAAGTAGCGCTCGACCCACTGCTTGACCTGCGCCGGCTTGATGTCGCCGGCCACGACGAGCTGCGCGTTGCCGGGGACGTAGAAGCGGCGGAAGAAGCCCTGCACGTCGCCGACCGTCGCCGCCTCGAGGTCCTCGTGAGAGCCGATGACGGGCCAGTGGTACGGGTGGCCCTTCGGGAACATGAGCCGCGGGATGAGCAGCGCGGCGCGGCCGTAGGGGCGGTTCTCGTAGCTCTGGCGCCGCTCGTTGCGCACGACGTCGCGCTGCAGATCGAGCTGCTTGAGGGTGGTGACCGCGTCGAGGGTGGCGAGGCGGTCGGCCTCGATCCACAGCAGCGTCTCGAGCAGGTTCTGCGGCCCGACGTCGATGTAGGTGGTGTTGTCCTCGCCGGTCGAGGCGTTGTTCCAGCCGCCGGCCGCCTCCATGATCATGTCGATCGCGTTCCCCGGCACGTGCTTCGACCCCATGAACATGAGGTGCTCGAAGAGGTGGGCGAACCCGGTGCGGCCGGGCTGCTCGTCCTTGGAGCCGACGCGGTAGAGCAGGTTCACCGCGACGATCGGGAGCGCGTGGTCCTCGTGGAGGATGACGGTGAGGCCGTTCGGGAGCTGGTACTTGGTGTAGGGGAGGCGGACCTGCGCGGCCGCCGGATTCGCGACAGCGAGGAGCACGAGGCCGGGGATCGCCACGAGGGACTGCATCGACATCATCACCTCCCGAGAGCGCGAAAAAGCTAGCAGACGGGAGGGGGGGCTTCAAGGCGAGCCCGGCATCGGCGGTGTACGCGAATTGAACAGGGAGGCGGTGAGACGGGGAGCCAGGCTGGGTTGGTCCTGCCGAGTGCGCGGGCCCTGTGCTCCACGCGGTCACGCATCCGAAACCCAGAGGCTCTCCCCGCCTCCCCGTCTCCCTGTTGTCCTGCCCCCCGACCCCTGGTCGGTGCGGGGGCGCTACGGCGGGAAGAGGACCAGGCGCTCCGCCCCGAGGCGCGCGCAGTCGTAGGTCGGGTCGACCCGCTTGGCGAGGAAGCTCGAGGGCGCGCGCGGGTCCTGGGCAACGGTCGGGTTGATGCGCTGCACCACCGTGGTCGCGGCCGCGTCGCACGGGCCCGAGCGGCGCATGCAGCCGATGATGCTCTGCTCCATGGTCACCTCGGCCGGGCCGCGGAGCACGTCGCTGCTCTCGACCGCGCCGAGGAGCTGAACGCTGGCGCGCATGGTGGCGAGGACGTGGTTGAGATCGGGGAGCACCGGCGCGTTTGCGACGTCGACGGTCGCGGCGGCGAGGCCGTCGCCCTCCTGGTCGCAGATGCAGGACGTGGCGGTCGTGGCGGCGCAGCTCGTCAGCGGGTCGCCGTCGCAGCCGGGCGCCCCCACCCCCGGGAGCGGGTCGGCGATGGGATCGGCGAGGCGGGTGCCGAGCACGACCACCATCGGGCCCGGGCTGCGGAAGCTGCTGCAGGTGGTGAGGCCGCCGAGGTCCGCGGTGGCGCTGATCCCGGCCGCGGAGCGCAGCAGCCCCGGCGGCGCGGAGAAGATGACGGGCTGCGGCTGGCCGGCGAACTGGATCTCGGGGATCTTGAGGTCACAGATCTCGGCCGCGAGCGTGACCGTGACGTCCTGCTGCTGGGCGCGGGCGAGGATCAGGATCCAGGCCTGCGGGTTCGGGTCCTCGAGGGTGAGGCCGAGGACGTCGACGGTGGTGTTGAAGGTGACGAGCACGCCGAAGGTGCCCGTCAGGTCGAACGCTTGGCCCGGGACGCACGGCGTCTCGTCGGTGCCGCCGTCGCCGCGCCGGGGCGCGCCGTCCGCGCCGCAGCCCGCGGCGAGCAGGCACAGCGCGAGCGCGGCGGCGGCAGCGGTGGGGACCCTCGGCATCGCGCGCATTGTACTGGCCCCGGCCCGAGATGCACGGCCGATCGGCTGGACGGGCTGGCAGACCGCGTGAACGGTTGCTAGAAGGACCTGAGTGGAGAGCGACCGCATGGACACCGTCATCGTGATCGCGGGCGAGTCGATGGGTTCCGGCCACCCCGCCCTCGGCGCGAAGCTGCTCGGCAACTTTCTCCGCACGCTCCCGGGCGTGGAGCCGAAGCCGGCCGCCATCGTCTTCTACAACGCCGCGGTGAAGCTCCTGGGCCCGCGCTCGCCGGTCCTCGAGGCGCTGCGCGAGCTGGAGGGCGCCGGCGTCGACCTCCTCGCCTGCACCACCTGCCTCGAGTTCTTCGCGCTGCGCGACACCCTCGCCGTCGGCCAGGTCAGCAACATGCGCGAGATCGCGACGCGCCTGATGCAGGCGGCGAAGGTCGTCACCGTGTAGCTATACGACCACCCGCGGCGCGAGCGGGT
>DASXVK010000588.1:0-22107 GCA_036504295.1 Polyangia bacterium
CCCGGCCGCCGCGGCTCATGCGCACGCGCCTCACGCTGACGGACCTCACCTTCGAGGCCGTGGACGCGAGCCATATCCTGGGGCTCGCAGCCGCAGCCAAGGGCGCCGCCTCGGCGCCGGCCTCCGCCCCCGCGCCAGCCGCCGCGCCTGGCGCTGCCCCGGCGAAGGCGCCTGCCGCGCCCGCGAAGGCCGCGCCCGCCGCGCCCGCGAAGGCCGCGGCCGCCGCCGCACGGGCGAAGGCGCCCGCCGCGAAATAGCCCCCTCAGACGCGACGGAACCGACGCCAACCCCGCCGCTCTTCAAGCGTGGTTGGCGTCGTGGCGGCCCTTCCGGGAGCCCGGCCTCAGCTCCCGCGCTTCCCGCCCTTGCCCTCGGTGTCGCAGAGGCCGGCGCGGAGGTACTCGCGGTTCATCGCGGCGATGAAGTTGATGCTGATGCGCTTCGGGCACACCGCCTCGCACTCGCGGTGGTTGGAGCAGCTGCCGAAGGTCTCGTCCGCCGCCCGGCTCACCATCGCCTGCACGCGCCGCGCGCGCTCGGGCTTGCCCTGCGGCAGCACCGCGAGCGCCGACACCTTCGCCGAGACGAAGAGCGCCGCGGCGCCGTTCGGGCAGGCCGCGACGCAGGCGCCGCAGCCGATGCACTCGGCGGCGTCCATCGACAGCTCGGCGGTGTCCTTCGGCACGAGGATGCCGTTGGCCTCGGGGGCGCTGCCCGTGCGCACCGAGATGAAGCCGCCCGCCTGGATGATGCGGTCGAAGGCGCTGCGGTCGACGACCAGGTCCTTGATGAGCGGGAACGCGCGCGCGCGCCACGGCTCGATGGTGATGGTGTCGCCGTCCTTGAAGTGCCGCATGTGGAGCTGGCACGTGGCCGTGCCCGGCACCGGGCCGTGGGCCTGGCCGTTGATGACCAGGCCGCACGTGCCGCAGATGCCCTCGCGGCAGTCGCTCTCGAACGCGACCGGCTCCTTGCCGTCGCGGATGAGCTGCTGGTTGAGGATGTCGAGCATCTCGAGGAAGGACATGTGGCTCGAGATGTCCTTGAGCTGGTAGGTCTCGAGCCGCCCCGCGGCCTGCGGTCCCGCCTGTCGCCAGATTCTGAGGGTGAGGTTCATTTGTAGCTCCGCTGCGCGAGCTGGATCGCCTCGAAGGTGAGCGGCTCGGCGTGGCGCACGGGCGGCTGCATCTGCCCCTGGTACTCCCACACGCCCACGTGGCTGAAGTCGGCGTCGTTGCGCTGGGCCTCGCCCTCGGGGGTCTGGAACTCCTCGCGGAAGTGGCCGCCGCACGACTCGCGCCGCTCGAGCGCGTCGAGGCACAGGAGCTCGGCGAGCTCGAAGAAGTCGGCGACGCGCCCGGCCTTCTCCAGCTCCTGGTTGAAGTCGGTCGCGCTGCCCGGGATGCGGACGTCCTGCCAGTACTGCTCGCGCAGCGCCTTGATCTTCTCGATGGCGCCCTTGAGGCCCGCCTCGGTGCGACCCATGCCGCAGTCGTTCCACAGGATCGTGCCGAGCTCCTGGTGGAACGAGTCGACGCTGCGCTTGCCCTTCGTCCCGAGGAGCTCCTTGATCTGCGCGTCCACCTGCGCGCGGGTCTCGCCGAAGGCCGGGTCCGTCGCCTTGACCGCCGGGAGCTTCGCGCCGGCGATGTAGCCGCCCACCGTGTAGGGGAGGACGAAGTAGCCGTCGGCCAGCCCCTGCATGAGCGCGCTCGCGCCCAGGCGGTTCGCGCCGTGGTCCGAGAAGTTCGCCTCACCGCCGACGAAGAGCCCGGGGATCGTGCTCTGGAGCTCGTAGTCGACCCACAGGCCGCCCATCGTGTAGTGCGGGGCGGGGTAGATGCGCATCGGGACCTGGTAGGGATCCTCGCCCGTGATCCGCTCGTACATCTCGAAGAGGTTGCCGTAGCGCTCGGCGATGACCGGCTGGCCGAGCCGCTTCGTGGACTCGGCGAAGTCGAGGTACACGCCGCGGCCGCCCTCGCCGACGCCGCGGTCCTCGTCGCACATGCGCTTGGCCGCGCGCGAGGAGATGTCACGCGGCGCGAGGTTGCCGTAGGCCGGGTACATCCGCTCGAGGTAGTAGTCGCGCTCCGACTCCGGGATCTGCGCCGCCGGGCGGGTGTCCTTGGCCTTCTTCGGCACCCAGACGCGGCCGTCGTTGCGCAGCGACTCGCTCATCAGCGTGAGCTTCGACTGGTAGTCGCCCGCCTGGGGGATGCAGGTCGGGTGGATCTGCGTGTAGCAGGGGTTCGCGAACCCGGCGCCGCGCTTGTAGGCGCGCCAGATGGCGGTCGCGTTCGAGCCCTTCGCGTTCGTCGACAGATAGAAGACGTTGGCGTAGCCGCCGGTCGCCAGCACCACCGCGTCGGCGGCGTAGCTGTCGATGCGCCCCGTCACCAGATCGCGAGCGATGATGCCCCGGGCCCGGCCGTCGACCAGGACGACGTCCAGCATCTCGGTGCGCGGGTGCATCTCGACCGTGCCGAGGCCGATCTGGCGCGCGAGGGCCGCGTACGCGCCCAGCAGGAGCTGCTGGCCCGTCTGGCCGCGGGCGTAGAACGTGCGCGAGACGAGGGAGCCGCCGAACGACCGGTTCGCGAGCTCGCCGCCGTACTCCCGGGCGAAGGGCACGCCCTGCGCGACGCACTGATCGATGATGGCCGCGCTCACCTCGGCCAGGCGGTAGACGTTGGCCTCGCGGGCGCGGAAGTCGCCGCCCTTCACGGTCTCGTAGAAGAGGCGATAGACGCTGTCGCCGTCGTTCTGGTAGTTCTTGGCCGCGTTGATGCCGCCCTGGGCCGCGATGCTGTGGGCGCGCCGCGGGCTGTCCTGGAAGCAGAAGCACTGGACCTTGAAGCCGAGCTCGCCGAGGCTGGCCGCGGCGGCGCCGCCGGCGAGGCCGGTGCCGACGACGATGACGGTGTGCTTGCGCTTGTTCGCCGGGCTGACGAGCGGGACGTGGTCCTTGTAGTTGGTCCACTTCTGCGCGAGAGGGCCGGCCGGTACCTTGGGATCGAGTTTCATGGTGCGCTCCGTCAGCTCAGCCGCCCGGTGAGGACCGAGATGGGAATGGACACGAAGCCGAGGAAGAGGGCGAACGCGAAGACCACCGCGAAGATCCGCCGCCACGAGTTGTAGCGAGGATGCGCCGCGCCCAGCGACTGGAACATGCTCCACAGGCCGTGGTAGAGGTGCATCGCGAGCGCGAACTGCGCGCCGATGTAGAACACGTCGATCCACCAGACCCGGAAGCCGGCGATGACGTTGCCGTAGACGTTCTCGGTGAAGGTCGGCCCGACCGCGCCCACCGTGAGGTGCAGGATGTGGTAGACGATGAAGAAGGCGAGCGCGACGCCGCCCCAGATCATCGTCCGCGACATCGGGTCCGCCTCGCGATACCGCGTGATCGCGTAGCGCGGGCGGGCGCTCCAGTTGCGGACCGTGAGCTGCAGGGCGGCCAGCACGTGCAGCCCTATCGCGATGATGAGGGCCGTGCGCACGATCCACAGCAGGTTCGTGTGCCGGTGGAGGAACGCGGCGTAGCTGTTGATCTGCTCCGGTCCGACGAAGACCTGGAGGTTGCCGAGCATGTGCCCGACGATGTACAGCCAGAGGATGATCCCGCTGACCGCCATCACGTATTTCTTGCCGATGGTGGAGCTGTAGAAGCCGGTCAGGACGTTCATCGGAGGGTCTCCTGCGGGGGGTGGCGCCGGGAGACGGGACCGGCGCGGTGCGTCTCCGCCGAATGTGAACAGGCCTTAATCTTCGGTCGGTCCTCAGGCTGCCAAAACGGCGCGACTTTGGCAACAGGAGTGTTCAAAAACATACACTGCCAGATCGACCATCGGACAGCTCCGCGAACGTGGACAGCGCCGGTCGCGCCCGGTACCATCGCCGGACATGCTCGGGCGGGTGGTGGTGCTGTGCGGCGCGCTGGCGTCGGCAGCGACGGTGTGGGCGGGGGGCTTCACCATCCCGATCATGGGCGCGCGCATGGCGGGCCAGGCGGCCTTCATCGCCGATCCCGACGACGCGACCGCGGTCTATCACAACCCCGCGGGCCTCGCGCTCGTGCCGGGGCTGCGCATCGACGCCGCGGCCAGCCTCATCTTCACGAATACATCCTTCACACGGGTGGACTACCCGCAGGTCGGGCGCAGCGGCGATTTCGACACCTCCCGGCCGCCCGCCGGGGCCTGCCCGGCCGAGGGCGCGGCCACCGGTTACGATGCCGACGGCTTCGTCCTGAGCCCCTGCCGCCGCCCCGCCGTCGGCCCGAAGTCCGGCTTCGGCGCGCTCCCCTTCGCCGCCGTCACGTACAACCCCGCCTGGCACGGGCTGAGCTTCGGCCTCGGCGTCTACTCGCCGCACAACGCGACCGCCGCGTTTCCCCGCGACGGGGCGCAGCGCTACATCGTCACCGAGGGCGCGATCACCACGCTCTATGTCTCGCCCGCCGTCGCCTGGCAGCCGCATCCGGCCCTCGTCGTCGCCGGCGGCCCCAGCATCGTGCGGGCGAGCGCCCGGTACGAGCGCGCCATCTGGCTACCGCCCGACCTGAGGCGGCTCAACCCGGGGGAGATCTGGGCCAACCTCGACGGGAGCAGCTGGACGGCGGCGTGGCAGGCGGGGCTGCTCTTCCACCCCGGCGAGCTCACGCCGCGCCTGCGCGGCCTCAGCCTCGGGGTGAGCTACGTCTCGCGGGTGCCGCTGGACTTCGGCGGCCAGGTGCAGGTCATGGGCGCCAGCCAGCAGGTCGGGCAGACGCTGCAGCCGGGCTACGCCCCGGGGCAGACGATCCTGCGCCGCGCGACGGCGCGGCTCAACTTGCCCGACATGCTGCGCGCCGGCGTCGGCTACTCGTTCGGCCGCCGGGCCTGGATCGGCGCCGACGTGTACTGGAGCCACTACTCGCTCTTCGACGCGCTCACGATCACGCTCGCCGACCCGCTCGGGCCGATCGCCGAGTTCAAGGAGGAGAAGCACTCGACGGACTCGTGGAGCTTCGCCGCGGGCGGCCGCGTGACGCTGCGCGGGCAGCTCGATCTGCGCGCCGGCTTCTTCTTCGACCAGTCGCCGTACCCCGACGCGTACTACACGACCCTCAGCCCCGACGCGACCAAGCTCGGCGAGAGCGTCGGGGGGTCCTGGCGTCTCGGCGCCGGGCTCGAGCTCGCCCTGGCGTACATGACCCTCTTCTACGCCGACCGCCGCATCACGAACAGCCGGGAGCGGCCCGAGTTCGGCAGCCTGGCGCCGTTCTCCGCCAACGGCGAGGTGCTCGGCAAGATCGTGCACCTGCTGGCGGTGCAGATCGGCTGGACGCGGTAGGCTAGCGCCGGACCGCGACGACCGCGAGCGCGACGAAGCCGCCGATGAGCAGCACGCCGCCGAGGGGCGTGACCGCGCCGAGCCAGCGCGGCGCCCCCAGCGCGAGCAGCCAGACGGTGCCGCTGAAGACCGCGGCGCCGGCACCGAGGAGCAGCCCCGGCACCCACCACGCCCGACTGGCCGCCTGCCCGGCGGCGAGGCCCACGGCGAGCAGCGCGACGCCGCCGATGACGAAGTAGCGGACGGCGGTCTCCCACAGCTCGAGGTGGTGGGCGTCGAGCCGGCCGCGCAGCCCGTGCGCGCCGAACGCGCCCGCCGCCACGGCGAGCGCGAGGTAGACCGCGCCCAGAGGGAACCAGGTGTGCATCGGTTCCAGCTTAGACGCGCACCGCGGTCCGGAGGTGGCAGCCTGGTGCATCCAAGCCTCTTGGAGGCCTCCGTGCGCATCCTGTCCGGCATTCAACCCAGCGGCGCGCTGCACATCGGCAACTACTTCGGGATGATCCGCCCCGCGCTCGAGCTCGCGCGCCAGGGCGACGCCTTCTACTTCATCGCCGACTACCACGCCCTGACGTCGGTGGCCGAGCCGGACGCGCTGCGACGCAACGTCCGCGCCATGGCCGTCGACCTGCTCGCGCTGGGGCTCGAGCCCGCGCGCACCGTCTTCTTCCGGCAGAGCGACGTGCCCGAGGTGACCGAGCTCGCCTGGATCCTCTCGACCGTGACGCCGCTCGGGCTGCTCGAGCGCGGCCACGCCTACAAGGACAAGGTGCAGAAGGGGCTGGCCGCGACCCACGGCCTCTTCGCCTACCCGGTGCTCATGGCCGCGGACATCCTGCTCTACCGCACCGACGTCGTGCCGGTGGGCGAGGACCAGCGGCAGCACCTCGAGATCGCGCGCGACATCGCGGCCAAGCTGAACCAGCAGTACGGGCCCGTGCTCACGCTGCCGCAGGGCAGCATCCAGCGCGAGGTCGCGGCCGTCCCGGGCCTCGACGGGCAGAAGATGAGCAAGAGCTACGGCAACACCATCGAGATCTTCGCCGACGAGCGCACGCTGCGGCGCCGCTGCATGTCCATCAAGACCGACGCGCTGCCGGTCGAGGCACCCAAGGACCCGGCCCAGAGCGTGCCGCTCGCGCTCTACCGGCTCTTCGCGCCGCCCGCCGAGGTCGAGACCACGACGGCGCGCTACCGCAAGGGCGGTCTCGGCTACGCCGAGCTGAAGCTGATGCTCTTCGAGCAGGCCTGGGCCCACTTCGGGCCGGCCCGGGAGCGGCGCGAGGCCCTCGACGCCGATCCCGCGGCCGTCGAGCGCGTGCTCGCCGACGGCGCCGCCCGTGCCCGCGCCGTGGCGCGCGTCACGCTCGACGCGGTCCGGCACGCGGTCGGCCTGCGGTAGGCGAACCCTCCACCCGCCCGCCGGCTCCCACGGGGACTGCCACCGAGAGTGCCGGTGGCGTGTGGAGGGTCGGACATGGGTCTCCTCGCGAAGATCTTCGGGCCCCGCGAGCCCCGGTTGATGCCGGTGTCGATCGACGACGAGAACTTCGAGCGCGAGGTGTGGCGGTCGGAGATCCCGGTGCTGCTCGACGTGTGGGGCCCCGACTGCGCCCCCTGCAAGCAGCTCGAGTCGGTCGTCATCACGCTCGCGAACCGCTACCGGGGCCGCGTGAAGGTCGCCGAGCTGAACGCGGCCGCGTACCCGAAGGTGGCGCGGCGCCTGCGCGTGAGCGGCACCCCGACGGTCGTCTACTTCCGCGGCCGCACCGAGGCCCTGCGCGTCGTCGGCTTCCGCGGGGAGCGCTACCACGACGAGATCATCCGCACCGAGCTGCTCGGCGAAGCGGTCGAGAGCGAGGCCGAGACGGCGTGAGCCGTAGGCCCGACTACTGCGGCCGCTCGTCGCGGAGCCCGTGGGCGCCCGCGAGCGTCTCGAGGGCCCCCAGCGCCAGCCCCGCGTCGCGGGCCGCGCGCTCGAGCTCCCCGCCCGCCCGGCGCAGCGTCTCCAGGACGAACTGCCGCTCGAGGTCGCGGGACACCGCGTCGAGCGCCTGCCGCCGGTAGGCCTGGAACTCCTCCCAGCGCCGCGGCACGCCGGCCTGTGTGAGCGTCGACCGCCGCCGGGCGCGGGCCCGCTCCAGCAGCGCGATCAGGCGGTCGAGGTCGAAGGGCTTCGCGATGTAGTCGAACGCGCCGTGGCGCATGCACGCGACGGCCGTTTCGACGCTCCCGTAGCCCGTCGCCACGATGATCTCGAGCGTCGGGTCCAGGCGCTTCAGCGCCTCGACCGTCTGCGCCCCGTCCATGCCCGGCATCTTGAAGTCGGTGATCGCCAGCTCGAACGCCCGCTGCCGGCACAGCGCCACCGCCTCCTCGCCGCTGCGGGCCGTCGTCACCGCGTACCCCTCGGGATCGAGCCCGAACGCCAGCATCTCGCAGATGCCCGGCTCGTCGTCGACCACCAGCAGGCTCGGTCCGCGCTCGGCCATCATCGTCTCCTCGCTTCGCCGCACCGCGGGCGCGCGCGCTTCAGGGCGCCCCGGCCCCCGCGGGCGGCGCCGCACCGGGGAGCCGCACCCGCACCGTGGTCCCCGCGCCGAGCGCGCTCTGCACCTCGATGGCGCCGCCGTGCTGCTGCACGATCTCGTACGCGAGGCTCAAGCCGAGGCCGGTCCCCTTGCCGACCTCCTTGGTCGTGAAGAACGGCTCGAAGATCCGGGCGCGGTCCTCCTCCGCGATGCCGGCGCCGGTGTCGGCCACCTCGAACAGGGCGGCGCCGTTCTCGCGCCGGGTGCGCAGCGTGAGCACGCCGGCGTCGCCCATCGCGTCGAGCGCGTTGGCGCCCAGGTTCACGAGCACCTGCTGGAGCTGGTCGCGGTTCGCGTCCACCACGGCCGGCGCCTCGCAGAGCTCCGAGACCACGCGCACGTTCTGGCTCCGGGCGCGCGCCTCGAACAGGGTCGCCGTCGAGCGCACGAGCTCGTTCAGCTCGACCGCCTCGGTGGTCCGCTTGGCCGCGCGCGAGAAGGTGAGCAGCTCCTCGACGAGCGCCTTGCAGCGCACGGTCTCCCGGATGATCGAGGCCACCGCCAGCCGGTTCGGATCGTCCTCGGCCTGGCGCCGCTGGAGCGCCTGGGCGAACCCCAGGATCACCGCGAGCGGGTTGTTCACCTCGTGGGCGATGCCGGCCGCGAGCCGGCCGACCGAGGCCAGCTTCTCGGACTGGAGCAGCTCGAGCTTCGCGTTCTCGAGCCGGTGGAAGAGGGTCGCCTGCTGCTCCTTCTCGCGGGCCACCGCCTCGTACGCGCGCGTGCGCTCATCGATCTCCTGCGCCTTCTCGAGCTGGGTCCGCTGCAGGGCGCGGTTCATCTTCTCGTTCTCGCGCAGCGCCGCCTCCAGCTCCTGGGTGCGCCCGCGCACGCGATCATCGAGCATGACCGCGGTCTGGAACATGCCGAAGCTCGTGCCCTGCGCGCTCAGGCCGCGCTCGGCGCCCTTGATGAGGGCCTTGACCACCTTGTTCAGGCGGGCGATCTCGGCCCGCAGGGCCGGCGCCTCGTCGCCCGCGCCGGGGTCGGGCCGCTCAGCCATCGCGCTCCCTCGACGGCTCGCCGAACGCGATGCCGGTGAAGGTCTGGTTCACGTGCAGCCCGCCGAACTGCTCGCCGTAGGAGCTGAACCCGACGGCGTTGTTGCGCCGGAGGATCTCGCCGACCCGCTCCGCCAGGTCCTCCCGCGTCATCTCGAGGTGGCGCAGGATGCAGTCGAAGGCGACGACGAGCTGCGGGGCGCCGAGCTCCTCCCGCAGGCGTTCGAACGTGCGCTCCAGGCTGGCCACGAGGTCCCCGCCGTGCGCCACGCGCAGGACCAGACCCTCGTCGATGGCGCAGAAGAAGGTGAGGCTGCCGTCGGGGTTGGCCCGCTGGATGGCGCGGACGTACTCGAGCCCGTCGATGACCGTCACCACCGGCGCCGCCGCGAAGCGCTCGGAGGTGAGCTCGGCCACCGGCACGCCGACGACCCGGGCGTACTCCTCGACGGCGGGGCGGCCGTTGATCTCCTTCACGACGCGGTGCGCCGCATCGGCCTCGGTGACCACCAGCCGCTCCTCCATGGCCACGAAGTGCTGCGCCTTGAAGGTCCGGAAGGGGTAGGTGGTGTGGCACAGCGCGAGCACCGCGTTGTCGGTGCGAAACGCGCCGTCGTGGAACACCCAGGTGCGTGCGAACCGCAGGTCGTCGCCGGCCGAGCCGCCGACGAGCGGCAGGGTGCCCAGCGCGTCCTGGAAGACGTGCGTCGCCAGCTCTTCCCGGAGCGATAGTCCGTCGATCAGCAGGAACGCGAAGGTGTTCTGCGGGCCGGCGGCGGGCGCGTGGCCCTCCAGCTCCTGCAGCAGCCCCTGCGCGAACGCGCGCCCCTCCCGCATCGCGAGCCCCTGCAGGTTGTCGAGGTGGCCGGCCACCGCCGTGCAGGCCCCGGCCGGCAGGCTCGCCCCGGAGAGGCTGTGCTCGCGGTAGCCGCTCGGCCCGAACTCCCCCGCGGTCGTGCAGCCCACCACGGGTACGCCGGCGAAGGCGCGCGACATCTCGCGCGCCATCACGTCGAGGTCGTAGCCGCTCGAGCAGAAGAACACCACCAAGGCCGGGTCCGGCTGCCACACCCGGTCGTGAAACTCATGGGCTGCCGCCCGGGCTTCGGTCGCACGGGAGTGGGCGGTGCGGATGCCAGACATCTCAGCTCCCTCGTCGCGAACTGCGGGAGGCCATACTCCTCTATGTATGGTGTCCGTCGGGTGACGACAACGTGGCGGCGAGCAGGCGCGCCGAGCAGGCGCTCACGGGGCGGCGGCGGGGCCGGTGACGCGGTCGACATCGACGCGCAGCGGCGCCGTGAGGTCCGGCGCGGCGGCGGCCCGGGTGGCCGCGTGGTGCCACAGCAGCATGGTCGAGAGCGCGCCCACGAACGCCATGTTGTCGCTGTTCGACGGCGGCACGCTCGAGAACCGGCGGCACTTGGCGAGGAGGCGGTCGACCGCGACCGGGTCGAAGATGCCGGCCCGCGCGACCGTCGCCGGCGCGAGCAGCTCGGCCACGTACTCGGGCGCGCCCTCCTGCACGAAGCTCTGGGCGTCGGGCGCGCGGTAGGGCTGCTTCGGCCGGTCGAGGATCTCCCGCGGGACCTCGTCGCGCATCGCCGCCTTGAGCACGTGCTTCTCGTCGAGGACACGGAGCTTCACCAGCGGCGGCATCGCGTTGCACAGCTCCACCACGTCGGCGTCGAGGAACGGGAAGCGGCCCTCGACGGAGTGGCCCATGAGCATGCGGTCGCCCTGGGCGCCGAGGAGGTACTCGCCGAGCAGCGTGCGCACCTCCAGGTACTGCGCCTGGCTGAGCGCCTCCCAGCGCCGGATACCCGCGGGCAAGGTGGCGGCGAGGTCGGCGACCGGGTC
This sequence comes from Polyangia bacterium, assembly GCA_036504295.1. Lineage (GTDB taxonomy): Bacteria > Myxococcota_A > Polyangia > JACRCY01 > JACRCY01 > DASXVK01. Next base: position 10,790 of record DASXVK010000588.1, read on the forward strand.
GAACGCGCCGATGGCCGCGCGGGTCTCGGCGGAGAAGATGCGCCACAGCGCCGCGGCGGCCTCCCACCGCGGCAGGTGCGAGTAGGTCGGCTCGCCGAGGCGGTCGTGCCCCTTGGCGAAGAACGCCTGGGCGAAGGCCTGCGAGCGCACCGGCGAGCGCGCCTCCGCCAGCCAGGGATACAGGCGGCCGAGGAGCTTCGGCCGGTGCGGCGACTGCGGCCGGCGGGCGCAGAAGCGGCGCACCGCGGCCTCGCGGAAGATGTCGTAGCCGGCGAGCATCTCGTCGGAGCCCTCGCCGGTGAGGACGACCTTGTAGCCGCTCTCGCGCACCAGGCCCGAGAGCAGGAAGAGCGGCGCCGGCGCGGTGCGCAGCATCGGCGTCTCGGCGTGCCAGACCACGTCGGGGAAGACGCGCGCCACGTCGTCGTAGCCGACGACGACCTCGGAGTGGTCGGTGCCGAGCCGCTCGGCCATGAGGTGCTGGTAGCGGCCCTCGTCGAAGGCGGCGTCCTTGAAGCGCAGGCTGAAGGTGCGCAGCGCGCCGCCGACCTCGGCGCGGCACAGCGCCGCGATCACCGAGGAGTCGATGCCGCCCGAGAGGTAGACGCCGACGGGCACGTCGGCGCGGAGCATCCGCAGCTTCACCGCGCGGCCGAGCGCCGCCCGCAGCGCCTCGGCGTGGGGCCGCACGTCCGGCAGGCCGTCGCCCGCCGCCGCCGCCGGGTACCGCGGCTCCCAGTAGGGCACCTGCGGGCCGACGGCGCCGTCGGCGACGATGACGCGGTGGCCCGGGCGGAGCATGCGGACGCCGCGGTGCACGGTCCGGGGCGAGAGCGCGCCCCAGAACGTGAACACCTGGCCGAGGCCCTCGCGGTCGAGGTCGCGGGGCAGGGCGGGGTCGGCCCAGAGCGCCTTCACCTCCGAGCCGAAGAGCACCCGGCCGTCGACCTCGGCGAGGTACAGCGGCCGCACGCCGAGCCGGTCGCGCGCCAGCACCACGCGGCGCCGCGGGCGGTCCCAGATGGCGTAGGCCCACTGGCCGTTGAAGCGCGCGCAGCAGTCCACGCCCCACTCCTCGTAGGCGTGGACGATGACCTCGGTGTCCGAGCGGGTGCGGAAGCGGTGGCCCTTCGCCGTGAGCTCCTCGGCGAGCTCGACGTAGTTGTAGATCTCGCCGTTGAAGACGATCCAGATCGACTCGTCCTCGTTCGCGAGCGGCTGGGCGCCGCCCGCGAGGTCGATGATCGACAGGCGCGTCTGGCCGATGGCGACGTGGTGGTCGCGGTAGGCGCCGCGCTCCTCCGGGCCGCGGTGGTCGAGCCGCGCGATCATCCGTCCGAGCAGCGCACGGCCGGGCGGCGCCCCGTCGCGCAGATTGATGACGCCGGCGATCCCGCACATGCGAGGGACTATATCATCGGGTGGTGCGGAACCGCGCGGCCGAACCGTGCGGCCGCCGCCGGGCTCATACGGAACGAGCAACACGACGTCAGGAGGACCCCATGGAGATGACGATCACCTTCGGCGCGGGCAAGCGGGTCAACGCCCAGGTCAACGGGTTCGAGATCCGGACCGACCAGCCGGCGGCCGCCGGCGGCGACGGCAGCGCGCCGGAGCCGTTCACGCTCTTCCTCGCCTCGATCGGCACCTGCGCGGGCATCTACGTCCTGGGCTTCTGCCAGGCGCGCGGCATCCCCACCGAGGGCATCTCCCTCGTGCAGCACGTCGAGTGGGACCGCGAGCAGCACCGCCTGGCCCGCGTCGGCGTCGAGATCAGGCTGCCCGCGAGCTTCCCCGAGAAGTACCGCGACGCCGTGCGCCGCGCGGCCGAGACCTGCGCGGTGAAGAAGGCCATCTTCGACCCGCCGGAGCTCACCGTCACCACGACCACCGCCGGGTAGCCTGCCCGGCGCTGCATCGGCTCGGCCGCCGTGGCATGATGGTCGCATGATCACACGCGCCGTCATCGATGACTTCCTCGCGCAGCGCTCTCTCGCGCTCGTCGGCGTCTCGGCGAGCGGCAAGAAGTTCGGCAACGCCATCCGCAAGGAGCTGGCGCAGAAGGGCTACACGCTCCACCTGGTGCACCCGCGGGCGGACCAGATCGAGGGCCAGCCCTGCGCCCGCACCCTCGCGGAGGTGGCCGACAAGGTCGGCGGCGTGGTGCTGGTGACGCCGCCCGCCGAGACCGAGAGGCTCGTGCGCGAGGCCGCCGCGGCCGGCCTGCGCCGCGTCTGGATGCAGCAAGGCGCGGAGTCGCCCGAGGCGATCCGGCTCTGCGAGGAGCTGGGCCTCAGCGCGGTCCACGGCCACTGCATCCTGATGTTCGCGGAGCCCGCGATGTGGTTCCACCGGGCGCACCGGTGGATGAAGGGCACCTTCGGCCACCTGCCGCGGTAGCCGCCGCGCCGCCGCGCTCAGAGGAGCAGGGGCACGCAGCCGCCTTCGTAGCAGACCTGCTGGCCGCAGCAGTCCCCGTCGCCGGTGCAGGGCGCGCACACGCCGCCGACGCACGCCGCGCCCCCGGTGCAGCCCAGGCACGGCTCGCAGCTCCCGGTCGGCGGCTCCGGCGCGTCGCAGGCCTCACCCGCGGTGAGGATGGCGCGGTCGTAGACGATGTGCGCGTAGCCGGGGCTCACGAAGTCCCTGGCGAACACCGAGCCGTAGACCTCGGCGAAGCCGACCGCCGTCACCTTCGCGCGCGGGGCGTAGACGTTGCCGACGAAGCCGCCCGCGCCCACGAGCGTGATGTCGCCGGTCCCGCCGACGTAGAGGCGCGTCCGCGCCGGGTGGTCCTTGTCGCCGAACGAGGCGGCGCCCACGAGCACCAGGTTGCCCTTGACGAAGATGTCGACCTCGGCGCCGGGGGCGATGCGGAACTCGACGTTGCCGCCGGCGCGCAGGTCCCCCCCGATGAAGAGCGCGACGCGCTCCTGGACGTTGACGATGATCTCGGCGAGGCCGCTGACCTCATCGAGGTAGTAGCGGCCGCAGGGGAGGGTGAGCTCGGCGGACCAGAAGACGTCCTTGAGGGCGTCGGTGGCGAGTCCGATGCCGGCGTTGTCGTTGTGGGTCGCTGCGTAACCGACCAGGCCCGTGATGTCGAGGAGGTGCGCCGGGTCGCAGTCGCACGGCGGGTCGACCGTGACCGGCTCGTTGATCTCGGCGCCGCCGACGTTCACCTGGATGGCGTTGACGCTCCCCTGCCGGTGCAGGTCATTGTCGACGTCGATGACGCCGAGGCCGAGGAAGTCGCCGCGCAGGTACGCGTCCCGCCGGACCCGCACGTACCCGAGCGCGGTGGCGTTGGCGGCGAGCTCGAGATCGCCGCGCACCTGGAGGTAGCCCACGAAGCTCAGGCTGTCGGGGCCGGCGATCGCGAGCGAGCCGCCCACGTCGGTGTACCCCGCGCTCAGGCTGTAGTGGTTGTTGATCCCGACCGCGCCGCCGCTGTCGTTGACGCCCTCCTGGTACGGGCCCTGGCTGGAGTCGAACGCGCGCGTGAGCAGGTAGCCCGCGAGCTGGGTGTTGTTGCACGTGCACACGGCGTTGCGGAAGATGTTCTCGGCGAGCTGCCCGGTGCAGGCGTCGTAGGTGTGCACGCCGTCGCCGACGGTGACGATGGGCCCGCTGCCGCCGCAGAAGTCCACGGGCCCGTCGGGCCCGGCGTCGGGCGCGGCGTCGGCCGGCGCCGCGAGGTCCGGCGGCGCGTCCACCGGCGCGGGGGCGTCCCCCGGCGCGGCGTCCGCGGCCACGGCCGCGTCCTGGCGGTGATCGACCGGCGCCCCGGTGATGCCCCCGCCGCACCCCCAGGCCAGCAACGCCGCTCCCAGCCCGAGCCCCAGCCACGTCCGCCTCGGCATCGCCGAACCTCCTGCCGCCCCCTGGATGCGCGGCCCGTGCGATCATAGCACCACTACGGCCGTGGCCGGCGTCGATCTCGGCTCGGCCGCTCGGCCCGCTACTTTGCGACCTTCCATACGCCGGCGACGTTGCCGACCCCGTAGACGGTCCAGTACACGCTGGTGGCGTCGACGGCGATGTTCCAGGCGCCGGTACTGAACAGGGTGGTCACGTCCCCGCCACCGAGCGGGATCCGCATCACGCTGCCCTCCCGGTCCTGGCTCCCGTGGTTGGTCCAGTAGACGTTGGTTGCGTCCACGGCGATGCCCCAGGCACCCGGCTGCCGCGAGGCGAGCGTGATGGGCTCGCCCCCCGTGAGCCGCACCTTCATCACACTGCCGTCGTTGAAGTTGCTCGTGGCGTTGCCGTAGTTCGTCCAGTACACGCTGGTCGCGTCAACGGCGAGGCAGCCTGGGTTGGACAGGGCCGAGGCAAGGATGGTCGGGGGGGAGGGGCCGCCCGCGAGCGAAACCTTCATCACGCTCTCGATCTCGGTCCAATAGACGCTGGTACCATCGACCGCGATGCCGGACGTGCAGCGCTGGCTGGAGGCGAGCGTCGTCGGGCTGCCGCCCGCGAGCGGGGCCTTCTTGACGCCGGCCGCGTCGGTCCAGTACACGCTGGTCGCGTCGACGGCCATGCCGCCGGGGAGCACCAGCCCGGACGCGAGCGTGGTCGGGCTGCCGCCCCCGAGGGGGAGCCTCATGATGGCGCTGTCGCTCACCCAGTACACGCTGGTCGCGTCGACCGCGATGGAGTGGGCATAATTGTCCGAGGCTAGCGCGGTCGCCGTCGCACCCGCCACCCGGACGCTCATGATACCTTCGTCGCTTGTCCAGTAGACGCTGGTGCCGTCGACGGCGAGGTCGGTGGCAAAGGGCTGATCCAGGGCGACGGCGCGCGGCTCGGGCTGCGGCGCCTGGCCGCACCCGGAGCCTGAGGCGATGAAGCCGAGTGCCACGCCGAGCCGGGCCATTAACCTGCAGATCATCGCCTTGCCTCCGGCGGCACGGCACGCCCCCGACCGGGCACCCCCGGACGAACCGCCAGCATGACTGGGGTCTGAATCTGATACGTGTACCTCTGCGTCGCCGCGAGGGAGCTGTGGCCGAGGAACTGCTGGACCGCGCGCACCCCTGCTCCCCGACGGAGAAGGTGGGTCGCGTAGCTGTGCCTCAGCCGGCGCGGATGCACAGCTCGCCCGAGGAGGGGTCGACATCGAACTACTCCAACTCGGCCAACTCCTTGATGCCGATGCCCGTCGCCCACGGCACCTCCACCTGATCGCGTCCCGACGCGGGCGGGCGTACAACTCGGCGGATAGACTGGAGTGCGTTGTGCGCCGTCAACGGTCTTCGTCGGCACACGGGTGAGCCTCAAGCGCGCTACCGCCGTGAAGGCGGCCTCTCCACAATCAACGGCGCCTTGGCTGTGAGCGTCCCGCTCCACGGCTTCTTTCCGCCGAATGGCTTCCAATCTTCCTTCCATGTGTATGTAACCGCGACTTCGTAGTTCCCCGACTCGGTCACCCCCATCGCGCGCAGGTTGATGGGCACGCAGGTGCCCACATAGGTGCTCGGGCCAAGGTCGCCAACGTGGTACCATTTGATAGTCGGTGACGCGGCTATGGGCTTGCCCGTGTACCGCCGCCCATCGGAGCCGGTCAGCTCCAGGGCTAGCGTGAAGCCCTCGACCAGGGCCGAGCCGACTGTGATAGGCCTCCCGAGTACCACTATCGGCGCGGCCGGGTCATCCTGTCGTGGGTCAGCAGCATTGCACCAGGACTCGTTGCGCAGCCGGACCGCCAGACAGGACGTGGGCTTGCCGAGCACCGCCGTTAAGGTCAGCGTGGCATATTCCAGCTTCAGCTCAGGGTCGCGGTTCGTACAGCGCGGCGGCGGGAATGGCGGGCTCCACTCAGCTTGGTCCTGAAGGTCAACGGGCACGGTGGCCCGCACCTCACCCTTCCAGATCCGCCGAGCAACTGGCCCGTTGCGTGGCCCTGCTGGCGGGCGCCAGCGATAACGGGCGTCCAGGCTGTAGTGCCCTGGTTTCGCTGTGGCGAAACTCATCCGGAGCCACTGACAACGGCCCACGAAGTGCCCCGGCAATAGCGCGAATCCCTCGTTGTCTGCGCCGATATCTACATCGAGCCCGTAAGGGTGGACTGCCCCGCCTGAATCCCGAAGCTCAAGGCGTAGCGTGGTGCCAGGCGCGAAGACTGGCGCTACGACCAATGCTCGCCTCGGCGCCGTTGGGGGAGCGGTGTTGTGAAGCTCCAGCCTCAGGCACCGGCCCCACCCGCGCGTCGGGAGTCTCCCGTCTGGGACTGAGACTTCCAGCCGAAGCGGCTGCGCCCCCGCAACCAACGGGAGCGCCACAATGCAGATCGCCAACGCGACGCCCCGAACCGGATACCTGGGTCGACCTCGGTGTGACCACGGCGTCCCCTGAGACGACTCCGAAGTTACTGGAGGCACGGGACCTGCCCCGAGGGGTACGGCACATCGCCAGGCTCATTGTGGTTCCAGCCGCATGCATGTGCGAACTCGTGCACCACGACCGCGCCCAACGGCGTTCCGGGACACCGGGCCATCCAAGAGTAGCAGACGCCCGCCGTCAGACTCTCCCTGTCGTAGTAGGAGGGCCCCGACTCGCGGAGGCACTCGCGGTTATCGCCACAGGCGACGACCGCATTGCGGCACAGACTGGCGATGCAATCCCAGGCCGCCTTGTTCTTCGGCCTTCGGGGGGGAGGCGGGCAGTTCTGCCAGACACGCTCGTCTGGCCTTGGTTGGCATTGCCTCCTGTTGACGCACTTTGCAGCTATCCAGTAGAGACCGCTGGGGTCGACAAGCGAAAGCGGGTCGTTGTCAACATAGCTATACGGATGCATCTCGCGGAATCCAGGCATCCCAACCGGTTTCATCGCGGGGTCTACCTGCGTATACCGCCCCGTCGCGGGGTCATAGTACCGATGGTAGTTGTAGTACGGCCCCACGCCGAACGGCGTCTTGAGCGCGTCGTCGTACTGGCCGGGGAGCCGCACGGCGTTCTCGACGCCCACTCCGTCGCCGTCGACGTCGTCGTTGATCTGGGCCTGGCCGAAGGGCTCGTAGCGCGCGGCCCAGACGACCTTCAGGGCCGTGGCATTGTTATCGCTCATCGCGTGCGGCGTCCCGAGGAAATCGTTGTGATAGTAGTAAAGCTGCCCCGACGCCAGCGGAACGATCGTGACGCACGAGGCGGTGATCCAGGGCGCCGCCACGAGGAAGACGGCCAGGCCGCCGAGCCCGCCGCCACGGCGCCGATCGCCGCGGCGCCAGGCACGGAGCGCGAACACGCCGGCAACCGGCCCGAGCCCGAAGAGCATGAGTCCCGCCACGTTCGCGGCGGGCGTGATCGTGCCCGCGCACCCGCCACACCCGCCGCCCCCAGGAGGCGTCAGCGTGAGCTGCTCTTTGGCCAGCACCTCCTGCGCCAGGAGCTCGCCGGCGAGGAAGTAGTAGTTGCGCTCGGGGACGTAGTCGCCGCCCGCGCTCGAGGTCGCGTACTCGCTGATCAGCCGATCAGTCGAGTCGTAGAGGTAGTTGCGCTCGAGGTCGAAGTAGGTGCTCTCGTACACCTTGCTCACGCGCCGGCCCCTGTAGTCGTAGGCGAACTTCACCATGCCGACGAAGTTGCCGGGCTTCAGGCAGGGGTTGCCCTTCTGCTCGGTGAAATCAACCCCGTTGACTACGGCGGCCGTGCCGATCTCGGAGAGGCGGTTCCATGCGTCGTAGCGGTAGCAGAACATGTCGTGGTAGGTCGGCTTGAGCTCGGCATACGATACGCAGTTGGCACAGGCTTTGATGCACGGGAGGTCGGGCGCTACCCCGCAGTCGACCCGGGCAGTCTGCATGCTGCACCCGATTGCAACCGCCGTTTGCAACGGCGGGGAGATGTTCCCTGGCTCGTTGTACCCCTCCCACACCGTGTTGCCGGTCTGGTCATAGCCGTAGCAGACGTCGTCGCCCACCTGGGTCTCAAAGGCCTGCACCAGGGGACCGATCTGCAGGACGGCAGCCGCGTTGAGGATCCCGGCGACGGCGGCGGCCCGCTCGGCGGCCGAGCGCGGTCCGTTCCACTCGCGGCGGTCGAAGAGGCGGACCAGACCGTCGCGCACGCGCCCCTGCGAGAGCAGCGCCCGCATGAAGGTGCGGGGCGTGACGTGGTGCTTCGCCAGGAACCGCGCGATGAGACCGCCGATGCGGTTGTAGGACCGGCCCGGGTGATCGAGGGTCCGGCGGATCGCCTCGAGCAGGGCCAGGTAGTCCTGCTGGAGCGCGTCGCGGTTCCAGCCGGTCCCCTGCCCGGGGGCGCACGGTGGGCGGCTGTCCACCGGCCCGGGGCCCGCACTTTGGCCCGCGTCGGCGGCGGCGCCCACGCGCTGCCCCTTGCCGATCCCGGTCTCGTGCTCCGCGGGCCCGCCGCGTTGACCGGCATCACGGTGACGTTGACCCGGACCGGCGTCGTGGCAGCCGAGGCCGTTCCCGTGGTCGCGACAGCCGTTGTCGCCCTGGTCACCCGCGGCGCCGCCATCCCCGGACACCCCGCCGTCGGCCGGGCGGCAGTCGGCGGAGGGGGCCACCGGGTCCTTCATCCAGAGGAGCCGGTCGCTGAGCAATTGCGACCCGTTCGCGTAGAAGTTCTGCTCGTAGGTGTAGGTCTCCGTCCGCGCCAGCAGCGCAGCCTCGGGCGACCCCACCCACCATCTTCGGCTTTGACGATTGCCGATGTCGGCAAAGTGGCCCGTCGGGTACGAGTAGGTCACGCCATCGTAGGGCGTCGCGTAACCCACATCGAGCCCCGGGATGAACGCGGAAGTGACTCGTCCACGGTCGTCATAGGCATAGCGCTGCTCGACCGACCACGCCGCCGGCAGGCCCCCGCGCGTGAGCCGCAGCGGTCGGCCGGCCACATCTTGCTCGGCCACCTGGAGCGAGAAGAGGGCCTCGCCGGAGGACTTGGCCGCCCGGGCGAGGCTCGACCGGCCATCCGGGGTCAGCTCGAGCGCGAGCGTGGCCTGGTTGCCGTAGGTGAGACCGGCGAGGCGTCCGCCCGAGTGCCACGTGACGGCCGTCGCCAGGCCGAAGGCACCACTCGAGTCGTAGCGGTCCACGCGCCCGATGCGGTCCGGGTCGCGTGCGTCGGGAGCGTAGGTGATGGCGTGCCGGCCATCGGGGTAGGTGACCGTGGCGAGACTGCCGTTCGGCGTGTAGTCGTAGCGAGTCTCGACGAGCGGGTGCCCCTGGTTGGCGCGGCCCTCGCGCGCCACCCGCCCCTCGTAGTCGTAGGCGAGCATCGTCGCGCCGGCGGTGTCGGTGACGCCCGAGAGCCGGCCGATCGCACGCGCGGGCGCGCCGTCGCCGGGGTAGGTGGTCGCATCGTAGGAGTACGTCACGGTGCCGCCCGGTGCCTGCGCGTCGGGGGCAGAGGCCTCCTCGGTCACGAGGCGGCCGATGTTGTCGTAGAAGTAGCCGACGGTGCGCCCGGCCGCGTCGACGCGCGCGTGCAGACTGCCGGACGGCTCGTAGGTGAGCTTGATGACGCCGGCGTTCGCGTTGGTCGAGGGGGTCGCGGTATTGGTGTCAGGAGTGAAGCTGCGCACGAGGCGCCCGAGATCGTCGTAGAGGAAAGCCGACGCGGGCGGAGGCAGGTTGCAGCTCGCCTGGGTGCACGGGATGCCCGTGTCCGCGGCGGGCTGCGTGCGGACCAGATTGCCGGCGGAGTCGTAGCTGAAGCTCGTCTCGTTGACCCGCGCGACGCGGCCCCACTCGTACGTGTAGCTCGTGGTCTGGGGCGGGTCGCCGTGCTCTACCCGCTGGAGGACGGCCCGCGTTTGCGGCTCCGGGGTCTCCACGGAGATGACCGCCGTCCCGTTGGTGACCTGCAGGACGCGGCCGGGCAAGAACGACCGCTCGAGGATCCGGTCGGGCGTGCCGGAGCCGAGCGCCGGGCCCGGACCGGCGTAGCTTCGCTCGCTGGTCACGTTGCCCTGGCGGTCGTAGTAGTACTCGGCCCGTTCGCTGCCGCTCGGGAGCGCGCCGTTCCCGGCGACCTGGGCCGCGCGTGTGATGGCGCGCAACCGGCTGAACTCGGTCGCCTCCGTCTCGTAGTAGTAGTGGTCGACGTTGCGCGCAGGGTGCGTTACCGTCGCCAACCGCCCCGAGAAATCGTAGCTGTACGTGGTCGCGTCCCAGCGATCGGTGCCCGGAACCTTGCCGGGGTTCGCGAAGCGGCTCTCGCTCAGGAGCCGGCCCAACGGATCGTAGCTCCTGATGGTGATCCCGCCGTTCCCGTCACGGAGGTCAACCGCGCGGCCGAAATCGTCGTAGGCCCGGAACTCGCGCTCCACGAACTGGAAGGGCAGGCACGGCTCCGGCCCGCATCGCGTCGGGCTCCGCAGGATCTGCTTGACCCGATGGGCGCGGGCGGGCTGCCCCTCGCCGGTTCCGTCGTAGTAGATGTACTGGGTGTGCCACTGGCCGGCCGGGGCGCTCGCGTCGTCCGGTCCGGAAACGAGGGTCGGCTGGTTGGTGCCCGGCCGGTACTGCGTCCGCGTCACGTAGTCGAAGGCGGCCGGGCTGGCGCATAGTTGATCGCGCGTGCCGCCGGAGCTGAGCGGGCAGGTGTACCCGGACTCGTGGCGCTCCTTGATGTTGCCGAGGTCGTCATAAGCGTAGGAGGTGGACGCCGCGGCGCCGGGCGCCAGCAGGCTCGGGCTGCGGGTGACCGACGTCGGCAGCGTCGGGAAGGCGGGGTTTCCGTAGACATAGGTGGTCGTGCGCGTCAGCCCGCCCGGCGGGTCGGAGCCCTGCCCGTTGGCGTTCTCCACCACCTGTGTGAGGGCCTTCGTGTTCGGATCGTAGCTGCTTGTCGTCCACGCGATGGCGCTGCCGCTGCCGCTCGCGACCCGGCGGGCTTGGGCGGCCGACCGTGCCTGTCCGGCGATCCAGCGATACTGGGCCGTCTGCCCGGAGCAACCCGACGGCGTCGAGGAGCCGAGGAGCCGGCCGCGCTGGAAGGAGCGGCACGAGCTGGCCCACGGGTCACCTGCCGGCGCCGCGGCATCCACCACGCGGGTGTAGTAGTCGCCCGCGGGCAGTGCGGAGCAGTCAGGGCTCGCGGGGTCGACGCCGTAGGTGAAGGTGAGCGCCTGGGTCGCCGTCGCCGAAATGGCGACGCGGTTCTGGTCGCCGTACTGGATCGCTTCCTCTAGCACGCCGCCATGGCGGACCTCCGTCATCAGCCGCTGCGCGCTGCCCCCGCGGTAACCGTACGTCCAGCTCTCGGCTGGGCACGCCGCGGCGCCGCTCACGGCCCCGTAGCATACTTCGTCGAGTTGCGAGGGGCGATCGAGGGTGAGATAGCGG
>DASXVK010000589.1:0-7504 GCA_036504295.1 Polyangia bacterium
ACCCGCTCGCGCCGCGGGTGGTCGTATAGCTACACGGTGACGACCTTCGCCGCCTGCATCAGGCGCGTCGCGATCTCGCGCATGTTGCTGACCTGGCCGACGGCGAGGGTGTCGCGCAGCGCGAAGAACTCGAGGCAGGTGATGCAGGCGAGCAGGCGGCCAGACCGTCAAGCGCAGCGGCTTCGGTTCGACGCTTGACGCATGATGTATCCACACTTGATACTCGACTCTCACGCCAACGCGACGGCCGCGGCCGAGGATCGAGATCTGGCCGACGACGGTCTCGGTGACCGGGCCGACCAACTGGACCGCAAGGATCGGTAGATGGCGACCGCCACCTCTGCAACCGGGAACGTACGTTGTCATAGCGCGGGCGAGGTAGTGCTGTGACCCGGTGCGCGACCAGCCAGCCCATCGACGACGAGACCTTCGTCCGCCGTCTCGGCGCGCTCAAGCCGCGCATGCTCGATGCCATCGTGGACCGGTGGCGGGAGCGCTTCTCCCCCCTCCTGACGCAGCGCTTTGGCAATCCCGTGGTGGTAGAGGACCAGTCCGAGCTCGCGGAGTTCATCGACAGCTTCGTCCTCCAGCACCGGCTGCCCGACGGTCGCACGCCCATCGAGGTCTACGCCGACGAGACCCCCGATCTCGATGATGAAACGCGGGCGACGTTGAGGCGTTGGACGGTCGTAACCCAGTCGCTGTTCGAGGTCATCGGGCGGGAGGGACGGCGTATTGACGTGCTCGACCTGGTGGGCGGCGGGCGCCTGAGCATCCTGCCCAACATGGTCGTCCCGGACGATCCGTTTGAGGTCGGTCGGCTATTTGTGGCCCGCCTGGTGCCGGTGCGCGACTACTTCTCCATCACCGGCCACGCTGCCGTGATCCGCCCTGAGGGCCGTGAGACCGTGCTCCGACATTTTCGCCGCGGCGGCGTGCGGCTCGTGAACCCGCGCCGGTTCGTCCCCAGCCCAGGGAGTCCGGCCCCAAACCCGAAGGACACGTGCCCGTGCGGCAGCGGTCGCCGGTACAAGAAATGCTGCATGCCGCGGTAACACATGTGGCTGGTCCGGCGGCTCGCCCTCCAGGATAGCGAGCGGGCGAAGCGGGCCGCAGCGCTTGGTCCGGCGCCGCAGGGCAGCCTCCCTCACGGCGAGCCGCCGGGAAAGCCGGTGCGCTCGAGGATCTCTCGCAGCGTCCGCTCGGGCGAGAGGTTCTCCCGCAAGACCAGGTGGAACATGCCCACGCTCGCCATCTGCTCGTGCTCCGCGCGGACCCTGAGGGCCGTGCTCGTCCACTTGTGCCCACGCCGGTCGCCCCGGAGCTCCACGTTCGCCTGCAACGCTGCTTCCGAGGGGAGCAGCAACACTAGGATCGTTCCGGCCGGGAAGCCCTCAGGCGGCACGTCGGCCGCACCGAAGAGCGCCGACCCTCCGTGTCGGGCGACCTCCGCCACGGTGCGCACACGGTCCTCGCGGGAGCCGCCGCTGTCCTCGAGGTCGAAGGCGGGCAACCCGGCGTCTCGGGCAGCGCGAATCACGGTGGACTTGCCGGCCCCCGGGGGGCCGTAGATCGCTACGTACATCGCGTCTCCCGCGGCGGCGCCGCCCGGTTCCGACCTTTCTAGCACGTCGCCGGCGGGAAGACAGGGCTCGGCCGCATGAGCCTGTGGCCGCTCGCTTCATGCGGGGTCGACGCCATGCTGCGCGAGGATCACCCAGCGGTAGTCGTCGTCGCAGGCGGCGCAAGGCTCGAACCAGTCGCCCCCCCGGATGACGCGCCGCTTCCACTCGAGGGTCGCCGGCCAGTCGATGGTCGCGAGGTGACCGAGCGTCGTGGCCCCGCGGACGTCGTTCGAGCAGGCGCTCACCCCGCCCTCGCTCGTGATGAACGTCACCGCGGGGAAGATCCCGCACCCCGAGCACGCCCGCGCCATGCGGCGCACGCCGACCAGGCCGCCGCGCGTATGCCGGCGCCGGGCGACGAGATCGAACCCCAAGCGTTGCGCGAGCTGCGCCACGGACGTCAGCTCCCCCGCGTTCACCTCCGCGTCGACGAAGTCGAGCTGAACTCTGAGTCGCTGCGGCCGCACAGCGGCGAGGTGCTCGAGGTTGGCGAGCAGGCGAGGAAAGTCAGCTCCCTCCGTCACGGCCCACATCATGCCTTCATCTGTCGTAGCGTGGCAGCTCACCTGGATCTGGTCGACGCCCGCGGCCAGCAGCGCGTCCAGCCGCCCCGGCGTCAGGAGCAGGCCGTTGGTGATGACGCAGGAGGAGATGCCCCTCGCACGAAGGCGAGCGACGAACTCGGGCAGGCGCGGGTTGAGCAAGGGCTCCCCGAGCCCGGAGAACATCACGACGGCCTGGGCGGGTACGAAGGCGAGCACCAGCGCGAACGTCTCCGGGGTCATCACCGTTCGCGGTCGGCGTAGCTCCTCGCGAGGGCAGAACGCGCACCTCACGTTGCAGCTCGACGATACCTCGATGTCGAGCAGCGGGGGGCCCGCGAGCAGGGCGAGCATCGCGTCCTGCAGCCGGCGTGGCGTCCAGGCCGCCACCAGGGCGAGCGCGCGTCGGGCGGCCTCGAGATCACGATGCATTCGACCTCCGCCCGTCGAGGTCGAAGGGTCGCATGCGCCCGCTCCACCGGATGCCCGCCGGGTGCCCCGCCGACGCCACGTGCGCGCCATGGAGGAAGCTCGCGGGGTCATACGGCACCCGCTCGTGCTCGGCCTCCTTCGCCAGGTTCATTCCGCACGAGCCGCAGCGCCATCGCGCGTCGCCCGCGGCCAGTCCGGCCCGGACGTGTCGATAGAGCGGTCCATTCCACGCTCCCTCGAACGCGTCCGCGCCGACGGATCCGGCCACCTCGCCGCCATGGGAGTGGCAGGGGAGGACCGCGCCATCGACATCGATCCAGGCCTCGTGCCACGGGAGCTGGCAGGCGAGCAGCCGCTGGGTGATCGGGTCCGACCGATCGAGCGCCGGCTCCGCGAGCTGGAGATCCACGCGCTGCGCTGCGCCCTCCGCCAGGGCCGCCTCGAGCACCCGCTCATAGGGCTCGAGGTCCGGCATGAGCGACTCGGTGTCCATCGCCGCCGAGAACGAGAAGAGGTGATACGCCTTGACCCGCTGCGCGCCGAGCCGCGCCGCCAGCCGCACGAGCCGCGGGAGCTCGACGAAGTTGCTCTTCATCAGCGTCATCTGCAAGGCGACGATCGGCCGCCGCACCCGGACCCGGGCCAGGCGTTCGGCGAGACCGCGGACGTTCTCGCACACGGCCGAGAAGCACGCCCCGCGGCGCCATCGTTCGAAGGTCGGTGCCGTGGCCCCGTCGAAGGACACCTTCACCTCCCTGACGACCGGCGCGATCCACTCCACCCGCTCCGGCGTGAGCATCGTGCCGTTGGTCGTCAGGTCCAGCAGGACGCCGTACTCCACGAGCCGCTGGCAGAGCTGCCGGAACCGCGGCCAGACGAACGGCTCGCCGAGGTTCGTGGGGTGGAGCTCGATCAGGTCGGGGAAGAGCTGCGGCTCCACCCGTTCGACGACGGACCACGGCATGCTCAGCCGTTTCCGCGTCGGCCGCAGCTGGCAGTGCGGACAGGCGAGATTGCACCGTTCCGTGGTCTGCAGGGTGAGCTTGGAGGGGAGCGCCCGGACGACCTCCCCGCGCGCCGCGTACGCCGCGCAGGCGCGGTGATAGTTCTCCAGCTTCCGCGGCGTCAGCGGATGCGCGGGGTCGAGCGCGTCAGGGTCGATGAAGGGATCCATGCACCACCACCGCGTCGAGGCCCATCGATCGGGCGAGAGGAATGGCGTCTTCGTGTCGGTGCACGATCGCTCGACCCCTCGGGTTGAAGGAGGTGTTGATCAGGCCGGGCAGCCCGTAGCGTTCACGCAGGTGGAACAGCAGGTGTCGCAGCCACTCGTCCTCGGCGAGTCCCGCGTGGATGACCTGGGCTCGCACCGTGCCGTCGGCGTGCATCACCCCCTGGAGGGCCCCACGCCACGCGGCGCGGACCGGCCAGGCCCCGAGCATGAACGGCGCCAACGCGCTCGTGCCTGCATCGGGGCCGAGGACCTCGGCCGCGACCTCGGCCGCGATCACCGGCGCGAGCGGGCGGTACCACTCGCGCTGCTTGAGGTGCTCGCTCACCTTGCGTCGCAGGTCCACGTCGTCGGCCCGGGCGAGGATGCTGCGGTGGCCGAGGGCTCGCGGCCCCACCTCCGCCGCGCCGTTGCACACACCCACGACCTTGCCCGCGGCGAGCAACTCGGCCACCTCGGGGATGTCCGCCTCGGACGGAGCCTCCGTCGGCACCGAGAACCGGTTCAAGAACGGGCCGTGCGGCTGGAGCGAGCCGTGCTCCAGGTACTCCAACCAGGCCGCCGCGCCGAGCGCCAGGCCGGAGTCGTTCGTGGCCGGCGGGATGTGCACGCGGTCGAAGAGGAGCTCCAGCTTCACGTTCGTGGGGATGTTTAGTCCGGCGCCGCCAGCATAGAACAGACCGTGCGCGCCGATTCGTTCGGCCTCCTGGCGGATGGCCCCGACCACCTCCGCCTCGAAGAAGGCCTGGATGGAAGCGCAGAGATCGCGGAACAACGGCTCGTGCGGCCGGAACACGACGTGGTCGGTGCGGAACCGCTCGTTGATCGCCGAGAGGAGCGCCCGGTGGTTATCCGTGCGATCCAGGAACCACCCGTTCTCCGCCAGCCACTCGCACATCTCCGGGCGCGGCTGCCCCCAACCGGCGTACCCCATGAGCTGGCCGGGGATGGCGAGGTGCTGGCACGCCTCGAAGCCGAGGATCGCGCGGACCAGCGGATTGACGTTGAAGTTGTTGACCGGCGTCTTGAGACGGTTCCAGCTGGCCTCGATCAGGCGCGGCCCCGCGGCGGTCATCTCCCAGAACGAAGCCGCCGAGTCGGAAGCTCCGCCGTCAATGTGCGCGAGCAGGGCTCCCGGCTCGAACCGGCCCGTGAACGGCAGGATCGACGCGAGGTGGGCAAACTCATGGCTCATGATCCAGCCCTCGGCGGCTCTCCTCGTCATCCCGTCCGGGAACCACCGAACCCGCGCCGGCGTGAGGATGCTCCCGATCACCACCTTGCCGTCGGGCTCGATGCGCAGGTTCCCGTCGGCCGACAGGAAGGTGCTCCCGGCGAATGAGTTCACGCTCACGAACCGGACCGCCTCGTCCGGCGGCACCAGCGCGTCGAGGATCTCGTGGATGAAACGCGGGAGGCGGTTGTCGTGCTTCCGCCCGGTCCAACGCTCGAGCTCGACGACCGAGAGCACCGTACCGCCCCGCATCACCGCGACACCGTGGTCGTGGGTCCAGGTGGGGTCGGCCCCGTGCGTCGTGTCGGTGATGCCATAGAGCCCGACGGTGATCATGCCGGCACGGCGTACTGGTGCCCGCGCCAGAGGGCGCGAAGGTGCCCGCCGTGCGCCAGCATGAGGATCACGCCGTCCAGGGGGTCGAGCCAGCGTTCCGCGAACCGGTCACCAGTGATCACGGAGACGAACGGCATGATGATGGCGTCGTGAGAGATCAGCGCGCCAAGCCCGGGCCGGTCGGCCAGGCGTGTGCGCGCGTGGTCCACGAGGAGCCGGGCACCCTCGCCGGTCAGGCGCATGAAGGGCCACTGGTGGCCCGCCATTTGAAGGCGCACGACCCGTTCCGTGCCGACGGTCCCGAAGATCCGGGCGCCCTCCTCGCGATCGACCACGAAGGGCCCGGGGGAGCCCAGCAGGGCGCAGGCGCGAACCTCCCCGGCCAGGCGGCGCCCGGTCTCGGCGCAGCGCAGGTGTGGGCTCGAATCGACCCAGCCCACGCCCCCGCGAGCGCGGAGCAGCACGGATAGGGTGTGCGCCCGAGCTTCACCCACGGGCGTGAGAGGCACTTCGCCTCCTGGGTCCCCGTCGGCGACCGCCGCGCGGTCGGAGTGCCGCAGTAGCAGCGCCGCCGTGGCGCCCGCGGGCAACGCCGCGAGGCTCGCCTGAAGCCCCGCCGGGATCGTGGCCTGGCCGATCATGTCGTCTCCTGGTGCTCGAGATGCCAGAGCTCGAGGAGCTCGCGCCGCAGCTCGCGTGGCATCGGCTGAAGGGGGCCGACCGCAGCGGCGGCTAGGACCACCTTGGCGAAATGCTCCAGGCCCTCGATGCGAAGGAAGGCGTTCCAGAGGGTATCCGCCCAGGCCACCGGGCCGTGGCGGGGCAGGATCGCCCAGTTGTAGTCGGCGATGTAGGGGTCGATGACCTCGGCGCTCGCGGCCGACGAGATGCGGGCGTACCGGGTCGTGGGGACTGGCGCCATCGTGACGTAGGTCTGGTGGAGGTCGATGCCGGCCAGCGTCGCGGCGAGCGTGTACGGCGCGTGGACATGGATCACGCTGTGGATGTCGTCGCGCCGCTGGTAGATGCGGGCGTGCAGCCGGTGCTCCGAGGTGGGCTTCCCCGGGCCGCGGGTCCGGCTACCGTCGAGATCCATGACCACGAGCTCATCCGGCTCCAGGAACCCGTTGTGCGACCCGGATGGCGTGATGAGAATCTCGCCGCGTGACAGGCGAACGGAGAGGTTGCCGTCGATCGTCGCGTTGTAGTCACGCTCGTAGAGGAGGCGGCCGACACGAACGAGCGCCCGGCGGGCCCGGCGTTCGGCCGCCGAGGGCTCATCCCTCGGCGCGGGATCATCTCGGCCATCGAGCCCCGGAACCTGGCAGATGCGTGCCAGGCCGGCAGGCACGGTCTGCGGCTGCGCCTCGGGGAGCTTCACCGTGGTGCCTCCGGCCTCGTCGATCACCTCGAGCCCGCCATCCAGACACTCCACCCGGGCGAAGCCGTTGTAGAAGGGCTCCACGGCCGCAAACCGGCGGGAGTAGATCGCACGGCCCGCCCCGTCGACATGGTGCCACCCGCTTCGATCTCGAGCGCGGGCGAAGCCTTTGTGAAAGACGTCCAGGTCGTTGAACCACGCGCCGTGGACCGGCGCCCCCTGGAGGTCCACGTGCGTGTGCAGGCCGGCGTCGCTCTGCACGACCGCGACGCCGTGCCGGTAGTCCCCGGCGTAGCGCCAGCGCTGCGCGTACGCGGGCCGCCCCGCATGGTCGAGGTGCAGGTACGCTCCCCCGCGGTCGCGGACGGCGCAGCGGCCCTCCTGGAAGTTGCCGCACCAGGCGTAGCGTTGCGAATAGTGGTCGGTTCCATCGGTTCGGATGTGGAGGCAACCATCGACGGCCGCGACGGCCGCGAGGCCCTCGTAGAAACCGAACGTTCGGACGAAGCGGCGGCCGTACGCAGGGCCGCCGGAGGAGTCGATGTGCCAGCCGGCGCCATCCCGCAGCACCGCCGCCAGGCCAGGCGCGTGGAACGCGAGCACCTGGTCGAACCGCGCCGCGTACAGAGGCTGACCGCCGAGGGTATGGTGCGTCGCGTCGGCCGAGACCCGAGCCTGCTCCCACGTGGTCATGCTTCCTCCTCGAGCGGACGCCGCATGTTG
>DASXVK010000590.1:0-48755 GCA_036504295.1 Polyangia bacterium
GGCGACCGCCGTCGCGGCGGCCGCGGGCACGGCCGCCACGCCGGGGGGCGTCGCCGCGCCGGCCCCGCCCTTGGCCGAGGAGGCGACCCGGCGCTTGTACTGGATCCCGAGCATGTCCATGAGGGTCCGCACCTCGTAGACGAACGCGCCGGCGTCGTGCTGCCGGTCCTCGGGGTTCTTGCGCAGGGCCTTGAGGATGATCTCCTCGGCGCGCTCCTCGATGTGCTCGCCGATCCGCTTGGACGGGGGCATCGGCTCGTCGTCGAGGTGCGCGTCGAGCACCTTCGCGATCGAGCCGACGAAGGGCGGCCGGCCCGTCAGCATCTCGTAGAAGAGCACGCCGAGGGCGTAGATGTCGTTCGACGGCGCGGGCGGGCGGCCCTCGATGCGCTCGGGGGCGAGATAGGTGGGCGTGCCCGCGATCTCCTTCTCGCGCGTGCGGTCGGTGCCGGTCGAGCCCGACCAGGCGCGCGACAGACCGAAGTCGAGCAGCTTCACCTGGTTCCGGCGCCGCGGCTCGGCGACCGGTTGATACAGGTAGACGTTCTCGCTCTTGAGGTCGCAGTGGATGATGTTGTGCGAGTGGATGAACCGCACGGCCTCCGCGACCTGCAGCGCGATGTCGCAGGCCGCCTTGAGCGGCAGCCGTCCCTCGCGCCCGACGCGCGTGAGGAGCGACTCACCCGTGAGGAGCTCCATGACGATGAAGGCGCCGAAGCCGGGGTCCACGCCGAAGTCGGTCACCGTCACGATGTGCGGGTGCGCGAGCGAGGACATCGTCCGCGCCTCGCGGAAGAACGACTCCCGCGCGCGCCAGTCGTCGCTGAGCTGGGCGCGCACGATCTTGAGCGCGAACTCCTTGCCCAGCGCGCGGTGGCGCACCTTCAGCACGCGCCCCATGCCACCCTCGCCGAGCGGGGCGATGATCTGGTAGCGCCCGTCGATGAGCCCGGGCAGCCGGAGCTGGTTCGTCACCTCCGAGTTGTCCGCCTGCTCGGGGATCGCCCCGTCGGGCTCCGGGCGCCGCGGCCGGGCGGCGGGCAGGCGCACGACCGGGATGTCGGTCGGCGGCATCACCCGCGACGGCCGGTCCGCCTCCTGCGGGTCGGTCGGCTCGACGATGGTCGCCTCGTCGAGCCCGTCGGCGCCGGTGCCGGTGCCCGTCCGGGGGCGCCGCCGCGCCGGGGCGCGCCGCAGGGGCGGGCTGGGCGCCGGCACTTGGGCCGACCCCGCACCGGGCGCCGGCAGCGGGACCGACCCCGTGCCGCCGCGCCCGGGCCGCGAGCGGTGCCCCGGGATCGTGCCGGTGAGCGGCCCGCTCCCCGGCGCGGTCGCCGCCAGGGCCGCGGCGCTGCGCAGCGCGCGCCCCACCCGCGGCCGCGACGCGAACGGATCCTCGACGTCGGTCTCCATCTCCTCGATCATCTCGGTGACGATCGAGGGCATGTCGAGCACCGGGTCGTGCACGCCGCTGAAGTCGCCGGGGCCCGCGCCGGGCAGCGGGTCGAGCGGCGGCGGCACGCCGTCATCGTCGGGGGAGGCGCCCCGGGGCAGCCGTTGGCTGGGCCGGCGGGAGCGTGGTGGCCGTCGCTCGCTCATGCGTGAAGCCCACACCATAGCACCAGCCCCGCGACGGCCACAATTGCTTCGCTCGAGGGACAGAACGGGCCGGGGCTCAGTCGGAGCGCGCCGGCGCGCCGCGGGTCGGCGCCGTGGTGCGGTCGAGCACGGCGCGCAGCGCCGCGCTCAGCTCGGACGCGGTGTAGGGCTTGGGCAGGATGACGTCGGCCCCGGCGGCGCGGACATCGGCGAGCCACTCCTCGTCCTCGTGGCCGGAGGCGATGATGACCGGCAGCCCGGGGTCGGCCGCGCGCAGCGCCCGCAGCACCTCGCGTCCGTCCATGCGCGGCATCACCAGGTCGAGCATGACCACGTCGATGTCGCCGGGCCGGGCGCGGAAGCACTCCAGCCCCTCCGCGCCGCTCCGCGCGAGCGCCACCCGGTAGCCGAGCCGGGCGAGCAGCATCTCGGCCGTGACCAGGAAGAAATCCTCGTCGTCGATGATGAGGATGCGCTCGGTGCCGTGCCGCAGGTCCAGCGCCCGGGCGGCCGCGGGCGCGGTCGCCGGGAGCGTGGCCGGCAGCCACACCGTGACGGTGGTGCCGGACCCGAGCTTCGTCTCGACCTCGATGCGCCCGCCCAGCGAGCGGACGATCCGGTCGGAGGTCGACAGACCGAGGCCGGTGCCGTGGTCGCCGTCCTTCGTCGTGAAGAAGGGCTCGAACATCCGCTGGCGCACCTCCTCGGACATCCCCGTCCCCGTGTCACGGATGCGGACCACGCCGCAGCGGCCCGGCCCGGCGGCGGCGGGGGCGGCCGCGCGCGATCCGGACGGCGCTGCGGCCGCGGGCGCCGCTTCGGCGGTCTCGATCGTGAGGGTGCCGCCGTCGGGCATGGCGTCGCACGCGTTCACGCAGAGGTTCAGCAGCGCGCGCTGCACCTGCATCACGTCCGCCATCACGACGCAACCCTGGGTCCCGTGGCGGACCTCGAGGTGGAGCCGCGGGTGGAACCGGGCGCGGGCGTAGCCGAGCAGGTCGACGGTGTCGTCGACCAGCCGCGCGAGGGGCACGGGGCACGGCTGCGGGTCCTGCTTGCGCGCGAACGCGAGGAGGCGGCGGCTGAGGTCGCGCGCGCGCTCGGCCGCCTTGAGGATCCGGCCGAACTGGAGGGCCGCGGGCTGGTCCGGCGGCGCCGTGATGAGGGCGCACTCCGCCGTCGTGACCATGAGCTGGACGAGGTTGTTGAAGTCGTGCACCACGCCGCTGGCGAGCGTGCCGATGGCCTCGAAGCGCTGGATCTGCGCCAGGTGATCCAGCAGGCGCGCCCGGTCGGCCTCGGCCTCCTTCAGCGCCGTCACGTCCCTGACGAGGACGTTCATGCCGCGCAGCTCGCCGCCGGCGCCGAGCCATGGCGCCATCGTGTGCTCGAGCCAGCGCAAGGTGCCGTCGCGGTGCCGCAGGCGGAAGTGCACGGTGTCCGGGCCGCGGGAGGTGACCACGCGGTTCACGCTCTCGAACAGGGTCGCCATGGCGTCCGGATCCGCCCGCGACATGAGCGTCTCGGGACCCTGGCCGATGAGCTCCTCGCGGGGCACGCCCATCCCGTCGCACGCCCCCTGGTTCACGAAGACGAAGCGGCCCAGGAGATCGACGCGCGCGAACCCCTCGCGCGAGCCCTCGATGAGCTGGGCGCACCACTCGGCGTGCTCGTCACGCGCGCCGGCGTCGTCTGCGTTTCGCATGGTGTGACGCTCCCTCCCGCACGCCCGGCGGCCGCCGCCGTCCGCGCGCCGATGCTGTCGCCGTACGTGTAAGGCAGAACGACAGCCTCGGCCGCAGTATACGCGCGCGGCGCGGCCCGTGACAGGGCCCCTCGCCGCGGCGTTCATTGACACGCACGGCGCGCCAGCGGAACATCGTGGCGGGGTGGCTTGGATCGAGGGGTGTCGCATGAGCGGGGTCGCGGGGGCGCGCGGGCGGGCGCCCGCACGGGGACGCGCGGCGCAACGAGGGTGCCGCCGCCCGTGGCGGGCTCGCCGGGAGGGAAGGTAGGACTTCCGGTCAGCCCGAATTTCAGGCACGCTGGTGGGACCAGGACTAGCTGCACCTACTCGTGGCAGGAGCATGCCCATGACGCGCGCCCCGCGACTCGGCGGTCTCATCGCCGCCGCTCTCCTCGCCGCCGGCTGCGGCAGCGGCACGATCGTCGGCCATGACACCTACGAGGTGGGCGTCGACGTCGTCGTCGAGGCCGCCGGCGTGCGCATCATCAACGTCGGCGCCGCCAGCGCCGCGCCGGCCGCGCGCATGACCACGGAGCGGGCCCTGAGCTACGAGCTCGTCACCGACACCGGCACGGTCTTCGCGTCGGGGCGGCTGAACGACCCGCGCGACATCCGCACCGAGTGGCACGAGAACGGGTTGCTGCGCCAGTCGCAGTCGCGCGCGGACTTCGGCGCGCTCCGCCTGCGGCTGCCGCGGGTGGCGGGCGACCTCATCGTCCGCGACGAGCAGTCGGGCGCCGAGCTCGGCCGCACCCGCTTCACGCCCAACATGGCCGCGAGCGCCATGATCAAGCTGCCGGATGACCTCCGGGGGGCGCGCACCCTCGTGGCCGGCAACGGCGACCTCAAGAAGGGGATCGACCTCATCATCGTCGGCGAGGGCTTCACCGAGGCCGAGCTCCCGGCGTACCGCGACGCGGTCGCGAAGCTCGTCGCCAAGCTCAAGGACGACCCCGCCTTCAAGGCGCGCTACGATCGCTTCAACTTCTGGCGCCAGGACGTCGTGTCGCGCACCTCCGGCATCCCCGTCGGCGCGACCGCGAACGACACCGCCTTCGAGATGGCCTGGTCGGACGCGACCACCCGGTGCCCCTACTTCGTCAAGAGCGCCGGGTTCGAGGCGGCGCAGAAGGCGGCCGGCACCGACGCCGACCTCACCGTGGTGCTCGTGAACAGCACGCGCTACGGCGGCTGCGGGCCCCGGGCGATGCTGATCACGACCCTCGTCAGCGACGACCACGCGACCAGCGTCTTCGTGCACGAGATAGGCCACGCCCTCTTCAACCTCGCCGACGAGTACGCCTACCCGGCCGACGAGGCGACGTACTGCCACCCGGGGCTGCGCGCCGCGAACATCTCGAGCTCGGCGCGGCGCGAGGACCTGCCGTGGCGCGACCTCGTCGCCGACGACACGCCGCTGCCGACCCCGCCGGCGCAGCAGGACCGGGTCGGGGCCCACGAGGGCGCCGGCTACTGTACGAAGGGCGTGTACCGCCCGCAGCCCAACTGCCTCATGCGCAACCTGGGGACGCCGTTCTGCAAGGTGTGCCAGCGCGAGATCGACGCGTTCTTCGCGAAGCTGGACGCGGCCAGCGGCGGCGGCACGACGGACGACGGCGGCTACGCCGGCGGCGGCGCGGCGCCGGGCTGCTCGCCGGCCTGGTACGACGACGGCATCTGCGACCCGTGCCTGGGCGACGACCCGGACTGCCAGACGACCGCCGGCGGCGGCACGACCGCGTGCGCGGCGGCCGGCTGTGACGACTGCAACGCGCGCGCCGGCTGCGGCTGGTGCGCCAGCGCCGGCGCCTGCGGCCCCGGCGACGCCAGCGGCGCCGTCGGCGGCGGGTGCGGCGACTGGCGCTGGCTGCCCAGCGAGTGCAGCCTCACCGATCCCTGCGCCCGGGCGAGCGCCTGCGACGCGTGCGTCGCGCTGCCCGAGGGCTGCGGCTGGTGCGCCGCGACCGGCACCTGCGCGAGCCCCGCGAACGGCGGCGCGTGCGCCGACTGGCGGAGCGACGGCGCCGCCTGCGCCGCGGCCGACCTGTGCGGGGGCATGACGACGTGCGACGCCTGCGCCGCGAGCTTCGCGTGCGGCTGGTGCGCGGCCAGCGGGACCTGCATGGAGGGCACCGGCGCCGGGCCCACCGCCGGCGCCTGCAGCGACTGGCGCGGCTACACGAGCCAGTGCGCGACCGCCGACCCCTGCGCCCTGTCCTGGACCTGCGGCGACTGCACGGCCGCGTACGGCTGCGGCTGGTGCGCGGACTGGGGCGGCTGCGTCGAGGGGTCCAGCACCGGCCCGGCGACCGGCGGGTGCGGCGACTGGCGCTGGACGAGCGACGTGTGCGCGCCGCCGGCGGACCCGTGCGCCGCCTACACCGACTGCGCCACCTGCGACGGCTACAACGGCTGCGGCTGGTGCGCCACCGACGGTCTGTGCGTGAGCGGCGACACGGCGGGGCCCACCACCGGCACGTGCGGCACGTGGCAGTGGCTGTCGACGGCCTGTCTGTAAGGGAAAAGCTCGGAAAGGGGCCACGGCATGCGTTCCACCTCCTCGCTCGTCCTCGCGCTCTGGCTCCTCGCCCAGGCTCCCGCGGCGCTCGCCGCCGACGACGCCTACGCCGTCAAGCTCAGCCGCCCGGCGAAGGCGGGCGACCGCTACCGCGTCGTGACCAAGGGCAAGACGCGCAAGCAGCAGCGCGCGGTCAAGGCCGGCCAGGAGGTGTCGAACAGCGACGAGGCCATGGACGTCGAGCTCACGGCGGCGGCCACGGTGGTCGCGGTCGACGGCCGCGCGCTGCCCGTCCGCGTCAGCTACCAGGTCGAGCGCTGCCAGAAGGCGGCGAAGGGCGAGACCCGCGAGGTGGTCGGCCGCGGGCGGACCATCGTGGTCGAGCACAAGAACGGCAAGACCGTCTTCACCGTCGACGGCGAGGTCGCGACGGGCGACACCGCCGAGGCGCTGGGCGTGGTGCTCACCGCGCGGGAGCCCGACACCGCGACGGACGACGACATCTTCGGCACCCGCGAGCGACGGCGGGTGGGCGACGAGTGGCGCATCAACGGCGACGCCGCCGCCCGCGATCTCGCCGGCCGTGGCCTCAAGATCGGCGGCGCCGACATCGCCGGCACCGCCCGGCTCGAGGGCGTGCGCAAGCAGGACGGGGTCAAGGCGCTCGAGGTCTCGGCGCGCCTGCGGGTCGACCGCGTCCAGATGCCGCTCCCGCCGGGGATGCAGGTCGACAAGGCCTCGGTCGAGGCCTCGTTCGCCGGCCTCTTCCCCGTCGACACCCTGAGCACGCGCCGCCTGGCCGACCGCCTGCAGATGAAGGTCGCGCTCGCCATGCGCATGAAGAACCCGGGCGCGGGCGAGGAGATGGTCGTCGAGGCCATGATGGAGCAGCGGGTCGAGACGCGGTACACGCCGCTCAAGGACTGAGCTACCGGGTCCGCTGACCGCAGGGGCGCCGCGACCGGCGCCGCCGTGCGCCGACGAGCGCGAGCGCGAGGGCGACCGCCGCGAGGACGAGCCCCGGTGAGCCGGCGTCGGCCCCGGCGCGGCAGCCGCACCCGCCGCCCGCGGTCCCCCCGGCGCCCGCGTCGGGCGACGCGCCCCCGTCCGCGGCCCCGACCGGGCCGTCCGCCGGCGGCAGCGACCCGTCGGTGGGCGTGGGCGGCGCGTCGGTGGGCGCGGGCGGCGCGTCGGGCGGCGCGTCGGGGGCGGGCGGCGCGTCGCTCGCTGCGGGTGGGGCGTCGTCGCTCGCGGGCGGCGCGTCGGTGGGCCCGGCGTCGGGCGCACCGGCGTCGAAGCAGCCCACGACGGGCGACCAGGCGCCGGTGCTGGCGGCCGGGTCGCAGCGCCGGCAGCCGTCGGCGGGGTCGACCGTGCCGGCGGTCACGCACTGGCCGCTGATCGCGCACCACCCGTCCTGCACCGCGTGCCGGCAGGCGCCGGCCTGGCACGCGTCGGTCGTGCAGGTGAGGCCCTCGTCCGCGCAGGCGACGCCGTCGCTCTGCGCGGTCGTGAGGCAGCCGCCGCTCCCGTCGCACACCGCGCTGGCCTCGCACTCCCCGGGCGTGCAGGCGTAGGTCACGTGCCGGCAGCCGCCCGCGGCGACGTCGCACGAGTCCACGGTGCAGGGATCGCCGTCGTCGCACTCGGCCGCGCTCGCGCACGGGACCACGAGGCGGCCGAAGACGTGGCGGGTGGGGCCATACGGGGCGCGGTCGATGAACGCGTGGTACGCGATGAGGAGCTGTTGCCCCGGGCCGCGCGCGACCGCGGGCGCGCCCACGTCGGAGGGCGCGACCACGAAGTCGTCGACGAGCGCGCCGGCCGTCGAGACGCGCACGGCGTGGACCTCGGGTCCGCCGATCCCGTCGACGAGCAACGGCAGCACGTGGTAGGTGCCGTCGAAGGCCGCGGCGAGCGCCTGCCCCGGGATGCCGAGGTCGGTAACGGTCCCGACGCCGAGGCCGGCGGCCTCCGGCAGGAGGCGCACGTGGGTCGCGAGCGCCGGCGAGAGCTGGGGGTGCGAGGTCCACGAGACCAGGTACTGCGCGCCGTCCCAGGAGACGGCGGCCCCGTACTCGTGGTCCGCGGTGCCGGCCACCGTGAGCGGCGCGGCGTCGACGAGGGCGCCGGTGGCCGGGCGCACGTGCACCGCCGCGACGTCGTCCGTGCCGGTGCGCCAGGCGACGAGGTAGCTCGTGCCGGAGGCGGCCACCGCGGGCTCGGCGCCGCCGGTCGCGAGCGTGAACCCCCCGGGCGCGGCCGGGTCGAGGCTCGTGATCACGAGGCTCGCGACCGTGAGCCGCTGCGCCTGCACGGTCGGGGTCGCCGAGAGCGACGTGCGGTGCTGCCAGGCGAGCAGGCACTGCCCCGCGGCGCAGGCCAGCGCCGGCCTGTGCGCCGCGGTGTCGGTGTTCGTCGCGCTCAGCGTCGTGAGGGCGCCGAGCGCGCCCGAGGGCGCGACGGCGCGGGCGGTGAGCTGGCCCGTCAGTGGCAGCCACGCGACCAGGTGGCTCTGCCGTCGAGGATCTGCGCCTGGCCGCTCGCGCTCGTCACGCGCGTGCCGTAGATCTGCGCCAGGCCGGTCCGGCCGTCCTTCCAGGCGGCGAAGAAGGCCCCGCCGGGGATCGCGCCGACCGCCGGCTGCAGCTGGTCGCCCGTGGCGCCGGTGATCCCGCCGTTCGCGGAGAGCCGTGTGTCGAAGGGCGCCGGGGTGCCCGTCCCGGCCGGGACGAGGTTGCCGTAGATGTCGACGCCGACGTTGCCCGCACGGCGGTCCTCCCAGGCGACGAGGGCGGCGGCGCCGTTCGCGGCCACCGCCGGCCGCGTCGGGTCCGCGTTGCCGTAGCCGCCGACGAGGAAGCCGGTCCGGTCGAGCGGCACGCCGTCCCCGCCGACCCGGCCGCCGTTGATCTGCTTGAACGCGCCGAGCACGTCGGTCCAGACGACGAGGAAGCTGGTGCCGTTCTTCGCGACCGCGGGCTGGGTCTGGTACTCGTAGGTCTGCACGTCCGGGGTGACCTGGACCGACGTCGCGTCGAGGACCTGGCCCGCCGGGGAGAGGCGCGCCGCGAAGATCTTGGGCGTGGCCGCCGAGCGCTGCCACACGACGAGGCACACGTTGCCGTCGCAGGCGATGGCCGGCGTGGTGTCCGGCTGGGTCGACGCGTCGCTCACCCGGAAGCCGAAGTGGTCGAGGACCTCGCCCGCCGGGGTCAGCCGCGCGGCGTAGATCGCCATCGGGGACCAGCGGCCGTCCACCCACGCGACGAGGAAGTTGGTCCCGTCGAAGCCGACCGCGGGGTCGGTCTGGGCGCCCTCGGCGGCGACGTAGTGCAGCAGGCCCAAATCGAGCTCCGGCGACAGCGTCGGGTCGATGGTCACCGGGTACGCGGCGGCCGCCAGGAACGCGGCCGGGACCCGCAGCTCGAGGGCGCCCGCCGCGTGGCGCGCCGCGCCCGTCCAGGAACGGCCGCGGGCGTCGAGCGCCGTGACGTGGCCGACCCGGACGCCGGGGCCGCCGGCGGCCGGGCCGTAGTGGAGGCCGTGGGCGCTGCGCCCGCGGTAGCCCAGCCCGGCGACCGGCACCTGCACGAGGAGGTCCCCGGCCGGGCGGCGGGCGACCTCGAAGCTCAGCTCCGCCTCGCCGCGCCTCGCCTCGACCCGCGCCGTGACCCCGGGCGCGACCTCCCAGGCGGCGAGGTTGCCCGCAGGACGACCTCGCCGCGCCCCGGCGCGAGCGGGCCGGCGCCCGCCAGCACCCGCGGCGCTCCCAGGCGCAGCGTCGGCCGCCCGGCGACCGCGGCGGTGAAGGCCACGCCCGCGGGCGCGACCGACACCTCGTAGGCGGCGTCGCCCGCGACCGCGGCCCCCCCGGCCGCGACGAAGCGGTGGGCGACGCGCTCGCGCACCGCGGCGAGGCCGCTCAAGTCACGACGAGGCTCGCCTGCGGCTCGCCTCTGGGGCGCCGCCGCCGCGGCGCCGGCCGAGGCCGCGCGCCGGGCGGGCTCCGGCCGGGGCGAGCACCCGGCGCCGAGCAGCACCGCCAGCGAAACCAGGAACACGCGCGTCGTCATGCCGCCTCCTCGATACCCCACGCCCGACCCAGGCCCGAGTTTCCTCCGCCGAGCGGGCGCAAGGCAATGGCTCTGGCGGATCAGGCGGGTGGAGGCCGGGACCGGGAGCCCGGTGAGGCGGGTGGGCGGAGGCGAGGCTAGGGGGGGCTGACTAGTTGTTGCCGCGCAGCACGAAGACCGCGCTCGCGCAGATCGGGCCGCCGATGTTGAACGTCACGGCGTGGTCGATCGTCTCGACCTGCAGCGCGGCGGGCACCTGCCTCGTGATCTGCTGGTAGCTCCAGCCGACCATCGCGACGCCGGTCGCGCCGATCGGGTGGCCCTTGGCGATGAGGCCGCCCGAGGTGTTGATCGGGCACTCGCCGCCGAGCGCCGCCTTGCCCTCGGCGAAGTACTTCGCGCCGCGGCCGTACTCGGCCTTGCCGATGATCTCGGTCGCCATCGCGCCCATCACGCCGAAGCAGTCGTGCACCTCGGCCACCGAGACGTTGCGCGCGCCGATGCCGGCCATCTGGTAGGCGGCGGCGACGGCCGAGTAGGCGCCCGCCGGCTTGAGGATGTCGGGCCGGAGGTCGGTGTTGAGCCCGTCGGTGCGCTGGGCGAACCCGGCGATCTCGACGGCGCGGTCGGGGGCGACGCCGAGCTTCTTCAGGCCCGCCTCGTTGCAGAGCAGCACGGCCGCGTAGCCGTCCGAGATCTGCGAGCACTCGTAGGTCTTGAGCGGCAGCCCCTCGACCACGTAGCGGTTGATGCCCTCGATCTTCATGACGTCGGCGTGGGTGACCACGGCCTTGTTCATGTGCGCGAGGGGGTTCTTGTTCGCGTTGGCGTAGAAGACCGGCGGGACGTAGGCCAGCTCCTCCTCCGACGAGCCGTGCTCCTTGATGTAGCGCGCCATGATCTCGGCGAAGATGTGCGGGAAGACGAAGGTCTTGCCCGGGCGCTGCGCCGGGTGCGAGGCGGTGCCGAGCACCTTGCCGATGAGCTTGCCGTCCATCTTGCCCTCGGCGTCGCGCATCTTCTCGATGCCGACGGCGAGGCCGACGTCCGCGATCCCGGCCTTGAGCCGGGTCACGACGTTGTAGATCGCCTGGCCGCCGGAGGCGCAGGCGTTCTCGCACGAGTCGATCGGCTTGTTCGCGAACCCGGGCGCCATCGCCATGAGGCCCGACAGGAGCGTCTGGTCGCTGAGCATCGGCGTGCACAGGCCCGCCAGGCTCACCGTGTCCACCGCGTCCGGCGTCGTCCCGGCCCGCTCGAGCAGCGGCATGGCCGCGTCCCGCAGCATCCGCTCCGGCGTGATGTCCATCAGCTTGCCGAACTTGCTCTGGTTGTACCCGACCACGAATACGCGCGTCATGCCTCTGGCCTCCTCTGTCCGCATGGTCAGCTTTGCAACATGCCGAGGCCGCCGTCAACGGCGATGGAGCCCGAGGTGAGCGCGGGGGGGAGCGGGGCGATCTAGGCGACGCGGCGCAGGACCGAGACGCAGTTCGTGACGGCGGCGCCGCCGACGTTGAAGGTGACCCCGATCTGCGGCGGCTTCTTCGTCGGGGCGAGGCCGATGGGCTCGCCGACGAGCTGCTTGAAGAGGAGCGCGTGCATGGAGGCGCCGGTGGCGCCGACCGGGTGCCCCTTGGCCTTGAGCCCGCCCGAGAGGTTGACGCAGACCTTGTCGTCGTCGGCGCCGAAGCGGCCGGCGATGTAGTCCCAGCCCGCCTGGCCGTCCTCGGCGAGGCCCAGGGCCTCGGTCGTGAGGAGCTGGTTGATGGTGAAGCAGTCGTGCACCTCGGCGACGTCGACGTCGGCCGCGGTGATGCCCGCCTCGCGGTACGCCTTGGCGACCGCGTCCTTGCCCGCCTCGAGCACGTGCTTGTTCTCGCGCTTCGACAGCGGCAGGTGGTCGGTCGAGTGGCCGATGCCCGCGAGCTCGACGGCCCGGCGCCGGGCCGCCCGGGCGGTGCTCGTCGCCGTGAGCACCACGGCCGCGGCGCCGTCGCTGACGAGCGAGCAGTCGTGCAAGCGCAGGGGCGGCGCGATCATCATGTTGGAGCCGCGGCCGCTCTCGGGCAGCGCGAGGATGGCCTCGGCCGTGGCCGGGCCGTTCTGCACGTGCGCGAGCGGGTTCGCGGCCGCGTTGCGGTAGCAGAACGCCGCGACGTGCGCGAGCTGCGCCCGGAATTCGGCGTCGGAGAGCTTGTAGCGCGCGGCGTAGGCCCGGGCGAGCTCGGCGAAGAGCCCCGGGAAGGTCCCGCCCGTGCCGCCCTCCTCGGGCCAGTACGAGCAGGTGGCGAGCGCCGCGGTCATCGCCGGCGTGTCGAGCAGGGTCATCTTCTCGACGCCGATGACGAGCACGTGGCGGTGCCGCCCGGCCTCGATGGCGTAGGCGGCGTCGTAGATGGCGACCGACGACGAGGCGCACGCGCACTCGGTGCGGGTCATCGGCTTGAAGCGCAGGGCCGGGTCGATGGCGACGCCGAGCGGCGCCACGTGCTCCTGGTTGACGAAGCGGCCCGGCGAGCAGCTGCCGATCCAGACGGCGTCGATGTCCCGGGCGTCGAGCCCCGCGTCCCTGATCGCGCCGCGGCCGGCCTCGACGACGAGGTCGTAGAACGACAGCGTGTCGATCTTCTTCTTGAAGGAGATCATGTCCTTGATCTGGACGTGCGCTCCGAACTTGGTGTTGTAGGCGCCGATGATGCTGACCTTGCTCATGGTTGACCTCGATTCCTGCTACTTGGCGAGCCCGTTCGCGATGAGGCCGCCGGTGATCTCCAGGCACGTCGCGTCCACGGCGTCGTTCTGCGCGACGAACATGATGGAGCGCGCGATCTCCTCCGGCTCGATCAGGCGGCCGAGGTGCACGCCCTTCAGCAGCCCCGCCAGGGCGTCCTGGTTCATGCCGCGCACCATCGGCGTGCCCACGTACCCGGGGGCGATGGCCACGCAGCGGACGTTCTGGATGCCGCGCAGCTGGAGCTCGCCGACGACGATCTTGGGCCACAGCGCGAGGGCGGCCTTCGCGGACGAGTAGTTGAGCTGGCCGGTCTGGCCGCTCTTGTTCACCGACGAGATCGGCACGAGCAGGCCCTTGAAGCCGCCGTTCACCATCCGGATCGCGGCCTCGCGGATCGTGATGAAGGCGCCGACGAGGTTGACGTCGATCACCGCCTTGAACTGCTCGGTGGTCATCGCCTTCTTGACCTTGCCGGTCTCCTTGTCGGTGTTGATCATCAGGCCGTCCTTGATGATCCCGGCCGACGCCACGCAGATGTTCAGCGCGCCGAAGGTGGCGACCGCCAGGTCCATGAGGTTGGCGACCTCCTCGTCGCTCGTGACGTTGCACCGTGCGAACGCCGCGTCACCGCCGGCGGCCTTGATCTCGCCCGCGACCCGCTCGAGCCCCTTCGCGTCCATGTCGCCCAGGACGACCTTCACGCCCTGCGCGGCCATGGTCCTGGCGACCGCCTCGCCGATCCCGCTCGCCCCACCCGTGATGACAGCTACTGCGCCCTTGAGCTCCATCTTGAACCTCACGTCGTGGTTGGGTTGAAATTGATGCAGTGCAACATGACGCGGACAGATATATCCATCCAGCCTCAGGGTTGTCAAGTGCTGCGCTGCAAAAAATCTGGGGCCTGGGCGAGGTCAGTGCTGGGCGGGGAAGTCGGTCGCGTCGGGGCAGGCCTGGATGAGGAGCGAGGCGCTCTGGTCGCAGGTGAACGTGGAGGAGTGATCCTCGTAGCCGTAGGTGTAGACGAAGGGGCACGCCGCCTTGAGCGCCACCGTGTAGTCCGTCGCGCGCTGCACGCCGAGCGCGGTGCACCCCTGGCTGTCGTAGTGGTAGGTCCCCCCGTCGTACGGCTCCCCGCCGCGGTCCGGGCAGCAGTACTTGATGCACTCCGGGCTGTACGGGTACTTCCCGGGGTTGGCGATCTGGCACAGCATGCAGCCCCCGAGGCAGGTGTTCGCCGCCGTGCCCGACGCCGCGGCCGTACAGCTCGAGTTGTCCGTCGTGCTGTCGCACGCGAACCGCCGCTGTGCCCGCGCGCCCTCGCTCGCCCCGAACGCGCGCGCGAAGTCCGGGCTGCCCGGCCAGCTCCACTCGGCGCCGCCGGCGCCGCTGGGGTTGAACACGGTCCCGGTCGGGATCAGGTTCGCCGAGCTCCCGTTGGGGCAGCTCCCGCACCCGCCGTCGGCGATCACCTGCTTGCCGCCCACGTCGTGGACGGCGCAGGTCCCGCATGAGTCGGGCGCGGCCGCGAAGGCGGCGGTGCCGTCGGGGCACTGGGTGGCGACGTCGAAGCGGCAGCCCGCGCCCTTGCACGAGTACGCGCTGCCGTTCCCGGCGACGCCGCAGCTCTTCATGCCGACGGGGCTCGCCGCCGTCCACGCGTCGACGGCGCTGATGTCGTAGGTCACCCCGCTCTGGTCGTAGGTGAACTCGAACACGCTGTTGTTCGCGGCGTCGTTGCCGAGCGAGCACCTGGCGCCGAGCGCGTTGCAGCCGGTGGCGAGCCGCCCGGTGGCGCTGACCCAGTCGGCGCCGCCGGGCAGCACGATCTCCTGCGCCTGACCCGCCGCGAGCTCGACGTGCAGGTTGCAGGCGCACGTGCCCCCGGTGCCGGCGGCGTTCTGCTTGCAGTAGACCTGCCCGGGGTCGACGGTCGGGGAGGCCGTCTGGGCCTTGGCGGTGCACTGGGCGACGCCGTCGATGTCGGTGCAGCTCTGGCCCGCCCAGGGGCAGCCCGTCGGCCGCGCCGCGAGCGGCGTCGTGCGGCCGTCGAACTTGAACCAGCGCTTCGTCGCGCAGTTGTTGACGAGCTTGACCACGCGCGCGCCGCCGTCCGGGGTCGGGCAGCCGGCGGTGCCCTGCTCGTACGCCGGACCGCGCGAGGCGTCGCCGGGCAGCGCGTCGAGCCCCGCCGCGTCGCCCGGGGTGACCGCGTCGCCGGCCGAGCCGTCGGGCGGCTGCGCGGCGTCGCGCGGCGCGTCGACGCCGGCGTCCTGCGGCCCGGACGAGGACGAGGACGAACAGCCGGCGCCGGTGGCGAGCGCGCCGGCCACCCCGAGGACGGCGAGGACGAGGCGCGGCGGCAGCCCGCGCAGCGCAGGGACGGAGGCGAGGCGGTGATTCGTGACCATGTGGGCACCCCCCCTCGGGGTGGACGCCGAGTCTCGGCCAACGGTGCGGCGGCGTCAACTGACTGCCGGCCTGCGCGTCGGGCCGGCGCCGCCCTCAGAGCCGCGTGCGCACCTTCGCGGCGAGCGCCTCCGGCGTCGTGAGGATCAGCTCGTCGCCGAGGAGCCGCTGCAGGAAGTAGTCGTCGGTGCGGTAGTTCTCGTGCACGGTCTGGCGGGAGATCACGCGGAGCTGGCAGCGGAACGTGTCGTCGTGCTCGCCGATCGGCCCCCCGATCGGCCCTGAGAAGAGGGCGAAGTTGAAGGTCGCGAGCCCGAGGTCGTGGTAGGCCGCGAGCACGTGCGCGAGCCCGGCGGCGAGGCCGGCGACGTCGGCCTCGTCGAGCTCGTCGAGGGCGCGCCGTTCGGGCAGCAGGCCGATGACCTCGTTCGTGCCCTGGGGTGAGAACGCCGCCATCCAGCTCACCGGGCCGGTGGCGCCGATGAGGCGCTCGCCACGGCG
The DNA here is from genome assembly GCA_036504295.1 of Polyangia bacterium. Lineage (GTDB taxonomy): Bacteria > Myxococcota_A > Polyangia > JACRCY01 > JACRCY01 > DASXVK01. The sequence goes on from DASXVK010000590.1 coordinate 15,585, forward strand.
GCCCTCCTCCGCGAGGAGCTCGGTCCAGTAGCACGCGCCGTGCTGCTGCGCCCAGCGCCGGCCGAGGGTGAGCGCGCGGTCGAGCCAGGTGCAGGGTGTCGCGCCGCCGAGGACCTGGATGTGCGGGTGCGCGATGCTCGCGCCGGCGGGGAAGAGGTAGTTGCCGTCGACGGTGACGTAGCGCACCGGGCGCGCCTCGCCCAGGCGGCGGACGAAGGCGGCGGCCGCCGCGAGCGCGTCGCGCAGGAGCGGCGCGGTGAGCTCGTCGAGGCGCACGTGGTGGCGCTCGGTGACGCGGACCACCGCGTGCACGGCGTCGATCGGGAAGAGGTTGGGGAACAGCAGCGCCTCGCCGACGCGCAGCCGCCCCTCGGGCAGGAGGTCGGTCGGGTACCTGGGCGTCGCCTGCTGCCAGCGGTCGCCGCAGAGGAAGCAGCGCTCCGCCGTCCGCGCGGCGTAGCGCTCGAGGAGGGCGGCGTCGTGCGGCCCGATGAACATCTTGTCCTCGAGCCGCGGGCTGTAGATGCTGCGCGCGCCGGTGAGCGGGTCGCGCCGCACCTCGATCCGGTGGGTGTCGAGCGCGCCGCCCGTGAGCGGGCTGTGCAGCGCGGCCTCCTCGTACGTGCGGTCGAAGCGCAGATCGCTCATGCCGGTGCTTTACCGCAAGGCAGGGGCGTTTGTCGAACGGCGCGGGCGCGCTCAGCCCAGCGTCCAGGCCCCGATGATCGCGAGGAAGAGCGCCGCGAGCACCGCGACGCCCGCGCGCGCCGGGACCCGCGACTCGCGCGGCGCGCGGCGCCAGGCGACGACCGCCGTCGCGGCGAGCGCGACGAGCACGACCCCGCCGGCGGCGGCGAGGCCGTAGAGCCGCCCCGGCGCGGCCAGCCGGTGGGCGCCGAGCGCGTCGAAGGTGGCCAGGCCGCGCGGGTCGCGCAGCGCCAGCGGCAGGAAGCCCGCCCAGCCGCCCAGCTTCGCGAGGCTCTTGGCCATGTGCGCGACCACGATCACCGGCGCCGCCGCCGTCGTCAGCGCGAGGAGGAGGCGGCCCGCGCCGCCGCGGTCGCGCAGGACGCGGCCGAGGAGGACGAGCAGCCCCCAGAGCGCCGCGGGCACGAGGACGAGGAACCACAGGGCCTCGATCCAGCCGAAGCCGACGTGCACGGCGGTGCTGATGGCGGTCGGGACGGCCGCGAAGAGGCGCTCGAGCCACTTCACCTCGAGCATCAGCTCGCGGATCACGAAGCCCGCGGCGATGGCGACGAAGGCCGCCTCGGCCGGTCGCAGCAGGGCGGGGCGGCGGACGGTGGCGGTGGCGGCGGCGACGCCGAAGCCGACGTTCGCGGTGGGGCACACCTTCGCGCACTGGAGGCAGAGCACGCAGCCGTCCGACGGCCCGCGCGCGTGCGGCTGCAGCAGCGACGGGCAGCTCCGCCGGTCGAAGCGGGCGCGGTGCTCCGCGCGCACGCAGTCGCGGGAGGCGCAGGACGCGCACACGGCCGCGTCGCGCACCTCGAGCTGCACCGGGGTGAAGCGGCCGTACACGCCGAGCAGCGGCGCCACCGGGCAGAGCGTCGCGCAGAAGGCGCGCGGCTCGCGCAGCGCCACCCCGGCGACGACGGCGAGGCCGCCGAGGGCGAGCAGCATGAGGCTCGTGAAGTGGGGCACGCGGTGGAGCGCGACGCCGGCGACGAAGAGCTGGAGCACGCCGTACCCGAGCACCGCGGCCCATCCCGCCCGCAGCCACGGCGGCACCGCGAGCCCGGCCAGGCCCAGTCGCCGCCCGAGCCAGCCGCCGCCGCGGCTCATGAGCTCGAGCGGGCACACCGTGCACCAGACGCGCCCGACGAGCAGCGTGAGCACGACGAGGCCGGGCCAGAAGAGGCCCCAGACGAAGAGGGTCGTGAGGTTCGTCTTGCGCAGGGTCAGGAGGCGGGCCGGCGTCGCGTCCTGCCCCACGCCCCAGCCGTTGACGACGAGGGCCCCGAGCACGACGAGGGCGACGGCCTGCAGCCCGACCGGCAGCCACGCGCGGGCGAGGAGCCAGCGCGCGCCCGGGAGGCGCAGGACGTCCCAGCGGAGCTGCGACATGCGCCGGAAGCGTAGCAGAGTAGCGGGGGGGCGAGCACGAGCACGAGCACGAGCACGAGGCTCGTCGGGCTCGCCACGCGCGGTGGTGCTCTGGCATGATGCGCGCGATGCCCCGCTCGCTCGCGAACCGGCTCCGCCCCGAGGACCGGCCGGCCCACGACTGGTACCGCTTCGTGCTGTCGTACCCGCCGCACCTGGTCCGCGACTACCTCGCGCGCTTCGGCGTCGGCGCCGGGGGCGCGGTGCTCGATCCGTTCTGCGGGACCGGCACCACCCTGGTCGAGTGCAAGCGGCTCGGCGTCGCCAGCGTGGGCTTCGAGGCGAACCCGATGGCGGCCTTCGCGGCCGAGGTGAAGACGGACTGGACGCCCGCGCCGGCCGCGCTCGCCGCGGCGGCCGAGCGGGTGGCCGCGACCGCGGAGCGCCTGGCCGCGGCCCCCGCGTTGCGCGCGCTGCCCGACGAGGCCGCCGCGCTCCTGCTGCGCGGCTCGATCTCGCCGCGGCCGCTGCACCGCGCGCTCGGGCTGCTCGCCGCCATCCGCGAGCAGGCCGCGGCCGGGCTCGCGCGCCACGCCGAGCTCGCGCTCGCGCGGGTGCTCGTCGCCGGGATCGGCAACCTGCACTTCGGCCCCGAGGTCGGCGTCGGCCCGGCGAAGGAGGACGCGCCGGCGGTCGAGCTCTGGCGCGCCGCCGCCCTCGCGATGGCCGCCGATCTCGAGGCGCTCGCGCCCGGCGCCGCCACGCCCGCCCGGGTGCACCGCGCCGATGCGCGTGACGTCGCCGCCCTGCTCGCGCCGGAGTCGCTCGACGCGGTGATCACCTCGCCGCCGTACCCCAACGAGAAGGACTACACGCGGACGACGCGGCTCGAGTCGGTGATCCTCGGCTTCGTCTCCACCCGCGCCGAGCTGCGCGCCCTCAAGCAAGGCCTCGTGCGCTCGAACACGCGCGGCGTCTACGCCGCCGATACCGACGACCAGCTCGTGGCCGGCCACCCCGTCATCGCGCGGGTCGCCGACGAGATCGAGGCGCGCCGGGTCGCCCTCGGCAAGACCTCCGGCTTCGAGCGGCTCTACGCCCGCGTGACCCGCCTGTACTTCGGCGGCATGGCCCGCCACCTCGCCGCGCTGCGTCCCGCGCTCCGGCCCGGCGCGCGCCTCGCCTACGTCGTCGGCGACCAGGCGTCGTACCTGCGCGTGATGATCCGCACCGGCCAGCTCCTCGCGAGCCTCGCCGACGGCCTCGGCTACGAGGTCGAGGGCATCGACCTCTTCCGCACCCGGCTGGCGACGGCCACGCGGGAGCAGCTCCGCGAGGAGGTGGTGGTGCTGCGGTGGCCCGGGCCGCGCTGACCGCGCTCTAGGCGCGGCCCGGCGGCCGCTGCCGGCGCCGCGCGAGCGCGAGCAGCAGCGCCACGACGGCGCCCGCCGCGGACGTGGACCGCGGCGAAGGGGGAGCTAGGCCGGGTCGAGCAGGCGCTTCTGCCCCTTGAGCGCGATCACCGGCGCGATGTCCTGCACCACCTCCATGCAGCCGAGGTAGGCGCCGGCGTCATCGCGCACCGGGAAGTAACGGATGTGGACCCGCCGCGGGCCGAGGTCGATCCAGAACTCGGCGACCTCGCGGCGGCCGGCCCTGAAGTCCTCGAGGATCTTCGTGACCATGTGCAGGCTCTTCGGCGGGTGGCAGTTGCGCACGTTGGTGCCGATGGCCCCGCGGGTGCGCGGGAAGATCTTGTCCTGGTTCTCGTGGCTGAAGTAGGCGACCTGATCGTTCGCGTCGACGAACGAGATCTCGACGGGCAGCCGGTTGAGCATGGCCGCGAGCACGTGCCGCTCGAGCCCGAACGAGAGGTCCTCGACCTTGCCCGCGTGGCACAGGTCGTCGGCGAGCTGGTAGAAGCGCGCGTGCGTGTCCGCGCCGAGCCCGGCCTCGATGGCGGCGATGCCCGCGACCACGGCGGCGCCGTCGGCCGGCGACAGGACGCGCAGCGCCATCGGATACAGGATGTCGTTCTCCTTCCAGAAGTGGCCCTTCAGGAGCTCCGCGTACTCGGTGACCACGGCCTTGAGGTCGCCGAGCGTGCTGCGGTCGCCGCCGGCGTAGGCGGTCGCGAGCGGCTTGAGGCGCGCGAGGATGGCCCGCGCCTGCTCGTGCTCGCCGAGCATCACCCCGAGCGGCCCGCCATCGCGCGGGATGCCGCGCTTCTCGATGAGCGGGAAGAGGTGCTGCTCCTCCTTCATGTTGTGGCACTGGTCGACGTAGACGGCGCAGTACTCGAGCAGCCCCGCGACCATCGCCGGCGGCGGGCCGTCCGGCTGCGCGAAGGCCTGCTCCATGGCGGCGAAGACCTTCTCGGTCGTCTGGTGATCATCCATCAGCAGGTCGTTCCAGGCGCGGGGCATGTTTCCTCCTAAAGTGTGAAAGTGTGATAGCACTGCCGGGGCCGCGAGAGTATGACCCGCGTCATATTGAAGCACCGTTGAAATGACGGACGTGCCGGCGGCGGCGAGTCAGGCGCGCTGAGTCAGCGCGCCGGCGCCTGCGCCAGCGCCGCCAGGCGGGCGCCGGCGCGGGGCCGCGCGGCCCAGGAGCTGCCCGTGCCCAGCTCGAAGTACACGGGCGCGGTGATGAGCCCGACCTCCTCCGCGCCGTGCTCCGCCGGGCGGACGATCTCGACCCGCAGGTAGCCGGCGCGGTCGCGCTCGGCCGCGGGACGCGTGCGCGGGTCGTAGTCGAGCGCGAGGCTGAACGGCACCCCGGCCGTCGTCGGGAGCGTGGCGATGAGCGCGCGGCCCGCGTACAGCCGCACCTCGCCGCCGCGCTGGCCGAGGCCGCGCAGGGCGACGTGCCAGGGGCCGTGGGCGGCCGGGTCGAGGCGGGCGCCGGGGCGGCCGTCGATGAGCTCGCCCGGGCCGTGGCCGGCCACGCTGAACACCACGCGCGCGTCGTCGGTGACGTAGGTCCGGCCGAGGCGCGCCGCCTCGACCAGGGCGCCGGCCTCGAGCGCCGGCGCGATCACGACCGTGCGCAGGCGGCCGAGGCCGTCGCCGCGCAGGTGCGCGTCGGAGCCCGAGACGATCGCCGGCCGGAGCCCCTGCGCCAGCATGGCCTCCCACGCGCCGATGAGCGCGCGCGTCTGGGGGCGCAGCAGCCGGCGGCCGTTGCACACCTCGAGCGCGTCGAACTTGGGGCCGGGCCGCTGCGGATCGAAGGCGGCGGGGTGGAAGAGCGCGGCGCCTGCGACGGTCCACGTCGGGTGGTTGAGCACGCAGAGCGCGCCCGGGCTCTGGGCGTCCACCCGCGCGAGCGCCGTCGCCATCGCCGGGAGGCCGCCCTCGTCGGCGCGGGCGCCGCGGGCCACGTTCCACAGGCCGAGGTGCGCGCCGCGGGTGCCGGCCTCCTCGCCGAGCACCAGCAGGGGCGCGCCGGCGGGGCGCGCCCGGTCGTACGCCGCGATGGCCGGGGCGGCGGCGATGGAGCAGTGATCCGTGATGACGACGGCGTCGAGGCCCGCGGCGGCGGCCTCGCGCACCACGTCGCCCAGCCGGAGCCGCGCGTCGGGGCTGGCGGTCGTGTGCACGTGGCCGTCGAGGGCGTAGTGCGCCGCGCGCTGCCCGTCGGCGAGGCGCGAGAAGAGCAGGTCCAGCGGGAAGCCCCGGGCGGCGTCGGCCGGCACCGGCATCGCCGCCGGCGCGGCGGGCGCGGGCCGCGGCGTCAGGATCGCGTGAGCGCTGGCGGGCTGTGCCTGCCAGCGCTCTGCGCGGGAGGTCGAAGGGACCCTCTCAGGGTCCCTTATCCAGATCGACGGGAGCCGCGTGGGCAGGGCCGCCGGGCGATAGCGCCGCGGCGCGGCCGCGGCCGGCCGGGACGTGAGCGCCCCTGGGAGGACGGCGAGGAGGGCGAGGAGCGCGATGCGCCTCATGCCGGATTGGACCAGAGTTGCCGAACAAGGATTCACGCCCGTGCTAAAGTCGCGCCGCTCGCGTGAGGAGGCCCCCATGGGCGCACCTGGACCGCGGTACCAGAACTTCATCGCCGGCGAGTGGCGCGACCCTCGCGCCGGGGAGCTCCTCGAGGACCGTAACCCAGCGAATCCAGGGGATCTCATCGGGCTCTTCCCGCGCTCTGACGCCGCCGACGTGGCCGACGCGGTCGCGGCCGCGCAGACCGCGCAGCCGGCCTGGTCGGCCCTGTCGCCGCTCAAGCGCGCCGAGGCCCTGACGCGGGCGGCGGCGCTGCTCGAGAGCCGCCTCGACGCGCTCGCGGCCGAGTTCACGCGCGAGGAGGGCAAGACCCGGCGCGAGGCCCGCGGCGAGACCGCTCGCGGCGTCGCGATCCTGCGCTACTTCGCCGGCCAGGCGAGCGAGGCCGTGGGCGAGGTCTACGCCGCCGGCAACCCCGCCACGCTGCTCTACACCGTCACGGCGCCGCTCGGGCCCGTCGGGCTGATCACGCCCTGGAACTTCCCGGTCGCGATCCCGCTCTGGAAGCTCGCGCCGGCGTTGCTCTACGGCAACACCGTCGTGCTCAAGCCGGCCGAGGCCACGCCGCTCATGGCCGTGCGCCTGGCGGAGATCTTCGCCGAGGCCGGGCTGCCGCGCGGGGTCCTCAACGTCGTGCTCGGCGACGGGCCGGGCGCCGGCGCCGCGGTGGTCGCGAGCGCCGGCCTCGCGGGCCTCTCGTTCACCGGCTCCCTCGCGGTCGGGCGGAGGATCCAGGCCGCGGCGACGCAGCGCGGGGCGCGGGTGCAGGTCGAGATGGGCGGCAAGAACGCCGTCGTCGTGATGGCGGACGCCGACCTCGACCAGGCCGCGGCGCAGACCGTCGCGGGCGCGATGCTGTCGACGGGCCAGAAGTGCACGGCGACGAGCCGCGTGATCGTCGATCGCCGCGTGCTGGACGAGCTCACCGCGCGGGTGTGCGAGCGGGCGCGCGCGCTCGTCGTAGGCGACGGCCTCGCCGACGACACGCAGGTGGGGCCGCTCATCTCCGCCGCCGCGCGGGAGCGCGTGCTCGAGCACGTGCGGCTCGCGCAGGCGGACGGCGCCGAGGTGCTGGTGGGCGGGGCGGCCCCGCGCGGACCCGCGTACCGCGGCGGGTACTTCGTCGAGCCCACCGTGCTCGGCCGCGTGCGCCCCGCGATGCGCGTCGCGCAGGAGGAGATCTTCGGGCCGGTGCTCGGCATCATCCCCGCCGACGGCTACGACGAGGCGGTCGCGATCGCGAACGGCGTCCGCTTCGGCCTCTCGGCCGCGATCTTCACCCGCCACACCGGTACGGCGCTGCGCTTCGTACGCGACGCGCAGGTCGGGCTCGTGCACGTCAACGGCGAGACCGCGGGCGCGGAGGCGCACGTCCCGTTCGGCGGCATGAAGGACTCCAGCTCCTTCTCCCGCGAGCAGGGCAAGGCGGCGGCGGGCTTCTTCACCCAGATCAAGACGGTGTATTTCGAGCCTCCGGCCACATGAGCGGATGGAGCGACGCGGCGTCCGGACCATCAAATGGACAGGGAAGGTGAGACGTGGAGACGAAGCAGGCTCGCTCGCTGGCGCTGATGAAGGAGATCCTGAAGGGCGATTTCTTCGACCTCACGCTGGTCGGCTACGAGATCCGTGAGGATTTCGAGACGGGTGAGACCCGGATGGCGTGCCGGGTCCGCGACAGCCACACGGGAGACGTGCAGACGATCGAGGGGCAGGGCGTCGGCCTCATCGACGCGTTCTTCCACGGGCTCAAGGCGCGCCTCGCCGACCGCTACCGTTCGCTCGAGTCGATCCGGTTCGTCCGCTTCCTGGTGAAGGGCAAGATGGACACCGGCCACGACCCGGCCTCGACCGACGCCATGGCCGAGGTGACCCTGGGGGTGCGCAACAGCTACGGCAACGAGTTCGACTTCCGGCACTCGTCCCGCAGCGTGATGCGGTCAGGGCTCGAGGCGACGCTGTCGGCGGCGGAGTACTTCGTCAACAGCGAGCTGGCGTTCGTGACCATACACCGCGCGCTGCAGGACGCGAAGGCGAAGCGCCGCGAGGACATGGTCAACAAGTACACGCACATGCTGAGCTCGCTGGTCGAGAACACGAGCTACAGCGAGGTGCTCGAGCAGATGCGCAAGCAGATCTGAGCGGGCGCTACGGCGGGAGGAGCAGGACCTGCAGGCTGTAGCCGGCGATCGTGGTGCCGGAGACGTCCACGTAGTAGTTCCCGGCCGCCGTCACGAACGGGACGGTGGCGTGCAGGCATGGCCCGAGCGGGGTGCTGACCAGGGTGGTCGCGTCGGGCGCGTAGATCGCGAGCGTGTCCGCGAGGTTGCATTGGCCGGCCGCATCCGTCGCCTGCACCACGAGGCGCTGGCCGGCGGCCGCGGGGACGCGGAACCAGTCCTGGTCGGTGGCGCTGCCCACGGCGCCGGTCAGGAGCGCGGTGCCGGCTACGGCGTTGGCCGTCGCGGCGGTGTCGTTCGGCTCGGTCTCCGTGCCCTCGACCGCGGGCACGGCGAAGATGCGGAGCGTGTAGTCGAACGTCCCGGCGCCGCCGGCGTAGTAGTCGAGCGCGACGAAGTACGTGCCCGCCGCCGCGACGCGGGTGACCACGAACGAGCACCAGTTGGTGCCGACGTCGATGTCGTCATTCATCGCGAGCTCGGTCGTGCCGTCGGTGCCCAGGATGCGCAGGCGGCTGTCGAGGCCGCCGCCGTTCACGCACTTATCCGTGGCGCCGTCGCGGGTCTCGGCCACGATGACGTCGCCCGCGTTGGCCGTGATCGAGAACCAGTCCACGTCGGTGGCGGTGCTCTTGACGCCGGTGATGGGCCGCCCCGACACCGCGGCGTTGGCCTGGCCCGCGTTGTCGTTCGGCTCCGCCTCGGCCTGCACCGCGGTGCAGTGTGAGGTCGCGTCGCAGTAGAGGCCGGCGGCGCAGCGCACCTTGAGCGGCTGCGCGGGGTCGCACGCCTGGTTGAGCTGCCGGACGTCGACCTTGAAGACCTGCATCGTGTAGGCGCCGACCGCGCCCTGGCGGCCGTCGACGACGAGGTAGGTGCTCTCGCTGGCGCCGAGCGTGAGATCGTAGGTCAGGTCGCGCCCCCCCTCGGTGCAGGCGCGCGAGGCGGCCGGGCTCGTGCAGTCGCTCGTGTAGAAGACGACCGGGTCGTGGTCGGGGCTGGTGACGTGCACCAGGTAGAGCCCGCCGGAGAGGTCGGCGGTGAGCTTCCAGTACCGCTCGGCGGCCGTGGCGTATCCGCCGCACGTGAGGTTCGCGGCGGCGCCGTTCGTCGTGCCGTTCACGGCGGCGCCGTCGGCGACGATGGTGCCCGCGGCGTTCGGATCGCACCACGACGCGATGGTGTGGCACTGGCCGCCCTGACAGGTCAGGCCCGTATTGCAGCGGGCGATCACGCCGTCGCAGCTCCCGCCGAGCGGGCTGAACGTGACCTTGGTGGCGGTGATCGTGTACTGCCCGCTGGTGCCGTTCGGGCTGTCGACGATGACGTAGGTGCTCGCGTTCACGGCGAGCACGATGTCGAACCGGACGTCCTGCTCGGCGCCGGTGCCGTTGCAGAGGCCCGAGACGGCGGGGTCGGTGCAGTCGCTGGTCTGATAGACGAAGAGCGGATGGTCGGGGGACGTGACGCGCACGTCGTAGGTCCCGCCGCTCGCGTCCGCCGTGAGGATCCAGAGGTGCTCCGGGCCGAGGCCGCGCGGGTAGCCGCCGCTGCCGTCGCCGTCACAGGTCAGCGTGCTCACCGTGCCGCTCGTCGTGCGGGTCTGGGGCGTGGCGAGGGGGAGCGGCGTCGGTGACTGCGCGATGTGCGCGCACCAGGCGGCCGGCTGCCAGCACGTGCCCTGCTGGCAGGAGAGGCCCGCGTCGCACCGGGTGGTGATGTCGTCGCAGCTCGCGTTGAGGCCGACGATCTCGCGGATCGTGAGCCGCGCCGTGAAGGCGCCGTGGTCGGCCGCCGTCACCCCGTCGACCAGGAAGTAGTAGGTGCCGGGCGCGGCGTCGCGCCACTCGGCGGTCTCGGCGTGGGTGTCGTTGTAGGCGTCGGCGCAGTGCGCGTCCGCCACCGGGGCGCCGCCGCTGAGACCGTCGCACGCGCTGCGGATGTAGGCGATCACGTTGAACGCGGCCGACGGGGCCGCCTCGAACACGAGGTCCGCCTTGTGGTCGAGCGTGTAGGCGTAGGCCTTCTCGGTGCCGGCGCCGCCGGCGGCGCACGCGCTCGGCCGGTTGGGCTCGGTCAGCGAGGCGCCGCTCCAGGTGGCGTCGTTGACGGGGGTGCCGGGCGCGAGGAACTGCGCGGTGAGGGCCAGGCTGCCGCACGCGACCACCACCGCGGCGTCGGTCTGGGGCGGAGCGTCGGTCTGGGGCGGGGCGTCGGTCTGGGGCGGGGCGTCGGTCTGGGCCGGGGCATCGGTCTGGGCCGGGGCGTCCGTCTGGGCCGGGGCATCCGTCTGCGCGGGGGCGTCGCCCGCGGCCGCGTCGCCCGGCGGCAGGGTGTCGACGCCCGCGTCCGTCTGCGGCACGGCCGCGTCGGTGGCGGGCTTGAGCCAGAGCTGGCCGAGGCCGTTCGCGCCCGCGGCGAGCACGACCGTCTTGGTGAACGGCTCGTACCCCGCCGCGGTGATGGCCAGGGTCTGCGACCCCGAGCCGACGCCCGTGAGGCCGAACGTGCCGTCGGTGGCCGAGCGCGTCTGCTTGCCGGCGAGGCTCACGTCGGCGCCGCCGATCGGCGCGAAGGTGACCTCCTCGACGACCGTGCCGGAGACGTCGGCGTTCGCGCCGTTCGGCCGGGAGGATCCCGAGCACGCGGCCACCGCGAGGATCGCGAGGATCCCGGTGAGCTTCATGCACCCGCGCACCACAACCATGTCGACGCTCCCTCCACGGGGCCCCGTGCTGCAGCCCCCCACGAGGGTAGGCGGGCGCGGAGAGGAGTGTCAAGCGGACGAGGCCAGCCAGCAGGTGGACTGACACGGCGCCCGGTTCCGAGTTGACAGACCGCGGCTCGTGTTGTGAGACTCGGGCCATCGACGGCCAGCCCGCGGCCGCCAGACAAGCCGCGCCTGCGGGAGGGGGCCATGGGGTCGTTCTTCACCAACGTGCAGGTCTTCCGCGGCGACCACGTGACCACGGACGCGCTCGTCGCGGCGCTCCAGGAAGTTGCTGCGGCCGAGGGCCTGGTCCCGGCGGCGGCCGTGGAGGCCGCCGACCGCGCGCTCGTCGTCGCCCCCGCGGGTCCGCGGTGGCTCGCGATCTACGATGAGCGCACCGAGTCGCAGGACGTCACCGCCCTCGAGGCGCTGGCCGCCCAGTCGTCGCGCGCCCTCGAGACCGTCGCTGTGGCCGTGCTGGTCCATGACAGCGACGTGCTCGAGCTCCGCCTGTACGAGCGGGGCGCTCTGGTCGACCGGTACTGCAACCGGCCCGACTACTTCGGCAAGGTGAGCAAGAAAGAGAAGGCCGCCGCGGCCGGTCACGCAGACCGATGGCAACCCCTCCTCGCGGCCGACGCGACCGCCGAGGCGCTACGCCTGGCATGGGCAGGCACCCCGTTGTTCGTCGAGGACATGCTCGCGAAGGTCGCCGGGCTCCTCGGCTGGGGGGAGGGGCAGTCGCTCGTCGGATACGACAGTCTGGCCGACACGGAATTCCCGCGGACGACGCTGCGCTTGCGGCACGCGGTGCGGCCCGTGTGGGAGCAGGAGGTCGCGGGGCCGCCACTGTTCGTCTGGAACGGCCACACACCCGAGTTGGACCTCTCGGTCGGCGATCCGCTGCACGTCGCCTGTGGCGTGCGGAGCGCGGGCGGCAGCGGCCGTGGCCTGGATGTCCTCGTCCAGGGCGCCGCGCTCGATGCCGGTCTCGTGACCATCGAGCATGCCGAGCTCGTGCAGATGCGTGACGAGCAGGCGTGCCTGATAGGTGACGCGGATTTCGCCGGCCCGGCGGGCGGCGACCGAGTCGCGCACTTCCCGGACGTCGAGATCCGATCGGGGCTCGGCGGCGAAGCGTCGGGAGGCTCCCGAAGGCAAGAGGCCGAGGCGGCGACGCGCCGTCTGCACGTGAACCTCGCCGGCCGCGTCCTCGCGGCAGGCGCCGGGTCGCTGAGCGTCGTGCTCGCGCCGCGCGAACATCCGGATGGCGGCTGCGCTTTCGCGATCAGCATGGAGGTGATGCCGACTCCTCGCCGGCGCAGGTTCTGATCTGCCGACCCTCGCGCTTTGGCTCGACGCGACCGAACCCTCGCGCACCGCCGCGGCGAGCGCCCTCGCGCGCGAGCTCGTCGACGATCTCATGGCGCGCGGCGCGGGCGTGCAGGCGCTCGTCACGCGATGGGACTGGGCGCCGGGCGCGTCGCTTGACGGAACTCCGTACGAGTGGGCCTGTGGGGTCCACGGGCAGTGCACGCTGCGCCGGGACTGGCTCACACGCTACGTGCGCGGCGTGGGCGTCGGCACGCTGTGGCTGGGGCCCGCCCTCGTCGCCCGCCTCGCCGGTCTCGAGCCGCTGCGGGCGGCAGCGCCGGTGATGCCGCATGCCGGCGGCGTCCGCGTCGAGGTGACACGCGCGACGATCGACGCTGTCGAGGCCGCGCTGGAGCCGCTGCTGCCGGACAGCGCCGCGTGGGAGGCGGCGGCGCGAGGGTGAAGCCGGCTCAAATGCCACGTGGTGCGTGGCGCGGCCGGGGCACGACTCACGACCACTGAGGCGGGCTGCTCCTGGACGGATCGGTCTCGATCGCGTGCGCGGCGGCGCCGCCGCGCCGCGATCGACGCGAGCGCGGCCAGCGCGAGCAGCCCGGCCCCCGGCACCGCTCGCGCGTCCGCCGCTCGACAGCGGCAGCCGCCCGCCTGGCCGGACGGGGGCCGCCGGCGCCGTCGGCCGTGGACGCATCGGCGGGTGGCGCGGTCGCGTCGGACGGCGACGGGGTCGCGATGCAACTTCTCATGGCCCTCTCCTGAAGGACGGCAATTACACCTCCCCATAGGTCTGCACCGCCTCGCCCGGCCGGTGCTCCTGCGCGAGCGTCACCTCCTGCTCCGGCCCCGCCGACCTGCCGGCGCGTCCTCGCCAGCCCCGGGTGCGGAGCCGAGCTGCAGCCCGATCTGCTCACACAGGTGTTGCGCATTGCGCTGCTGGTCGGGGCCGCACTCACCGCAGTCAACATAATCGCCGAGGCAGTCGTTCCAAAACGCTCCGCAGCTACCTCGTCGCGCGCCGGCGCCTGCAGCATCCCGACCTACTTGCAGACCTCCTCGGCCGACTTGCCGATGGCGGCGATCGTCCGGCCCTGACCGAGGAGCTCGCGATGCAAGCGCGCCAGCTCGGCGTTGCTGTCCGCCGCCGACGCTTCGTGCATCCTCTCCAGCAGCCTGCCGGTCGCCTCCATCTCCAAGGCGCACCGTTCGGCCAGCTCGACCACCTCGCGCTCGACCGATGGGACCGCACCCGACTTGATCGCGCGCAGCATCCGAGCGCAGCTTGCAGCGTCCTCTTGCAGACGCTAGGCGTAGTCCTTGTGCCCCTTGTCGAGCGGCTTGGCGAAGAGCTTGACGTCCTCGTCGGGCGACGCCGATTGCACGGCGCTCGAATAGGCGAAGCGGCAATAGGTCGTCAACGTCGCGCAGTGCCGGATGCGCTTTTCCCGTACGACCTGACAGGAGCTCGTGCCGAGCACGAGGACGATGCCGACGGCGCCGGCGATGGACGCGCTTCGGGCAATGCCTCGACGAGCCATGGCCACCTCCACGAAGGACAGATCCTTCTACGTGGTGACGACGTGCGGATCAAAGCCCGGGACGCGGGCTGGAGCCGCGCTCCGACCCCTGTCACAAAGGGGGCGACGATCATCGCGCGGGCGGCGCGAGCTTCGGGCCGAGTCCGGCGCAGGCGTCGGCGCCAGCGGCGACTTCGCCGCGCCGTCTGACCGTGGGGCTAACACCCGGCGAACGTCGGAGCCGGGCGGATGCTCTGCAGGCGCGGGATGCCGGTGATGATCCTGGGATGGGGCGTCGCGCACCGAGAGCGGTGGCGCCGGAGGCCGCGGGGCGGGAGGCGGCTACTTGATCGTCTCGAGGATCGCGTTCAGCGTGGGGCTCGGGCGCATCGCCTGCTCGGTCTTGACCGGGTCGGGCTGGTAGTAGCCGCCCAGGTCGACCGGCTGGCCCTGGGCGCCGATCAGCTCGGCGTCGATCTTCGCCGCGTTCGCGGCGAGCTGCTGCGCGACCGGGGCGAAGCGCGCCTGCAGCTCCTGGTCCTTCGTCTGGGCGGCGAGGGCCTCGGCCCAGTAGGTCGCCAGGTAGAAGTGGCTGCCGCGGTTGTCGATCTGGCCCACCTTGCGCGCCGGCGACTTGTTGTGGTCGAGGAACTTGGCGATGGCCTGGTCGAGCGTCTCGGCCAGCAGCGCCGCGCGCTGGTTGCGGAAGTCCTCGCCGATGTGCTCGAGGCAGGCGGCGAGCGCCGAGAACTCGCCGAGCGAGTCCCAGCGCAGGTAGCCCTCCTTCACGAACTGCTGGACGTGCTTGGGGGCCGAGCCGCCGGCGCCGGTCTCGAAGAGGCCGCCGCCCGCGAGCAGCGGGACGATCGAGAGCATCTTCGCCGACGTGCCGATCTCGAGGATCGGGAAGAGGTCGGTCAGGTAGTCACGCAGGGCGTTGCCGGTGACCGAGATGGTGTCGCGGCCCTGGCGGATGCGCGCGAGCGAGAACCGCATCGCCTCCGCGGGCGCCATGATCTCGATCTCGAGGCCCGCGGTGTCGTGCTCCCTGAGGTAGGTCTCCACCTTCGCGATGACCTGGGCGTCGTGGGCGCGGTTGCGGTCCAGCCAGAAGACGGCCGGGGCGCCGGTCACGCGGGCGCGCTTGACCGCCAGCTTGACCCAGTCGCGGACCGGGATGTCCTTGGTCTGGCACGAGCGGAAGACGTCGCCCTCCTCGACCCGCTGCGACAGGAGCGTCGCGCCGGTCGCCTCGTCGACGACGCGGATGGTGCCGGCGCCGGGGGCGACGAAGGTCTTGTCGTGCGAGCCGTACTCCTCGGCCTTCTGGGCCATGAGGCCGACGTTCGGCACGCTGCCCATGGTCGCCGGGTCGAGCGCGCCGTGCTCCTTGCAGTCCTCGATGATCGTCTTGTAGGTGGTCGCGTAGCAGCGGTCGGGGATCATCGCCTTGGTCTCGTGGAGCTTGCCGTCGGGGCCCCACATCTGACCGGACTCGCGGATCACGACCGGCATCGAGGCGTCGATGATGATGTCGCTCGGGACGTGCAGGTTCGTGATGCCCTTGTCCGAGTCGACCATGGCGAGCGCCGGCCGGGTCGCGTAGACGGCCTTGATGTCCTCCTCGATCGCCGCCCGCTCGTCGCCGGGCAGGCTCTGGAGCTTGGCGTAGAGGTCGCCGAGGCCGTTGTTCGGGCTGAAGCCGAGCCGCGCGAAGGTGGCCGCGTGCTTCTCGAAGACGGGCTTGAAGAAGACGCTCACGGCGTGGCCGAAGAGGACCGGGTCGGAGATCTTCATCATCGTGCACTTGAGGTGCAGCGACAGCAGCACGCCGCTCTGCTTGGCGTCCCCGATCTGCTCCTCGAAGAACTTGCGCAGCGCGCGGACGTTCATCGCCGTGCTGTCGAGGATCTCGCCCGCGAGCAGGGGCATCTTCTTCTTGAGGACGGTGATCGTGCCGCCTTCGGCCACGAACTCGTAGCGGACCTCGGTGGGCTGCGCGACGGTCGTGGAGGTCTCGCTGCCGTAGAAGTCGCCGCCGGTCATGTGCGCGACGTGCGCCTTGTTGTCGGGCTTCCAGGCGCCGAGCTTGTGCGGGTGCTTGCGGGAGAACGCCTTCACGGACGCGGGCGAGCGGCGGTCCGAGTTGCCCTCGCGGATGACCGGGTTCACGGCGCTGCCGAGGCACTTGGCGAACCGGGCCTGGAGGGCGCGCTCCTCGTCGTTCTTCGGGTTCTCGGGGTACGCGGGGATGTTGTACCCGTGGTCCCGGAGCTCCTTGATCGCGGCGTTGAGCTGCGGGAGGGAGGCGGAGATGTTCGGCAGCTTGATGATGTTGGCCTCGGGCAGGTGCGTGAGCTCCCCGAGCTTCGTCAGGTAGTCCGGGATCCGCTGCGCCTCGGTCAGCTTCTCGGGGAAGCTGGCGATGATGCGGCCCGCGAGCGAGATGTCCCACGCCTCGACCGCCACGTCGGTGCCCTTGGTGAAGGCCCGGACGATGGGCAGCAGCGAATAGGAGGCCAGCAGCGGCGCCTCGTCGATGTGGGTCCAGATGATGGTCGCAGTCTTCGTGGTCATGAGCTCTCCTGTACGCGCCGACTCTCCAACGCCGAAAGTGCGCGTAATGTACCACCGCCGGCGGCGGTGTCAGCCCCCCTTGTGGGGGGGCGGCAGGGTCCTTCTCAAACGCCCGCGCCTGTGGTTCGATCGCGCCATGCGCGTGACAGCTCGTGCGGCCCTGGGCGGGATCCTGGCGATGTGCCTCGTCGGCTGCGACTCCGGCGGCAGCACGACACCGGCGAAGGTGTGCGACACGCGCCTGCCGGACGCGCTGCCGTTCGCCGTCACGCGGCCGGCCGTGGGCGACCCGGTGAGCGCGGCGGACGTGACCGCCTTCACCAGGAAGGTGACCGGCCTGTGGAAGCAGGTCGGCTACTTCCAGTGGATCGGCGACACCAGCCACGGCGTCGACGCGGCCACGGGCCTGCCCGACTGGTCGGTGTGGTGGACGGGGGTCGAGGTGGTCAAGGCGGGCGGGGCGATCACGTTCCACCACTCCGAGAGCGGCGGCCCCGACAACATCTTCATCCCGACGAGCCGGGTGCTGTCGCAGCTCAGCGCCGGCTACCTGCTCACCGGCGACCCGGCCATGGGGCGCGTCGTCGCGCAGTACGCGAAGGGCCTCACGGCGTCGATGCAGGGGATGGTGTGGGACGCGAGCGACCCGGTCCGCTCGATCATGGCGCGCGCCGTCATCCCCAACAACCACACCGTGACGCTCGGCGACGGCCGGGTGAAGGCCATCGACTACACCGCCTGGCGCCAGCACACCGAGGCGTGGAACTCGCACACCATCCACGTCGCCCAGAACCCCTACTGGGGGGACATCTGGGTCAAGAACATGCGCTCGAAGGACGACGTGCCGCACATCTTCCACGCGGCCGTCTGGCTGCCGTGGGTGGCCGCGCAGGCGCCCGACGAGACCGTGCGCGCCGCGGCCGCCGAGGCGTGGCAGTACGTGCAGGGCTTCACCAAGGACATCGTGGACAGCGGCTACGTGATCCGCAGCAAGAACGAGGACGGCCAGATCTTCGTGCCCACCGAGGACCTCGCGAGCTTCGTGCAGTACGAGGCGCTCATCCCCAACGCCGAGTGCAACGCCAAGCTCAACGCGGCGCTGATCGGCTACGGCGCGCTCCAGGGCAACGACTGCCTCGACGGCCACGGCGGCGCCTACGAGACCATCGCGGTCACCAACCACTACTACAACATGGCGATCGTCCGGAACTTCCACCTCTCGGCGATCCTGCACTCGCTGCGCACGTGCGAGGACGCGGCCGCCGAGGCGCTCATGGCGGGCCTCATCACGCGCATCGACGCGGACCTCGCGCGGCCGGCCACCGAGCTGCCCGGCGACATCCAGGTGCCGGCGTGGGAGCGCGACCTCGCCGTCTACCTCGTGCAGTCGTCGGCCGCCGGCCTGCCGCTGACCGCGCGCGAGGTGCGCCTGGTCCACCAGTACTACGGCCAGGCCGTGGACGAGCTGGCGGCCTGGGACAAGTGGAACCCGTGGGACCCGGCGGTCGCCGACGGCACGTTCGACTACCGGCCGCGCGGCGTCGTCGACGCCGAGGACATGGCGTTCTTCCTCGAGGCGTGCTGGTCGCCGTTCCGCGCCACGGGCGGCGAGGCGGTCGTCGACTGCGACGTCGTCCGCGACCCGGCGCGCTGGGGGGAGTAGGCTACTCCCAGCGGAAGCGGCGGACCGCGAGGATCGGGCCGAGCACGGCCCAGCCGGCGAGCAGCGCGAGGCTGGCGGCGGACGGCGGCGCGCCGGTCGAGAGGGTGGCCCGGAGGACCTCCGCGAGCGGCGCGGCGGGCAGCACGCGCCCGACCGCGGCGAGCCACGCCGGCAGGTGGCTGAGCGGCAGGACGATGCCGGAGACGAGCAGCAGCACGAGGAAGCCGCCGTTCGCGACGGCGAGGGTGGTCTCGGCGCGGAGCGCGCCGGCCATGGCGAGGCCGAGGCCGGTGAACGCGCAGGTGCCGAGCGCGAGCGCGAGCAGGGCGTGGGCCGCTGAGCCGCGCAGGTGCCAGCCGTAGAGCAGGGCGATGCCGGTGAGCAGCGCCACCTGCGCCGCCTCGATCGCGACCACCGCGACCGCCTTCGCCGCGACCAGGCCGGCGCGCGGCAGCGGGGTCGCGCCCAGGAGCTTGAGCGTGCCGTAGTGGCGCTCGAACGCCGTGGCGATGCCGAGGCTCACGAAGCCCGTCGAGACGACGGCGAGCGCGAGCATGCCCGGCAGCAGGAACTCGACCTGCGACAGGCCGCTGACCGCGAGCACCCGGCTCGAGGTGAAGAAGACCAGCAGGAGCGCCGGGATGAGCACCGTGACGACGACGCTCTCGCCGCGCCGCAGGGTCGTGAGCAGCTCGATGCGCGCCTGCGCCGCGACCATGCGGGCGAGGCCGGCGCGGCGCGCGGGGCCGCTCACGACGCCTCCGATGAACGACGAGGCTCGCCGGCAGCGCGCCCCTCGGTGAGCCGCAGGAAGACCTGCTCGAGCGACTCGCGGCCCACGGCCAGCTCCTCGAGAGCGACGCCCGCGTCGCGCAGGTACGTCGTCAGCTCGACGAGGAGCTGGGGCGCGTCGGCGGCGGCGAGGACGTAGCTGCCGGGCTGCTCCTCGACGGCGCCCTGCGCCGCCGGCAGCGCCGCGAGCCGGGCGCAGTCGAGGCCGGGGCGGGCGCGGAAGCGCACCGCGGGCGCGCCGCCGCGCGTGATCTCGCCGGGCCGCCCGAGGCACAGCAGCCGGCCGTGGTCGATGATGGCCACGCGGTCGCAGAGCTCCTCCGCCTCCTCGAGGTGCTGGGTCGTCAGCATGATCGCCGTCCCGGCGCGCTTGAGGCCGCGCAGCAGCTCCCAGGTGTCGCGGCGGCCGTGCGGGTCCATGCCGGCCGTCGGCTCGTCGAGGAAGAGCAGGTCGGGGCGGCCGACGAGGCTCAGGGCGAGGGCGAGGCGCTTGCGCTGCCCGCCGGAGAGGGCGCGGAAGGGGAGGCCGGCCGCGTCCCGCAGCCCCACCTGCGCGAGCAGCTCGTCGATGCCGGCGGGCGCGGCGTGGAAGCGGGCGAAGAGCGCCAGCGCCTCGCGCACGCGGATCGATCGATAGAGCTGGCTCTCCTGCAGCATCACGCCGACCCGCGGCTTGAGGGTCGCGCCGTCGCGCGCGGGATCGAGGCCGAGCACGGCCACGGTGCCGCCGTCGGCGCGCCGGTAGCCCTCGAGGATCTCGACGGTGGTCGTCTTGCCGGCGCCGTTGGGCCCGAGCAGCGCGAAGGTCTCGCCCGCGGCCACCGTGAAGCCGAGGCCGTCGACGACGCGGCGGTCCCCGTAGACCTTCACGAGGCCCTCGACCGTGATGGCGGGCGCGGCTGCGGGTTCGGGGGGCATACGGGTACGCCGGTTTAGATGCGCGAGCACCCCCGCGGACGCGGGGAAAGGATTCACAGGGAGACAGGGAGTCGGGGAGCTTCTTGGGGGTGGGTTGGCGATGGGACCTGCAGTCCGGGTTCTAGCGCGACTTCAACCCAGCCTTACTCCCCGTCTCCCCGTCTCCCTGTTTTCCCGTCCCACCAGCCGGCGCGACCAGCGTCACGCGGGTGATCTCGGCGCTCGTGCCCAGGCGCATCGCCGGGCCCCAGAAGCCGGTGCCGTCGCTGACGTAGAGCGTGGTCGCGCCCACCCGGTGCCGCCCCGAGACCCAGGGCTGCTGCAGGTACACGAGGTAGCGCCACGGCCAGATCTGCCCGCCGTGGGTGTGCCCGGAGAGCTGCAGGCCCACGCCCAGCTCCGCGGCCTGGCGCGCGGCGCGGGGCTGGTGCGCGAGCAGCACCAGCGCGCGCGTCGGGTCGCGCCCGGCGAGCGCCTTGGGCAGGTCGGCGCGGTAGTGCCCGTTCCCCACGGTGTGGGCGGAGTAGTCGTGGACGCCGGCCAGGTCGAAGGCGCCGTCGGTGACCTGGGCGCCGCGGCTGATGGCGACCCGCTCGTTCTCGAGCACCTGGACGCCCAGGCGGCGCAGCTCGGCGAGCCACGGGCCGACGCCCGAGTAGAACTCGTGGTTGCCGGTGATGAAGAAGACCCCGTGGGGCGCCTTGAGCTCGCCGATCGGCGCCACCGCCGCCCGGAGCTGCGGGACGCTGCCGTCGACGAGGTCGCCGGTGATGGCGACGAGGTCGGGCCGGAGCGCGTTCACCTCGCCGACCACCCCGCGCAGCCACTTCTCGCCGAGCGTCGGGCCGACGTGCAGGTCGGTGAGCTGCACGATGGTGAAGCCGCTCATGCTCGCGGGCAGGTGCGGCAGCTCGACGCGGACCTCGCGGACCACCGGCCGCGCGAGCGCCGTGTGGACCGCGACGACGCTGCAGCCGGCGACCGCGAGCATGACCGTGCCGGCGAGCACCCGCGCGACGAGCACGCGGCGCCCTGCCGCGGCGAGCAGGTCCGTGTGCCCCGAGGCCCACAGCCCCAGCGACGTCAGCGCGCGCAGGACGTCGGTCGCGAGGAGAAAGAAGAAGAAGAGGAACATCATCCCCATCCACAGGTAGGGGACGAAGAGCACCGCCCGCGCGACGCTCTCCGGCAGCGCCCGGCTCAGGAGGAAGGTCGCCGGCAGGCTGAGACCGAGGATGAGGACGGCGATGGTCGCGACCCGGGACCAGGGCGCCGGCAGGGAGGTGGCGTGGATGAGACGGATCCAGATGTAGAAATGGACCCCGCCGATGATGGCGATGAAGATGCCGAGGAACAGAGCGATCTGGCCGACCCGGTGCATGCGGCTCTATACTTAGCACGGTGTCTCGCTGCCGCGCCCTGGCGTTGCTCCTGACCGCGGGTCTCCTGCTCGCGGCGGGGCCGGCGCGCGCGGGCGAGCCCTACAAGCTGCGCATCGGGGACCGGGTCCCCGATCTCACGCTGCCGCGCCTCGGCGGCGGCACGCTGCGGCTGCGCGATCTGGGCGGCCGCGTCGTCGCCGTGAGCTTCTTCTCGACGAGCTGCGCGCCGTGCCGCAAGGAGCTGCCGGCGCTGCTGCGGGCGGCCGGCCGCGCGAGCGGCGACCTGCCGCCGGCCGCGCGGGTGGTCGTGCTCGTCATCGCCCTCGAGGACCCCGCGGGCGACCCCCTCGTCAAGGAGGCGGCCGCCGCGACCTGGCTCATCGACCGCGACGACCGCGCCCGGCAGGCCTTCGACCCGCGCACGTTCCCCTGCACCTATCTGGTCGACCCGAAAGGCGTGGTCCGGCACATCAACCGCGGTTACGGCGCCGGCTACGAGGCGCGGGTGGAGCGGTGGTTGCGCGGCCTGCTGCGCGACCGTACACAGTAGCCGGGGCACTCTCGCTCTTCTCAGAGAAGACCATGAACCGTTTCGAGATCCGGGTGGATCCGCTGACCCAGGAGCTCTACTACCAGGTCTCGCTGCGCGGCATCGCGCTGCTGCAGGACCCGCTGCTCAACAAGGGCCACTCCTTCCCGCCGGCCGAGCGCGACGAGCTCGGGCTGCGCGGGCTGCTGCCGTACAAGGTGGGCACGCTCGAGGAGCAGGTCGAGCGCAGCTACGGCAACTACCAGGATAAGACCACGGACCTCGAGCGCTACATCACGCTGATGGGGCTGCTCGACCGGAACGAGACGGTCTTCTACGCCCTGCTCAACCAGCACATCGAGGAGATGCTGCCGGTCGTCTACACCCCGACCGTCGGCCTCGCGTGCCTGTCGCTCTCGCGCATCATCCGGCGCTACCGCGGCCTCTACGTCACGCCGACGAACGTCAACCACGTCGAGGCGATGCTGCGCAACGTCGGGCTGCCGAACATCTCGCTCATCGTCTGCACCGACGGCGAGCGCATCCTCGGCTTCGGCGACCTCGGCGCCGACGGCATGGGCATCCCGATCGGCAAGATCGCGCTGTACGTCGCCGCCGCCGGCATCCACCCCGCCTCGACCCTGCCGGTGTGCCTCGACGTCGGCACCGACAACGAGCGCCTGCTCGACGACCAGCTCTACCTCGGCGTGCGGCAGAACCGCCTGCGCGGCGAGGCCTACCAGGCGGTCATCGAGCGCTTCGTGCAGGGCGTGCGCCGGGTCTTCCCCCGGGCGCTGCTGCAGTGGGAGGACTTCGGCAAGGAGAACGCGTTCCGCCTGCTCGACCACTACTCGCAGCGGCTGCCGAGCTTCAACGACGACATCCAGGGCACCGGCGCGACCGCCGCGGCGGCCCTGCGCACCGCGGTCCGCATCAAGGGCCGGCCGCTGTCGCAGGAGCGCATCGCCGTCGTCGGCTTCGGCCAGGCCGGCAGCGGCGTCGCGAACGCCATCTGCACGATGATGCAGTACGACGACGGCGTCACCGCCGAGGAGGCGCGCCGCCGCGTCTTCGCGCTCGACGTCCCCGGGCTGCTCATGGAGGGGATGAAGGTCGAGGAGTACCAGCGCCCGTTCCTGCAGCCGCGCGAGGCGGTGGCGGCCTGGGCCGAGGACCAGGGCCGCGCGCCCAACCTGGCCGAGGTCGTGCGCCACGGCACGATCACGACGCTCATCGGCCTGGCGGCCCAGCCCGGCCTCTTCGACGAGCCGCTGCTCGAGGCGATGGCGCGCAACACCGAGCGCCCGATCGTGTTCGCGCTGTCGAACCCGACCTCGCGCTGCGAGGCCACGCCCGAGGCGGTCATGCGGGCGACCGAGGGCCGCGCGCTCGTCGCCACCGGCAGCCCCTTCGGGCCGTACCCCGGCCCCGACGGCCGCGAGCTGACCTTCTCGCAGTGCAACAACCTCTACATCTTCCCCGGCATGGGCCTCGGCGCGGTGGTGGCGCAGGCGACGCGCGTCACGCACAAGATGTTCCACGCCGCGAGCTGCGCGATCTCCGACCTCGTCACCGCCGCCGACCGCGAGCGCGGCCTGCTGCTGCCGTCGCTCAAGGACATCCGCACCGTCTCGTTCCAGGTGGGCCTGGCCGTCGCCAAGCGCGCCCGCGAGGACGGCTTCGGCATCTACGAGAGCGACGAGCGCCTCGCCCTGCTCCTGCGCCACGCGATGTGGGAGCCGCGCTACTACCCGTACCGCCTGCGGCACCACGCGGACGGGTAGTAGGGCTACCGCAGGTCGAGCGCCGCCCGCAGCCCCCGCTCGACCTCCGCCAGGAGCGGGGCCGGGAGCGCACCGACGCGCTTCGTGAGCTTCGCGCGGTCGAGCGTCGTGACCTGGTGGCACAGGGCCGCGCTCTCGTGTCTGAGGCCGGCCGTGCCGCGCGGCACGACGACGACGGTCGGCGCGCGCCGGGCCTGGCGCGCCGAGGTCGACAGCGGCACGACGATGATCGACCGCCAGGCCGCGACCTCGTTGAAGGCGTCGTGTGAGACGACCACGACCGGGCGGGTGCCCGACTGCTCGGAGCCGGAGCGCGGCCGCAGCTCCGCCCAGTACACCTCGCCGCGTCTCATCGGCGCGGCGCCTCGGTCTCGAGCAGGTGCTCGACCCCGGCCGCCCCCAGCTCCTCGTCGAGATCCGCGGGCGTGCCGGCGGCCTCCTCCGCGTACGCGCGGATCGCGTCCGCGAGGGCGCGCGCCTCGCGCTCCCGCAGCCAAGCGTCGATCGCCTCCCGCGCGAGCTCGGTGGCGGGCTCCCGGCAGCGGGTCGCCTCCGCCCGGAGGCGGTCGTAGAGGTCCTCGGGCAGGGGGACGTGGAGGTTGCGCTTGCCAGTCACCATTGACACCAATTGTGCCACTGCCCGGTGGCACAGTCCAGTGTCACCGGCCATCATGCAACCGTCCACCACAGGCGACGACGAGATCGGTCGGCCGTGGGGGCTTGCGCTAGCATCTCGCTCATGGTGCCGAAGCAGCGGCGTCGTCGGCTGACGACGCCGTGGTGCTGCCATGACGCCCCAGTTCGCCGCCTGCGGCTCGCGGTCGCCGTCCGCGAGGCCTGACGTGACATCGGTGTGGACGAGCGCGATGACGCGAGGCCAGCGCGCGGGGGCGGCGAGGGCGAGCTCTTGGGCGTGCGACAAAACGCCGACGTCTGTGTGACCTCGGCAGGGCCCCCGGCACCGGGCCGGGCGCCTCCCTGCGTCGCATGCGCGACTGGTCCCGACGATGTCCCTCGCCCTGGCACGACCGGTCGCGCCGCGCGCGACGACCGATGCGCACTTCACGGCCTCGACCGCCATGAGCCGGCTCTCGGACGAGGCGCTGCATGCGCTGCTCGCGACGCTCCCCCAGGGGCTGGCCCTCGTCGAGACGAGCGGCACCATCGTCTTCGCCAACCGGCGCGCGCACGCGGCGCTCGGGACCGGCGGCCGCGTCGCGGGCCGCGCGGTCGAGGCAGAGCTGGCACGCGTGCTCCAGGACGCCGGCGCCGCGGGCGCGGCCTATCGCCTGCCGCTCGCGATCACCCGGGGGCGGACGCTGCGGGTGCAGGTCCTCTTCATCGCCGAGGAGCGCGCCGCGGTGGTCATCAGGTCCGAGGAGATCCGCACCGCGGACATCGAGCGGGCGCTGGCGAGCCTGCGCCTCGGCCCGGGGTACGCCCGGCTCGCGGTGCGGGTGTACCGGGGCTGGACCAACCGGGCCATCGCCGAGGCGTTCGGGATCCCCGTGGGCCGCGTGAAGTGGCGCCTGGCCCAGCTCTTCCTGCGGGTCGGCGTCCGGCGGCGCGCGGCCCTGACCTGGGCCATCGACCGCTTGCTCGGGCAGCGCGGCGGCGCGGCGCGCGAGCCCGCCCCGGCGCCGAGGGGAGAGGGCGAGGCGGACGTGATGCCCGGCGGCCCGCTGGCGCCCGCGGTCATCCGGGACCTGCGGCGCTTCCTGCAGCGCGTCAACATCGGCCTTGCGGCCATCGACGACGAGGGCGAGCTGGTGGGGGCCAATCCGGAGGCCAGGCGCCTGCTCGCCGTGGACGCGGGGCCGGCGGCCAGCCGGCCGCGCGCCGCGCCGCACCTCGCGCGGGTCGGCGCCCGCGTCGCCGCCGGCGCGACGCCGACGCCGCGTACGCTCACCCTCGACGGGGGCGCCGGCCGCCTCCGCGTGACGCTGTGGCAGGTGCGACCGGGGCTCGCGGGCGTGCGGCTTCACCGGGAGCAGCTCCGCGAGGCGGACGCGCTCGCCACGCTCGGCGGGCAGTTCGGGTTGTCGCCCCCGCAGGCGCGGGCGGCGCTCCTGCTGGGCGGCGGCGCGAGCCTCGCCGACGTGGGGCGGGCGCTCGGCACGCCCGAGGGCACCGTGCGCTCCATGTCGGGGACGATCTACACGAAGCTCGGGGTCCACTCGCGCACCGAGCTCGCGGCGCTGCTGCGCGACCTCGGCGCGGCGCCGGCGCGCGGCCGCGCCCGCGAGGACGAGCAAACCTAACTTCCTCGCATTGCGGCGGCACCCGCCGGGTGAGATCTTGGGTGCCGGTTGGAAGCACAGGAGGGATGCATGGCCCAGCGATGGCGGTTCCGGCACTCGACGATCACGGCGTTCGGCGCGGCGGTGGCCGCGCTGCTCGCCACGGCTCCGCCGGCCCACGCCGGCGGCAATGACGCCACCGTCGACGCGTACACGGGGCAGTTCACGACCTCGGTGCCGATCGCGGCGCCGCCCTTCCGCGGCCTGCAGCCGGAGGTGGCGCTGATGTACAGCTCCGCCGGCACGAACGGGATCGTGGGGGTCGGCTGGAGCCTCGCGGGCGGCAGCGCCATCGAGCGCGTTGCTCCCGGCCGCGGCACGCCCAACTGGGACAGCGCCGACATCTACGTGCTCGACGGGCAGCCGCTCGTCGCCGACACGTCGTACGGCGGCACCCACCAGACGCGCGTGCACAGCTTCAAGCTCATCGCGCGCGACCGAGACACCTGGTACGTCTGGCGCAAGGACGGGACCAAGCTGACCTACTCGCCGAAGCTGGTGGTCAGCGCGCGGCTGCCGAACGGCACCATCCAGCCGATGACCTATCGCTGGGTCGTCACGAGCCTGAACGACACCTGGGGGAACACCGTCACCTACAACTACTGGTGCGACGGGCCGAACGAATGCTATCCGTCGACGATCACCTACAACGGGAACACCGTCGCCTTCTACCTCGAAGGCCGGCCCGATCCGATCAGCTACGCCTCCGGCGGCACCACGCTCGTGCAGGTTCAGTACCGCGTCAAGACGATCGACGTCCTCGTGGGCGCGAGCCGGGCGCGGGCCTACAAGCTCCTCTACACGACCAGCGAGGCCACGGCGCGGTCACGGCTCGCGAGCGTGCAGCAGTTCGGCCGCGACGCCGTGGTGGACGGCAGCGGGACGGTGACGGGGGGGACCGCGGTGCCGGCGATCACCTACCGGACGGGCACTTCGATGACGCCAAACTGGTCCAAGAACACCTGGGCCGGTCCCTGGGTCAACATCCCGGTGGGAGACCAGTGCTTCACGGGCGACCTCAACGGCGACGGCAAGACGGACCTGTGGTGCTACACCGGCTCGAACGGGAGCTGGTGGGTGGGGCTCGCGAACGGCTCCGGGTGGAGCGGCAGCTACTGGGCCGGCGCGTGGGTCGGCATGCCCGTCACGAACCAGTGCCTCACGGGGGACCTCAACGGCGACGGCAAGACGGACATGTGGTGCTACACCGGGGCGGACGGGGTCTGGTGGGTGGGGCTGTCGACGGGCAGCGGCTGGGCCGGGTACGGCTGGAGCGGCCCGGCGCCGGCCACCCCGGTGAGCCAGTACTGCCTCACCGGCGATCTGAACGGCGACGGGATGACGGACATGTGGTGCTACACGCTCGCCGACCCCGGGGTCGCGGTCGTGGGGCTGTCGACGGGCGACAGCTTCGCCATCCAGCGGTGGAGCGACTGGAACTCCTACTCCCCCTCGGCGCTCACCGGGCGGTGCTTCACGGGGGACCTCAACGGCGACGCCAAGGCCGACATGTGGTGCTACACCGGCGCGAGCGGCCTCTGGCAGGTGAGCCTGTCGACGGGGACCTCCTGGAGGACCGCGCTGTGGTCTGGCGCCTGGGTCGGCACCCCGCTCGGCTACCAGTGCCTGACCGGCGATCTCAACGGCGACGGCAAGGCCGACATGTGGTGCTACGCCGGCGCGAACGGGAGCTGGTGGGTCGGGCTGTCGTCGGGCAGCGGCTGGGTCGAGAACTGGTGGTCCGGCGCGGACCCCGGCAGCCGGGCGTCGGAGAAGTGCTTCACGGGCGACTTCAACGGGGACGGGCGGACCGACATGTGGTGCCAGACACCGACGTCTGACTGGGACCTGCGGCTCTCCGCCGGGAGCGCCTGGACCGCCTACCCGGCGACCGCCGGTCCCCTGGTCCTCCCTTCCCAACCGGTGGGGTGGAGGTGCCTGGCCGGCGACTTCAACGGCGACGGCAAGAACGACATGATGTGCTACCAGGGCCCCGGCAGCGGCAACTGGGACGTGCGGCTGGCCGTCGCGCAGACCGACCTCTTGACCGTCGTCAACAACGGGCTCGGCGGCGCGACCACGATCGACTACGTGCCGTCGACCACGTGGAGCAACACCTACATGCCGGTGTCCATGGTGATCCCGACGGTCGGCACCGTGACGATCAGCGACGGGCGTGGCGACTCGCAGGCCACGACCTACACCTATCAGGGCGCGCGGTGGCGGAACGCGACCAGCCTCGACCCGGTGAGCGAGTTCCTGGGGTTCCGCCGGGCGACCACCACCCTGAGCGCGACCGGAGCCTACACCGAGACCTACTACTGGCAGCGCGCCGGCACCATCGCCAAGCCGGAGGTCCTCTACAAGCGCAAGGCCGACGGCACGATCCTCAGCTACGATCAGTTCCGGTTCACCGAGAACACGGTCCCGCCGTACACCTCGGTCGCGACCGAGGGCTGGTCCTACGAGTGCAACGGCACCGCGGTCTTCGACGGGAACGGCAACTACGTCTCGGGCTGCCGGCGAGTCCTGGCGACCTACGGCTACGACATCTACGGCAACATCGCCGTCGAGTACCAGTGGGGCGACTACGATGTGAGCGGCGACGAGCGCACCGCGCTCCATGCCATCGTGCCCAACACCATGATGTTCAACGTCGCCCTGCCGGCGCTCGAGGAGATGTACGCCGGGATCGGCACGGGCGGGGCGCTCCTGAGCCGGACCAAGTTCTCCTACGACGGCGCGCCCTGGTGGACGCCGCCAATCGGGGGCGCGCTCACGGCGAAGGCGCAGTGGAACGATCAGACCGGCGACTACGCCACCCACACCTTCGCCTACGACGGCCGTGGCAACGAGATCGCCATGACCGACGCGGTCGGCCGCCCGGCGAGCAAGACGTATGACCCCGACTACCATGTCTACGTGACGTCGACGACCGACCCCAAGAACTTCGCGGCGACGACCGCCTACGACTACGTCCTCGGGCACCCGACCACCAAGTGGGACATCAACAACAACGCGACGACGTACGCGTACGACGCGCTGGGACGCCCGACCAGCGTGACCGGGCCCGACGGCTCGCAGACGACGTACCAGTACCTCAATTACGGGGACCCCAACCTGCAGCGCATTCAACAGTCGGTGCTCATGCCCGGCGGCGCCTGGACCCGCTCCGACAACTACTTCGACGGGGTCGGGCGGCCCTACAAGAAGACCGGGGGAGTGACCGAGGAGACGGTCTACGGCGCGACCGGCAAGGTGGCGAGGCAGAGCCTGCCCTACGCCTACGGCGAGACGGTGCGCTGGGTCAACTACACCTACGACGAGGTGGGCCGCGAGGTCGCCGTCACCAATCCCGACGGGGGGATCGTCATGCGGGTCTACGCCAACGGGATGACGTTGACGAGGGATGCGCTGGGTCACTTCCGCTGGGCGTGGGTCGACGGGTATCAGCGGCTCTCGCACGTGCGCGAGAGCATCGGGGGTCAGCTCAAGGACACCTACTTCTACTACGACCTGCTCGGCCGGCGCACGCGGTCGGTGGACGCGGCGGGCAACGTCACCCAGGTGGCCTTCGACTCGCTCGGGCGGGTGCTCCAGAAGTCCGATCCGGACCAGCGCCTGTGGACCTACCAGTACAACGACCTCGGCCAGCTCGTCGCCGAGACCGACGCCCTCAACCAGACGACCAGGCTGAGCTACGACCTGCTCGGGCGGGTGACCAAGCGGCTCTACGCCGACAACACCTGGGACTCGTTCGAGTTCGATGCGCCCGGCGGCGGGTCGAGCAAGGGCCGTCTGACCTCGGCCATCAGCGGCTGCAGCGCGGCGAACCAGGTGAGCTGTGTCGTCGGGGCGAACAGCGTGACGACGACGGCCGCCTACGACCTCATGGGCCGGCGCACGAGCTACAGCAGCCGCATCGGCAGCGAGTCCACCTACACGATCAGCCACGCCTACGACCTCACGGGGCGACTCACGCGGGTGACCTATCCCGACGGTGAGGTGGTGACCTACGGCTACTCGACCTATCCGGACCCGAGCTTCGGCAAGCTCGCCAACGTGAGCGGCAAGGTGACGAATATCACCTACACGCCGCGGGGGCAGCTGGCGACGATCAGCTACGCCAACGGCGTCACGACGACGCTGTCCTATGACGCCGTGAGCGGCGAGAAGCCCACGCAGATCCAGTTCGGGGCGCTCGCGGTGATCAACTACGGCTACGATGTCAGCGGCAAGGTGAGCGCGATGACCTCGCCGCAGCTCGCGAAGACCAACTGGAGCTACGGCTACGACGAGGTGGGCCGGCTCACGAACGCGACGAACACCGCGGACGGGAGCTGGACGCAGAGCTTCGCCTACGACGCGGTGGGCCGCATGCTCAACAACTCGCAGCGCGGGGCCTACACCTACGGCGATGCGGCGCACGTCCACGCGGTGACGGCGGTGGGGAGCATGACTTACGTCTACGACGCCAACGGCAACCTCACCGCGGGCGGCGGGCGGACCATCGGCTACGACCTGGCGCACCGGCCCACGAGCATCACGTCCGGGGGCACGACGACCACGTTCGTCTATGACGCCCTCGGGCAGCGGGTCAAGAAGACGGCCAACAACGTGGTCACGCAGTACGTGGGCGCCCTCTACGAGCTCCGCGCGTGGGTGCCGACGAAGTACTACTTCGCGGGCGGCACGCGGGTGGCGAAGTCGACCTACGGCATCGTGACCTACTTCCACGCCGACCACCTGGGCTCGACGCGGCTCATGACGGACAGCGCCGGGGCGGAGGTCAAGCGCTACGAGTACGCGCCCTACGGCAAGGTCATCAGCGAGGCCGGCTCGGTGCCCGACAGCCACCGCTTCACCGGCCAGGTGACGGACGACGAGACCGGGCTCGTGTTCTTCAACGCCCGCTACTACGACCCGGACCTCGGGCGGTTCATCGGGCCCGACTCCTTCGTGCCGGACGCGTCGAGCCCCCAGCAGCTCGATCTGTACGCCTACGCGAACAACAGCCCGATCAACTACGTCGACCCGAGCGGGCACATCCCGGTGCCCGCCATCGTCGCGGCGGCCCTGGCGGGCACGGCCGCCGCCCTCTCGGTCAGCGTCGCGACGCTCTGCAACATCCTCATCATCGTGATCGGCACCGCGCTGACCTTCGTCAACAACTCGTTCATCCAGGCCATCGGCATGATCATGGCGGGCGCGGCCGGCGGCGCCCTGATCGGCCCCGTCTCGGCCATGGTGGGCGGGATGGCCGCGTACTATCAGAGTCCCATCAGTGGCCTGGACCCGACCGTGAAGAAGGCGATCGGGTGGGCGTACACGGCCTACTGCATGGTGGTGAACTGGTATCAGCTGTACTCAGGCGTGACGGCCCAGGCCAGCCCATTCGAGTGGTCGAAGGCCATGAACGGCGTCGTCAAGGGGTCCGTGCTGGGGTCCGGCGCGCTCCTGGCAGCCAAGGAGGTCT
Source organism: Polyangia bacterium (assembly GCA_036504295.1). Lineage (GTDB taxonomy): Bacteria > Myxococcota_A > Polyangia > JACRCY01 > JACRCY01 > DASXVK01. The sequence continues at coordinate 46,816 of DASXVK010000590.1, forward strand.
TCTGGCAGGGCGTCGCCATGGGCGTCGCCTACGTCGTCTCCCGCTGGGGTGGCAAGGACCTGCGCTTCCCCTTCGCCTTCATCTCGCGCGCCTTCGTCCTGGGCGCCTCGGCCGGCGGCTCCGGGCCGCTGGCGCTCGTGGGCACCACCTACGATCTCGTGTACACGCTGCGCTACCCGGATGGCCGCGTGATCGACCTCACCGGCGGGGCGGGGGGCGTGGCCTTCGAGTTCTACTACCACACGGGGTTCGAGAGCGCGATGGCCTTCGGCCGCCAGCACATCCGCGTCAAGGGCCCCGACGGCTGCTATTGGGAGGTGGGCGACGCGGGCACCGGCAACCTGGGGCCGGGCCTCGACTGGGGCGGCTGGATCTCGACCCAGAAGGTCACGGTCATCATGACCCCGGCCTCGGCGCAGAAGTTCGTGGACGCGATGACGAAGGCGGCGCAGGGGAACGCCGCCTACGTGGGCCTGTGGAAGGACTCGAACGCCTACATCTCCGCGAGCCTCCAGTCCGCGATCGGCAAGACCGCCGCCGACCTGCACATCAACCCCGGCCTCATCCACTTCGACGGCCAGTAGCCCGCCGCGCCGGCGCGACCCGCCCGCTGGCTCTCGGCAACCTTCAGCTACGCCCTCGACCACACCCGCGGCGGCTTCGGGCCGTTCGTCACACCCGCAGAGCGTCGCGTGGCACCTCGACCGCGCGCTCCTCGTCGGCGACCTCGCGCGGCGGCTGCGTGACGCGGTGGACGGTGCACGCGCGGCGCGCGGCGCGGGGCTCTGTCGGGGGACCGGCTCGGCGGGCCGGCGGCGAGGCGCCGTAGCGCGTGCACGCGGTGGTGGTGCTCGGGGTCGGCCTGCCCGGGCGCCGCCAGCCGCAGCGTCAGCGCGCCGCGGGGCGGGCGCGCCGCCGCGGGTGAAGCCGCGCGGACCCGCCCGCCCCCGCCGTGCGCGCCATCAGGTCACTCCGGGGCGCGCGCCAGCCGGGCGGGGCGGCCCAGCAGCGCGAGGGCCAGCCCGAGGAGCACGACGGCCGCGCACAGCCAGGCGAAGAGATCGCCGATCCGGCCGTAGGGCGTCCGCCCGCTGTCCAGCAGCGCCGCGTCGACGACGAGCAGCTCCGGCGCGACGCCGAACTTGGTCGGCGGCGGATCGGTCACCACCGTCCGGGCGCGTACCCGGCCGAGCGCGTCGATGTGCGCCGACACGCCGGTGTTGGTGGCCCGCAGGAACTCCCGGCGGTGCTCGACGGACCGGAGCTGCGCGAGGAGGAGCTGCTGGTACGGCTCGGCGCTGTCCCCGAACCAGGCCACATTCGACAGCGTGACGAGCAGGTTCGGCTGCAGCCGGGCCACCCGCCACACGTAGCCGGCGAGGATGTCCTCGTAGCAGATCATCGGCCCGAGGCGCGCCGGGCCCACCGTGAGGATCGCGGGGGCCCGGCCGCGCATGAGCTCGTCGGCCTCGGTCATCCGCGCCCGCACCGAGGCGCGCCAGTCCGGGTACTGCGCCGCCAGCGGCACGTACTCGCCGAAGGGCATGAGGAAGTTCTTGTCATAGCGTCCCAGCCCGCGGCCGTCCGCCCCGAGGAGCCAGGCGCTGTTGTGCATGGGCTGCTGCTCCGACGAGAAGTCGGCCGTGAGCACGCCCGCGAGGAGCGGGACGGTGAGGCCGCGCCGGAGCTGCCAGGGGTGGCCGGCGGGGTAGTCCGCGGTGAGGCTGCGGTCGACGGGCAGGGGCCACGCGGACTCGGGCCACACGACGAGCTGCGCGCCCCTGGCCTCGGCGAGGGTCGCCTGGCGCCGCAGGGCGTCGACCATCTGCGGCCACTGCGCCGAGCGGACGCCGCGGGTGGTGATGCCGAAGTTCGGCTGCACGAGGCCCACGCGCAGCTTGGGCGCGCGCGCGGCCGCGCGCGTGACCTGGGCCCCCCGG
>DASXVK010000591.1:0-9422 GCA_036504295.1 Polyangia bacterium
GCGCGGCCCTACTGCTGGCTGCCGTGGAACGAGTGCGAGACCACCGAGGTCCCCGACGGCGCCGTGCTCCCCGAGGACGGGGGGCTCGCCGACCGGGTGGCGGGCGACGGCGGCTGTCCGGCCGGGCAGCACCGCTGCGGCGCGGGTTGCTTCGCGGACGACGATCCCGCCCAGTGCGGCGCGGCGTGCGTCGCGTGCGGCGGGGCGACGCCGGCGTGCAGCGGCGGGACCTGCGCGTGCACCGCCGCCTCCTGCGGCGCGGGGGAGGTGTGCGCGGGCGGGGCCTGCGTGAGCGGCACCTGCACGAGCGCCGCCGAGTGCCAGAGCCCGCCGCCGTGCCGGACCGCGAGCGGGGCGGCGTGCAACGCGAGCCACCACTGCGAGTACCCACCGGCCGCGGACGGCGCCGCCTGCGCGGCCGGCCACTGCTGCGCGGCGAGCTGCGTGCCCAACGACGCGGGGCACTGCGGCGCCGCCTGCACGGCGTGCGCGGGCGACCCCCACGGCGCGGCCACCTGCGACGGCACGACCTGCGGCCTGACCTGCGACGCCGGCTACTACGACGGCGGGACGGCGTGCGCCGCCTGTGACGTCGTCGACCACTGCGGCCCGAGCTGCGAGGTGTGCCCCGATCACGCCAACGCCGACCCGACCTGCGCCGGCACGTGCGGGTACGCGTGCCACGGCGGCTACTACGATACCGGGACCGGCTGCGCCGCCTGCGACGTCGCCGGCCACTGCGGCCCGAGCTGCGTCGCGTGCACCGGGGCAACCCCGCAGTGCGGCGGCGCGCGCTGCGTGTGCACGGCCGCCTCGTGCGGCGCCGGCGCCACGCCCATCTGCGACCCCGCGAGCGGCGCCTGCCGGGCGTGCCGCGCCCACGCCGAGTGCCCGAGCGGCGCCTGCGACCCGAGCGGGGCGTGCGTCGCGGAGGCGGAGGTGATCTACCTCGGCGTCACCGGGTGCGCCGACGGCGGGACCGGGACGGCGGCACAGCCGTTCTGCACCTTCCCGAAGGCGCTCACGACCGCGCTCGCGGGCCCGCGCTGGCGCATCGTCGTGCGCGCGGGGACGTACAGCTTCACCGGGGCGCAGCTGATCGCGGACAAGCAAGTGTCCATCATCGGCGCTGACGCCGCCGCCACGATCCTGGTCAATGCGCAACCGGCGCCGGGCCAGCCGGTGCTTCAGATCCAAGGTGCTGCCGATGTGAGCCTCGACGGAATCACGGTCTCCGGCCTCGGCACCCACGGCATCTTGTGCAATGGGCTCGCGTCGACCGCGACGCTCAAGATCGCGCGGGCACACCTCGGCGCGAACCCCGGCCAGGGCGTGAACGCGAGCTACTGCGCCGTGACCATCACGCAGTCCACCCTCAGCGGCAACACCGGCGGCGGGATCTCGCTGGCGCAGAGCAGCTACACGGTCGAGAACTGCCTCATCGTGGGAAACGGGAAGAGCGATCCGGGCGGCAGCCAGATCGGGGGGGTGTTCATCAGCGCGCCGGGCGCCACCGCCAGCTTCGTCAACAACACCGTGGCCGACAACGGGATCAAAGGTGGGGCGACGGCCGGCGGCGTATGGTGCGTCGGCGGGGGGACGGTCCTGAATTCCATCGTGTGGGGGAACGCCGTCGCCCAGCAGAAGGACTGCACGCTGACCTACGCGGACATCCAGGGCGGCGGCAACGGCACCGGCGTCATCGCCGATCCGCCAGGCTTCGTCGGCCAGAGCGACGGCGGGGTCGGCGGCTACGACTACCACCTCGCGGCCGGCTCCGCGTGCATCGACAAGGGCACGCCGGCCGGCGCACCCGCGCTCGACCTCGACGGCACCCCGCGCACCGGCAGCCCCGACCTCGGCTGCTACGAGGCCCCATGAGGGACGCGGCGATGTGGCGCACCGCCGCGCTCCTGCTCGTCCTCCTCGGCTCAGCCAGCGCGAGCGCCGAGCGCGGGACGAGCTTGAGCGTCCTGTGCGAGTCCCACGCGGGATCACGTCCGGCGGGGGCGGACGGGTACCTCGAAGGCGTGCGGGCTGGCCTCGAGGATCCGGACGTGGTCGCCGGCCCCGCGCTCGACGCGCTCATCGCCGAGCACCACTCGCGACCCGCCGGCGACCCCGCCTTCCCGCTCTTTCGCCTCGTGCGGGGCCAGGCGCTCGAGGCCCGCGAGGAGGCCGTGGCCGGTCTTTTTCGCCAGGCCGTGGAGCGGATGCAGCGGCTGCACGCGATCGTCGCGCAGCAACCGGCGGCGCTCGCCGTCAGCCCCCACGTGCGCCGGCCGCTCTTCGAGGGCACGCTCGCCCAGCTCAAGGGGTTGGTGCGGCTGCGCCGCCAGGGCGAAGCCGAGAGCCTCGCCCTCGAGCTCGGCCGCCGCTACCCGGACTTCCCGGTGACCGAGCGCGACCACGGCCCGGAGGTGGCCCAGTTCGTGACGCAGGTGCGCCGGCAGAGCCGGGTCGACCCGGCGTACGGCCTCGTCGTCGAGACGAACCCGCCGGGGGCCGCCGTGTTCGTCGACGAGCGCCACGCCGGCACGAGCCCGCTCCATCTCCAAGGTCTCGAGCCGGGGCGCTACCGCGTCATGGCCCGGCTCGGCGAACGGTACAGCCGGGTCCACACGGCCGCGGTGCTGGAAGGCGCGGCGTTCGTGCGGATCGATCTGGACCTCGATCAGGCGCTCGCCGCCGGCGGCTTCCAGTTCGCGAGCGAGGCCGAGCGCGAGCGACGCGAGGCGTCCTACGCCGTGCGGCTTGGCCGCATGCTCGGCGCGGCGCAGGTGATCACGGTGGGGCTCACGGGCTCGCCCGAGCGCCCCCAGTGGGGGGCGACGGTCTACAGCCCGGCGACCGGCGCGGTCCTGCGCTCGGCGGCGGTCGCGCTCGCCCCGACGCCACCGCCGCGCGCCCTGCTCGTCAAGCTCGGGCGGTTTCTGCGCGGCGCGGGTCCGGCCGACGGCCTCATCGTGCAGCAGGCCGGCGCGGGCCTGGTCCGCGGCGCGGGCGACCCGGCCAATCCGGAGGGCGCCCCGCATCACGCGTTGCGGCGGTGGGCCTACCTCGCGCTCGTCCTCGGCGGCGCCAGCCTCGCCGCCGGGGCGGTCCTGCTGGCGCGGAGCTGCACCCCGGCCGAGGAGGCCCGCCGCTGCCCGTACCTGCAGGTGAACCGCCCCGCCGGCATCGCGCTCGTGGCCGGCGGCGGCGGACTGGCGACGGCGGGGGGCGTGCTCTGGCTGCTCGATTCACGGCGCGAACGGGCGCGCGTAGCGCTCGGCCCCGCGCGCCTGCTGCTGAGCCTCGACTGGGACTGAGGCCGCGTACCACGTTCGAAAGGGAGGCGATGGGGCGGCCCGCGTGCGTCCACCGCGGCCGCGTGTGCGCCGACTTGACCCCCCCTCGGGCTCGGGGTAACGTGCGGCTCTTAACGTGGCCAATATCCTCGTCTACATCGAGCTCGACGGCGATCGGCCGCTGCCGGCGTCGCTCGCCGCGCTGGCGCTGGGGCGGCGCATCGCGAGCACCCTCGGGGCGACGAACTACGCGCTGCTGCCGTGCGCCGCGCGGCCGTCCTACGGGGACGACGACGCCATCGCGGTCCTGTCGCGCCACGGCGCCGACAAGGTGCTCCTCGCCACGCACGCCAAGCTCGCCGGCCCGCCGCTCTCGGTGACGCACGGCCCGGTGGTCGTGGCGGCCTGCACCGCGCTGCCGCCGACGCTCGTCCTCTTCGCCTCCACGGCGGGCGCGCGGGACATCGCGCCCCGGCTCGCGGCCCAGCTCGCCGCGGCGTACCTGGCGGAGCCGCACGTCTCGCTCGAGCCCGACGGCAGCCTCGTCCTCACGCGCGCCACCCACGGCGGCCGCACGCTGCGGCGCCTGCGCGCGCAGGACCTCGAGCGGCCCCTCGTGCTCACCCTCGACCCCGGCCAGCCACCGCGCCCGACGGGCGACGAGGAGGCCGAGGTGGTCGTGTTGCCGCCGACCGGGGCCGGCGATGGCTTCGAGGAGCTCGAGCGGCACGCCGAGACCGCCCCGTCGCTCGCCTCGGCGCGGGTCGTGGTCGGCGCCGGCGCGGGGCTCGGCCCCGAGGCCTACGGCGTGGCGCACGACCTGGCCGCGGCCCTCGGCGGCGAGGCGGGCCTCACGCGCGAGGCCGCCCAGGGCGCCGGGCCCTCGACCCGGATCATCGACGCGACGGGCCAGCGCATCTCCCCACGGCTGTACATCGCGTGCGCGGCCTCGGGCTCCTTCTCACACCTCGGCGGCGTTGGCGCCGAGACGATGGTGGCGATCAACCGCGATGACAAAGCCCCGATCTTCGAAGTCGCGCGCTACGGACTCGTCGCCGACGCCCGCGAAGCGGCCGCGGCGATCCGCGGGGCGCTCGAGCGGCGCGGGTAGCGTCCGCCTCGTCGTGCTCGCCCGCCGGCTCCTCGCGACGCCGGACGGTGAGCTCGCGCCCGCCCTGCTCGGCCCGGCGGAGCAGGCCGCCCTCGGCACCGCCCTCGCGCTGCGCGACGCGATCAAGGCCCGCCCGGGGAAGGCGCGCCTCGAGGTGCTCGCGGTCGGGCCCGCGCGCGACGACGAGGTGCTGCGGTACGCCCTCGCCTGCGGCGCCGACGCGGCGGTGCGCGTGTGGCACCCGGCGCTCGAGGGCACCGACTACTACGCCATCGCGCGCGTCCTCGCCGCGACGGTGCGCCTGCGCGGCTTCACCTACGTGCTGTGCGGCGACCGCTCGAGCGACCAGGGCCTCGGGGCCACGGGCCCCGCGGTGGCCGAGTTCCTGGGCGTGCCGCACCTCTCCGGCGCGCGGGACGTGCGCCTCGACGACGCACCTGGCGCGCTGCGCGCCCGCCACCACGGCGGCGGCTTCACCCGCCATCTGCGCGTGCGCGCGCCCGCGGTGCTGTGCGTCGCCGACGGGCCACGACCCCCGGCGCCCGAGGCGCTCACCCCGACGCGCAGCCGCAAGCGGCCGCAGGCGATCGACCTCACTACCCTGGGCCTCATGGCCGAGGAGCTGCGCCACCGCCGCCACCTCACCGGCGCCCCCGTCGAGCGGCCCACGGCCCACGCCGAGATCCTGCCGAGCGCCGAGGACCTCGTGCGCCGGCTGCGCGACGAGGGGTTGATCTAGACGGCCGCGCGCTACCCGAACAGTTCGTCGACGGGGAGCGCGAAGCCCGGGAGCAGCTCGGTCGACAGGGTGTCGCCCTGCCCCAGCACCCGCACGGCGGCTCTCGTGCCCGCGAAGGTTCGCACCGTCGCGTGGCGCGGGTCCACGACCCAGGCCTCCCGCGTCCCGGCCGCGAGCAGCTCCTCCACCTTGCCTTCGACCTCGAGCCAGCGGTCCCAGGGTGACACCACCTCGACGGCGAGGTCCGGCGGGCCGGGGAAGAACCCCTCCGGAAGGCCGCCTGCGGGGATGCGTCCCTGGAGCACCACCGCGACGTCGGGGGCGCGCACGGTGTCGGGGTTGCGCGCCAGGATGAACCCCGCGTCCGCCGTTAGGACGACGCCGAGCCGCCGCGGCCGGACGAAGGCGCCGAGCACCTCGGCGATGAGAGCCGCGATCCTCCCATGGGAGCTGCCCGCAGGAGTCAAATCGACCACCTCCCCCTGAACCAGCTCGGAGCGGCCCGGCGGCGCGAGGGCCCCATAGGCCTCCGCCGTCAAGAGCTGGTCCGATGCCCGTGAGCCTGGAGCCACCGCGTACCTCGTCGCCTCGCTTCGAAGCATGCGCTCGGACGGCGCAGCCCGCAAGTGACCGAACGCTTCGACCGCCCGGCGGTCGTCGCGGGCCGGCGCAGCCGCCGTGAAGGGCCGCGCCCTGGGCTCAGCCCGCCGCCCGCGCCGCGCGCGACACCGGCAGCGTGACGGTGAACGTCGTGCCGCGGCCGACCGCCGACTCGACCGTGATCTCGCCGCCGTGGGCCTCCACGATCTGGTAGCAGATCGACAGGCCGAGCCCGGTCCCCAGGCCCACCCCCTTGGTGGTGAAGCCCGGGTCGAAGATGCGCGGGAGGTGGTCCGCCGGGATGCCGACGCCGGTGTCGCTGATGCCGACCCGCACGCGCGTGCCGTCGAGGGCGGTGCAGATGCGAATCGCCCCCTCGCGCTCGATCGCCTGGGCCGCGTTGACGAGCAGGTTCATGAAGACCTGGTTGAGCTGGTTCGCGTGGCCCGCCACCTTGGGCACCGGGCCGTACCGGCGCTCGACCGCGATGCCCTTCTTCAGCAGGTGGCCGACGAGGACGAGCGTGCTGTCGAGCCCCTCATGCAGATCGACGAGCGTGGCCTCGCCCTGATCGGGGCGCGCGAAGGTGCGCAGCGTCCGCACGATGTCGACGATGCGCTGGCACGCCGTGCGCGTGACCGCGGTCAGGCTCTCCGCGGCGACGAGGTCGCCGCGCAGGCGCTCCTCCGCGGGCAGCAGGCCCGCGTCCCACACGTCGTTCATGCGGCGGCTGAGCCGGTCCAGGATGCGGAAGAAGAGGTCGTTGTTCGACACGACCGCGCCGAGCGGGGTGTTGATCTCGTGCGCCACCCCGGCGACCAGCTCGCCGATGGAGGCCATCTTCGCCTGCTGCACCAGCCGGGTCTGGGCCGCCCGCAGCTCGCCGAGGAGGCGCGTGAGGTCCTCGTTCGCGCGGCCGAGCTGGTCGCTCTGCTCGGAGAGCTCCCGGTTCTTGGCCGCGAGCTGCCGCTCCATCTCCTTGCGCGCCGAGATGTCGAACATGACGCCCAGGTAGCCGCCCACGGTGCCGTCGGGGTCGCGGGTGGCGTAGCGCATCATCTCGGCGTCGAAGACGGTGCCGTCGCGGCGCCGCAGGCGCACGTCGCTGACGTGCGCGTCGGGGTCGCCGGCGCCCGCGGCCGCGTCGAGCGGCGCCGGCAGCCGCCCGTCGGCGGCCATGAACGCCGGCGTGCGGCCGAGCATCTCCTCCTCGGGGTAGCCGAAGAGGTGGACCGCGCCCGGGCTCGCGTAGAGGATCTCGAAGCGGTCGCTCATCGCGATGATGCCGACGTTCTCCATCGCGGCCAGCAGGGCCTCGCGGAAGGCCGTGGCCCGGTGCAGCTCCTCGACCAGCCGATGGCGGTCGAGGAGGATGCGAACCGCGGTGAAGAGCTCGACCGGGTTCACCGGCCGGCGCAGGTAATAGTCGACGCCGGCGGCGAGGCCGCCGATGCGGAACCCCGAGTCCGGGCGCGTGGTCGTGAGCAGGATCGGCACGGTCTGGCCGCCGCGCGCGAGGAGGCGCCGGGCCAGCTCGAAGCCGGTCGTGTCGGGGAGCGCGTCGTTGATGATGTAGAGGTCGGGCGCCTGCTGCTCCGCCGCCGCGAGCAGCGCGGCGCCGTCCGGGCAGACGGAGACGGCGTAGCCCGCCGCCTGGAGGTGCCGCTGCAGCAGGTCGCGGTTGTACTGGTACGGGTCGACCACCAGGACGCGCTCGCCGCGGGTCGACGAGAGGACCGCCGCCGGGCGGCGGACCGGCTCGCTCTCCTGCGGATCGAACGCCGGCGGCTCGCCGGGGGCGCCGATCCAGGTCGCCTGCACGCCGGGGTCCCGCGGCGGCGCCGCGAGCTGCTCGGCGTACCCGACGGCGAGCAACGTCACGAGCTCGGCCCCGCGGATGGCCGGCCCCAGGTGCTCGGCCGCGAACTCGAGCACCGCCTCGGGCACGAGGTTGGGGCTGAAGGTGCGGTAGATGCCGAGCCCGCGGGCGCGGCACAGCAGCATGATCTCCTGCGCCACGCCGGCGACCAGCGCCACCCCCTCGACGCCCTCGGTCGCCGGCACCTTGGAGAAGACCAGCACCAGCGCGGGCGCGTTGAGCACGGCGTCGAGCGCGAGGCCGCGCGGCGGCACGGCGACCGGCCCGAGCCCCCAGTGGCGCCCGAGCGCCTCGGCCACCCGCGACACGAGGCGCTCCCGCTCGTCCCCGACGACCACGACGAACCGCCAGGGCGGCTCCGCGAACCGCTCGGGCCGCCGCACCGTGGCGGCGGTGATGATCTCGTCGAGGATCGGCCGGGGCACCGGGTCGGAGCTGAAGCGCACGGCGTCGCCGGCGCCGGCGACGAGCTCGCTCATCACGGAGAACGCCGAGAGGTCGCCCTCCGGGGCCCGGGATCGCGCCGCCATCGCCCCTTCACGCTAACACGCGCGCGGGGCGGCGCAAGCCGCTACTGGCTGCAGGGCCACGCCGCGGCGGCGCCGCGCTCGAAGGCGCCGATGTCGAGCGCGACGCCCACCGGACGCGCGCCGCAGTCGAAGTCGACGGTCGGCACGCAGTCGGTCATGCCGGTGGCGCAGGCCGCGGCCCCGTGGTCGACGGCCGGGCTGGCGGCGCCGATGCGGTAGTCGCCGAGCGGGGTGCCAGTGTCGTTGACGAACGCGGGCGCGCCGGTCTGGGTGCCGACGCAGGTGCCGTTCGTGAGGGAGCAGGCGTTCGTGGCGGCGTCGGAGATCAGGTTGTTGGCGTAGAGGTTGTGGACGCCCGTGACCATGTTGTCCGTGATGGCGATCGCGGTCCCGAGCGCGACGCTGCCGCAGTGCACGAGCAGGTTGTTCGTCACCGTCGTCGCGTCGTTGCGGCCGTTGCCGCCCGGGTAGTCGTTGCCGGTGCCGCCGACGAAGATGCAGGCCCGGGTCTCGGCGTGCATCACGGTGTTGTTCGTCACCATGACGTTCGTCGCCGCGTGCTCCAACCGGATGCCGTACCCGGCGGCGTGCAGGACGATGTTGTTCTGGATCCTGCCGCGCAGGCTCCCGTGGCGGATGCCGTGCACCGTCGTGCACTGGGTGCCGGCGCCGATGTCGTAGACGTAGTTGCCGAGCGTGTCGTTGTCGCTGCCGGCGTACCCGCCGCCGACCCACCCGGAGGCGTCGATGCCGGCGCCGCCGCTCGAGCCGCACCCGGGGTCGCGCGCGAGGTCGTGCACCTTGTTGCCGATGGCGCGCGCGTACGACGCCTGGATCAGCACCCCGATCGACGGCGTCGCGCTGCCGCTGCCCGTCGACGAGATGTCGAAGCCCACGACGTCCTGGTAGTCGCCGGCGATGGTCCACGGGGTGGCCGGGTTCGCGGCGGTGGCGACGATCTTGGCGCCCCAGCGCTGCTCGGATACGTAGCGGACGCGCAGCGCCGAGCTCCCGGCCGCGGCGGTCACGACGCCCGGCCCGTAGGTGCCCGGGAGCACGTGCACCCAGTCGCCCGGGCCGGCCACCGTGTCGGCGTGCTGGATCGTGGCCCACGGGTGCGCGAGCGAGCCGTCGGCGGCGTCGTCGCCCGTCGTCGCGACGTAGTAGTCGTGCACCGGGGCGTGCCAGCTCGCGTCCTGGCCGGCGGGCGGCGCGTCGTCCTGGGCGGCGGCGTCGAGCGCGGCGTCGTCGGCGGGGGGCGCGGCGTCGTCGG
>DASXVK010000592.1:0-11669 GCA_036504295.1 Polyangia bacterium
GGGACCGCGTGCGGCGGCACCTGCGACGGCGCGAGCCCGAGCTGCGCCTACCCCTCCAGCCCCTGCCGTGGCGCGGCCTGCGTGAACGGCCTCGCCACCGCCGCCGCGAGCTGCAACGGCGCGGGCGCCTGCCCGCCGCCCGTGACCGCCGCCTGCGCGCCGCTCGTCTGCGGCGCGGCCGCCTGCCTCACCGCCTGCGACGGCGCAGCAGACTGCCAGCCCGGCTACTACTGCAGCGGGGGGCAGTGCCTGGCGCGGCACGCCGGGGCCTGCACCGCCGCGGAGGAGTGCGCGACCGGCTTCTGCGTGGACGGCGTGTGCTGCGACACGGCCTGCACCGGGCGGTGCGAGGCCTGTGACCTCGACGGGGCGGCCGGCACCTGCACCGCCGTCACCGGGGCGCCGGCCGGGAGCAGGGCCGCCTGCGGCGGGGGCGGCGCGTGCGCCGGCGCCTGCAACGGCGTGAACCGGGACGCCTGCGTGTTCCCCGGCGCGGCGACGACGTGCCGCGCCGCGAGCTGCACCGCCGGCGCCGCGACCCTGCGCGCCGGCTGCGACGGCGCCGGCGCCTGCCAGCCGCCCGCGACCGCCGCGTGCGCGCCGTACGTCTGCGGCCCCACGGCCTGCCGCACGGGCTGCGCCACCGACGCCGACTGCGTCGGCGCCGACTACTGCACGCCGGCGGGCCGCTGCGCCCCGCGGCTCGCGCAGGGGCGCCCCTGCGGCGCCGGCGCCTGGTGCCAGTCGGGCTACTGCGTCGACGGCGTGTGCTGTGACGGGCCGTGCGCCGGCCAGTGCCAGGCCTGCGACGGCGCCGTGCCGGGGACCTGCGCGCCCGTGACCGGCGCGCCGGCCGCCGGCCGCCCCGCGTGCGCGAGCGACGGCTCGCTCTGCGCCGGCGCCTGCGACGGCGTGGACGGCTTCGCCTGCGCGTACCCCGGGACCACGAGCGTGTGCCGGGCGGCGAGCTGCGCCGCGGGCGCCGAGACCCTCGAGGCGGTCTGCGACGGCGCGGGCGCGTGCCCGCCCGCCGAGACCGCGCCGTGTGCGCCGTTCGTCTGCGGCGACGAGGCCTGCCGGCGCGACTGCGCGCGCGACGCCGACTGCGCCGACGGCGACTACTGCGAGGGCGGCCGGTGCGTCGCCCGGCGCGCCGGCGGGGCGGCGTGCACCGCCGGCGCGCAGTGCCAGTCCGGCGCCTGCGCCGACGGGGTGTGCTGCGACCGGGCCTGCGCCGGCCAGTGCGAGGCCTGCGACGTCGCGGGCAGCGCCGGCACCTGCACCGCCGTGAGCGGCCGCCCCGCGGGCCACCGTCCGGCCTGCGCCGGCGACGGCACCGCCTGCGACGGCGCGTGCGACGGCGTGCACGGCGAGGCCTGCGCGTACCCGACGCTGGCGACCGAGTGCCGCGCGGCGCGCTGCGCCGAGGGCAGCGCCACGGCGGCGGCGACCTGCGACGGCGCCGGCGCCTGCGGCGCGGTCGTGACGGCGCCGTGCGCCCCGTACCGGTGCGGGTCCGACGGCGCCTGCACGGCGAGCTGCACCGTCGCGGGCGACTGCGTCGCCGGCGGCTGGTGCGACGGCGGGACGTGCCGGGCGCGGCTCGCGGCCGGCGCGCTGTGCGGCGGCGCGCACGCCTGCGCCTCGGGGCAGTGCGTGGACGGCGTCTGCTGCGACCGCGCCTGCGACGGCCAGTGCGAGGCCTGCAACGTCGCGGGCTCGGTCGGCACCTGCGCCACCGTGACCGGCGCCCCCGCGGGGGCGCGGCCCGCGTGCGACGGCGCGGGCCCGTGCCGCGGCGTGTGTGACGGCACCGATCCCACCGCCTGCGCCTTCCCGGACCAGGCGACGCCCTGCGCGGCCGCCTCGTGCCAGGACGGCATCGCCGCCGCGGCCGCCTCCTGCAACGGCCTCGGCGACTGCGCCCCGCCGCTCACCACCACCTGCGCGAACGGCTGCGCGGGCGACGCGTGCGCGTCCGACGCCGACGGCGGCAGCCCCGCCCGCGACGGCGGCACGCCGGCGCCCGACGGGGGCGCGACGGCGGACGGGGGCGGTGCGACGACGGACGGCGGGGCCGCCGGCGGCGACGCCGGCCCCGTGACGCCGCCCGCGCACGCGAGCGGGTGCGGCTGCCGCGTGGGCGCGACGCCCGCCCCGGGCGGCGCCGCGGGGCTCTTCGGGCTGGGGGCGCTCGCCCTCGGCCTCTGCGCCACTCGTCGACGGCGCGGCCGCTGACACGACAGCGCTGTCGCGCCGCGGGCGCGCGCCCATCCCCCCTCCGCAGTCCTTCCGCGTAGTTCCCCGCCTGGCAAGCCGCTTGCTAGTCCTCCCGATCATGGACCCCAAGGAGATGCGCACGAGAGGCTTGCTCCTCGCGCTCGCGGTGACCGGCCTCGGGGCGGTGACCGCGGCCGTCACGCTGTCCCGCCACCCGGCCGAGGCCGCGGCCGTCGTGCCGCACGTCATCGCGGCGCCGGCCTGCGTGGACGAGGACGGCGACGGCTTCGGGCTCAACTGCCCCGCCGGCCCGGACTGCAACGACCGGGACGCCACCGTGCACCCGGGCCGGCGCGAGGCGTGCAACTTCCGCGACGACGACTGCAACGGCCTCGTCGACGACGACCCGGCCTGCCCGGCGCCGGCGCTCGATCCGACGCGCGTGACGGTGCCGGCCGGCCGCCTGCTCATGGGCAGCGACGGGGGGGCGCCCGACGAGCGGCCGGTGCACGCGGTCGCCATCGGCGCCTTCGCCATGGACCGCTACGAGGTGACCAACCGGCGCTACGAGGCCTGCGTCGCGGCCGGCCGCTGCGCCGCCCCGCGCCTCCTCAGCTCCCACCTGCGCGCCCACTACCTCGACGACCGGACCTTCGCCGACTACCCGGTCGTGTTCGTGGACTTCGATCAGGCGAGCGAGTTCTGCGAGCACGCCGGCGGCCGCCTGCCGACGGAGGCCGAGTGGGAGCTGGCGGCGCGCGGCACGAAGGACGCGCGCACCTACCCGTGGGGCGACGACCCGCCCGACTGCTCCCGCGCGAACCTGGGCGGCCCGGGCGGCTGCGCCAACGACACCGACCGGGTCGGCCGCCGCCCCGCCGGCGCGAGCCCCTACGGCGCCCAGGACATGGCCGGGAACGTCTGGGAGTGGACCGCGGACTGGTACGACGCGCGCTACTACGAGCGCAGCCCGGGCCGCGACCCGCGCGGCCCCGCCGAGGGCACGCTCAAGGTCGTGCGCGGCGGCTGCTGGCAGAGCGGGGCCGACTCGCTGCGCAGCACCTGCCGCAAGGCGGAGCTGCCGGCCACGTGGGCCTACAACGTCGGCTTCCGCTGCGTCTACCCGGGCGCGAAGGGCGGCCGCCGCGACTGAGCCGCGTCGTCACCGCCCCCGGCGGCGCGCCGCCATGGCCCGGATCATCACTCCGCTCAGCACGAGCCAGACGACGGTGAGCCCCGCGAAGATGACCCCGGTCCAGTCGACGGCGGTCTCGCCCCGGCACGTCACCAGCAAGGAGCGCGGCTTTCTCGAGAGGACGTCGCCGGGCTGGCACCCGGCCATGGTCGCATCGCCCACGTGGACGTCGCGGGTACCCTCGTCGGTGCGCAGCTGAAGGCAGTTCGCCTGGAACCTGCGGCCGACGTGAGTGCTCTTGCCTATGACCCGGCCCTGGACGCCACTCCATACGGCGCGGTCGTCCCCGACGGCGCGTGCGGCGCACAGGATGGCCAGGGCGAGCAGCACGGCGATCGCCAGCATGTCTTGGAGCAGGCTCTTCATGGCCGAATGATCTGCATTCTACATCCCGTCCTCCCTTAGTCACACCGCGTCAACTTCGTGATATGGTCGCCCGAGCTGTCGTTAGGAGGGCCCCCATGTCCGTTGATCTCGAGAAGATCCTGCGGCCGGTAGACCACGAATGGCCGCCGTTCCCGCCCAAGGTCGTGAACCTGGCGACCGGCGAGCCCATGGTGATCCGCCAGGTGGACCGCGACGCCATCCCGGATCTGCTGCCGCACGTCGAGCCGCTCATCCACCACGAGCGCGACTACTACGACGTCGTGGCGGCGCGCGTCTACTCGGAGCTGCTCGCGCACTACAAGAACCGCTACCAGGACCAGTACGTCCTGGTCGCCCAGATCGACGGCCACCTCGCGGCCGTGGTCAATGGCCGCTTCGTCGACAAGAGCACGGGCATGTCGCTGCACACCCTCGGGCTGCACCGCGGGCTGCGGGTCGGCGCGCACGCCTTCGCCGCGAAGATGGAGTACCACATCGACATCGTCGGCCAGCAGCAGGTGCTGGTGGTCGCCGAGTCGCCGATCGGCTTCCGTCGCTGGATGATCGAGTACAAGCTCGAGAAGCGCTTCGAGATCCCCCACGAGCTCGGCGGCTGCCCGTCGTGGTCGCTGACCAAGGCGCTCTTCGACCGGGCGCGCCAGAGCCTCGTCGTCGGCACCCGGCCCGTCCCCGCGGATCTGTTGAAGAAGGCCCAGCATGCGATCCTCCCGCCCCTCGATCCCCCGAAGCCCGCGCCGGATTTCCTCGCCGCCACCCGCGCCCTCTACGACTCGACGGGCTCGGCGCGCATCCAGGGAGGAGGACAACGCCATGCGTGAGGTCTACGCCGTCGGAGTCGGCATCACCTCGTTCGGCCGCCTCGAGTACCCGCTGGTCGAGATCGCCGCGTACCCGTCGATCCTCGCGCTCAAGGACGCGGGCCTCGACATGGTCGATCACGTCTACGTCGCGAACATGGCGGCCGCGCGGCTCAACCACCAGACCGGCATCGCCAGCGCCCTCGTCGACCACCTCTGCCTGCAGCCGGCCGGAGCCGAGACCATCGAGAACGGCCCCGCGTCGGGCGCCTCGGCGCTCAAGACGGGCTACATGGCCATCGCCTCGGGCATGTGCGACACCGTGCTCGTCGCGGGCGTCGAACGCATGAGCGAGGTGAACCAGCTCGAGGCCACCGACACCGTCGCCTCGCTGTCGCACCCGATGGCTGAGGCCATCTACGGCGTGACCTTGCCGGCGCTCGCCGGCATGTTCACCCGCCTCTACATGGAGAAGTACGGCGTCACGGCGCGCCACCTCGCGATGGTCGCGGTGAAGAACCACGGCAACGCGATGCACAACCCGTACGCCCACGTGCACACGAAGATCACGCTGGAGGCGATCCTCGACGACCGGGACGCGTCCACGAACAACCCGATCATCGCCGACCCGCTGCGCTTCTTCGACGTGTGCCCCGTCTCCGACGGCGGCGCGGCCATCATCCTGGCCTCGGCCGACGTGGCGAAGAAGCTCAAGAAGCCGATGGTGCGACTCAAAGGCGTCGGCCAGGCCACCGACACGCACGCGGTCCACGACCGCGCGGAGCCGACCGACCTCCTCGCCGTGCGCCTCGCCGCGAAGAAGGCGATGGACATGGCCGGCATCACGCCGAAGGACGTCAGCGTCGCCGAGCTGCACGACGCCTTCACCATCCTCGAGATCGTCGAGAGCGAAGAGGTGGGCTTCTTCAAGAAGGGCGAGGGCCACCTCGCGCTCGAGCGCGGCGAGACGAAGATCGGCGGCCGCATCCCGATCAACACCTCGGGCGGCCTCAAGGCCAAGGGCCACCCCGTCGGCGCCACGGGCGTCGGGCAGGCGTACGAGATCATCCTGCAGCTACGGGGCGAGGCGAAGAAGCGTCAGGTCAAGGACGCCAAGGTCGGGTTCACCTGCAACTTCGGCGGCTTCGGCAACAACGTCGTGTGCCTCGCCTTCACGCGGGAGTGACCGATGCAGAAGGAAATCCTCGGCTACAAGTGCAAGAAGTGCGGTCACGTGATGTACCCGTACCGCTCCCGCTGCTCGAAGTGCCATGAGACGGTCTTCGAGGGCGTCGACATCGTCTTCGACACGGTCCCGCTGGCCCACGACGGGACGCTGCTCACCTACACCGACGTCTACGCGCTGCCGCCGGAGTTCGAGGTGGCGAAGCTGACCCTCGGCATCGTCCAGCTCGACGACGGGCACCGGGTCACCGGCCAGCTCCGCGTCGCCGAGCCGAAGATCGGCATGAAGCTCCACGGCGAGGTCGAGGTGGTGCGCAAGTCCGAGTACGCCAAGCACTACGGGATGGTGTTCTCGAAGGCCTGATCATGCTCGCGTCGCTGCTGCACGGCGCGGTCCGACTCGCCTCTCGCCGTCATGGCGGGAGCTACGGCCGGATCGCGCCGGTGCCGCGCCTGCCGGAGCGCGACTCCCTCGCGTGCGGCGCGGTGACCCTCTCGCTGCTGCGCTACCACGGCGCCGGCCGCCCCCTCGTCCTCCTGCACGGGCTCAACAACAACGCGTGGTGCTGGGTGCGCACCGCCGCGCTGCTCGCGGGCGAGCGGCCGATCCTGGCGGTGTCGCTGCGCGGTCACGGCCGCTCGAGCGCGCCGGCGCAGGGCTACGCGCTCACGGACACGACCGCGGATCTCCGCGGGCTGCTCGACCGCCTCGACGCCGGGTCAGTCGACCTCGCCGGTCACTCGTGGGGCGGCCGGGTGGCGCTGCACCTGGCGGCCACGGCGCCGGCGCGGGTGCACGCGCTGGTGCTCGCCGACCCGGTGCCGCCGCGGGGCATGAACCCGCTCCTGCGCGTCCCGGGCCTCGTCGACGCCGCCCTCGCGCACGAGCGCGGGCCGTTCGCGGATCGCGCGCGGTTCGAGGCGGCGCGGGCGCGGGTCTTCCACCTGCGCCTCGGGGACCCGATCGATCTCCTCGACTGGGAGGAGGGGTTCCGCGAGCAGCCCGACGGCAGCTTCCGCCACGTGCTGCCCGAGAGCGGCTACCGCGAGATCGTCGACCGGGCGCTGCGCGTGGACCTGACGCCGCTGCTGCACGGGCTGCGCTGCCCGGTGCTGCTGCTGCGCCCCACGCTCTCGGTGGGGTTCTGGCCGGGGGAGGCGGGGCAGCTCCGGCGCCACGTCCCGCGGCTCGCCGTCCACCGAATCGCCGGCGATCACACCTTCATCCCCACCAACCCGGTCGACACCGCCGCGGCCATGCGCCTGTTCCTGGACGCGGCGGCGCCGCCGCGTCACGGGTGATCCCGGCGACGCCGTAGTGCTCGCTCGCGAAGAAGCCGCAGGCGCGACAGCCGGCGTGCTTCTGGCCGATCGACCCGTCGATGTTGCCGCCGCAGAGGGTGCCCGCGACGCCGGCGCACGAGTGGCCGTTGTACGGGTACGCGGGACACACGCCCAGCTCGAGGACCCGCCCCCCGCCCGCCTCGCGCCCGCACTGCATGAACTCCCAGCAGTTCATCCCGCCACCTCCTGAGCCGCCGCCCGCGCCGGGCCCGCACCACCATTAGCGCCTGGAAGGGTCGTCGCTGTCAAGCCCCCTACCGCTGGACGGCCGCGCGGTGATGGGATACCCTGAATCGTCGCTGGGGTGGAGGAGACGCCGTGGGCGATCGGCTTCAGATCCTGGTGCTCGATGACAGCGAGCTCGCGCTCGAGGTGATCGCCGCCGCGCTCCGCGAGGCGGGGTTCGGCGTGCGCGCGGTCGCGTCGCTGCCGGCCTTCGAGCTGGCGATGGAGGCGGCGCTGCCGGACGTGATCGTCACCGATCTGCAGATGCCGGAGGTGACCGGGGACAACGTGTGCCGCCTGCTCAAGCGGCTGCACGACACCGAGGCGATCCCGATCATCATCTGCTCGTCGCTCGACGAGGAGGCCATCGCGCCGCTCGCGGCGCGCGCCGGCGCCGACGGCTACGTCTCGAAGCAGGGGGGGCCCGAGGCGCTGGTGGCCCGGCTGACGGCGCTCACGGAGGAGGTGGTGTTCTAGACGACTGCGGGGAAATGCAACACGGAGACGCGAAGGCACGGAGGATGATTCTGATTATTCAAGACCTTACTCCGTGTCACCGTGCCTCCGTGTTGCATTGCCCCGCACGCTCCTAGGCTGGGGGCGCTGCCGCGCCGAGGTCCTGCACGAGGCGCGTGATGGTGCCGAGGCTGCCGGTGAGGGCCGGGCGGTCGCCTCGGCGGGCGGCGATCTCGCCGGCGCGGGCGGGATCGGCCACCTGGTCGAGGCCCAGCATCGAGGCCTCGCCGGCGAGCGAGTGGAGCTCGGCGGCGACCGCGCCGGTCTGGCCCTGCGCGAGGAGGCCGTCGATGCGGCATAGCCGCTCGCCGGCGGTGCTCACGAAGCGGGGCAGGAAGCGGGCCTGGAGATCCTTCATCATGTGTGCACCTCCGGATCGGGCGCGAGCAGCGCGCGCACCCGCGTGACGAGCTCGCCGAGCCCGGCGCGCTTCGAGATGAAGCCGTCGATGCCGGCCTCGCGCACCCGCTGCAGCAGCTCGCGGTCGCCGACGTTGGAGAAGAGGACGATCGGCACGGTGACGTCGCGCACGGCCCGCAGCACGGCGCCAACGTCGTCGCCGAACGCCTCGGGCATCTGCACGTCGAGGAGGATGAGGTCCGGGTTCCCGCTGACCCGCATCTCCTCGAGCTCCTGGAGGGTGTGGGCCGCGAGCACGGCGAAGCCGGCGTCCTCGAGGGCGGCGCTCGCCATGTCGAGGACGAGCGGGCTGTCGTCGAGGATGAGGACGGTCTTGCGCGGGCTCGGCGTCATGGGGCGCTCCGCTGGCTCGTGAGCCACTCGAGCGTGGCGAAGAGGTCGCGCATGACGAGCGGCTTGTGGAGGAAGATGTCGGCGCCCGCGGCGAGGGACGCCTCTCGCGCGTCGGCGCCGCCGACGCTGATCGCGACGACGGCCACGCCGGCGAGGGCCGGATCGCGGCGCATCCGGGCGATGAGCTCCGCGCCGCCGAGCACCGGGAGGTAGACGTCGACGATGGCGAGGTCGCAGCCCGCGGCCTGCAGCTTGGCCAGGGCCTCGGCGCCGTCGCGGGCGAGGTCGAGGACGAGGCCGCTGCGGCGCTCGCGGAAGTACTTGCGCACGCCGTACGCGAACAGGTCGCTGATGAGGGCGTTGTCCTCGACCAGCAGGACGCGATAGCCCGGGACGGCGTCGGCCGCGGCGTCCGGGGCGGCGCTGAGGAGCTGGGCGAGGCGGGCGCGATCCGCCGCCGACGCCACGCGGAGCGCGATGACGGCGCCGGCCGGGTCGCCGGGGCCGGTCGAGGCGCGGTGCGCGGTGACGACGCCGTCGATGACGACGGGCTCGACCAGCCGCGGAAAGCTCAGGCGCAGCTCCACCCTCGCCCCGATCGGCGGCGGCGCGTCCAGCGGCACGAAGGCCTCGCCCGGGTCGAGGCCGAGGGTGTGCGAGACCACGGTGCGGCCCTCGTGGCGCACCTCCGCCCGCAGGAGGAGCCGGCTCGTGGCGCCCGCTAGCATCCCGCACCGAGGAAGCGCTCGACCGCCGCGGCGAGGGTGTCGGGATCGGCGGTCTTGCGCAGGAAGCCGGCGGCGCCGCAGTCCCGCGCCAGCCCGATGAGCTCGGCCTCGGAGCGGTCCGAGAAGAGCACGATCGGGCACCGGTGCAGCCCGTGGCGCCGGGCGATGGTGGTGAGCGCCGCGCCGTCGAGCCCCGGGAGCTCGACGTCGACGAGCGCCAGGTCGGGGCGCTCGCGGTTGAGGGCGGCGCTGAAGCCGAAGGGGCCGTCGAGGGCGACGACCTCGTAGCCGCGCTCCTCGAGGGCGATCTGGGTCATCTCGCGGCAGATGTCGCTGTCGTCGAGGATGAGGACCTTGGGGCGGCGCACGTTGGTCATGGGCGGGCACCTCCGCGGTGGCGGGCGAGGGCCGCGATCTCGGATCTCCAGGCGTCGAGATCCGCGAGCGCGGCGGTGGCCTGCAGCTTGAGCGGCCGGGTGGCCATGTCGGCGGCCCGGCGGTACTCGCGCCGGGCGTCGGGGAGCCGGCCGAGCACCTCGTAGCTCTGCGCGAGGTAGAAGGCGGCGAGCCAGAGGTCGGGGTCGAGGAAGAGCACGCCCCGCAGCACCCGGGCCGCGGTCAGCGGATCGCCGCTGAGCTGGGCGGCGATGCCGACGAAGAGGTGCGCCTCGGTCGAGAGCGGGTCCTGCGCGAGCGCCTCGCTGTAGCGCTCGATGGCGGCGGCGAAGTCGCCGGCCCGGAAGCGCGCGCCGGCGGCGGCGAGCAGGTCCGCGAGCGCCGGGGCGGCGGGGGCGGGCGGGAGCGCGGGCGCGGGCGCGGCGGGCGGCGCCCGGAGCGGCACGGCGCCGGAGGCGGACGCGGCCGTGGGCACGGGCACGGGCACCGGCCGCGGCGCGGCCACGCGCGGCGCCGGCGGGGGCACGGCCGGGGCGGGGCCGGCGGCGGGGCGCCGCAGCGCGAAGCGACGGCCGACCGCCACGAGCGTGAGGCCCGGCGGCGGCGCGTGGATGACCTCGCCCGCGCCCAGGTGCAGCCAGCCGCCGGGCGCCAGCGCCGCGCCGAGGCGGGCGAGGGTGGCGTCGGCGTGCCCGCGGTCGAAGTAGATGAGCACGTTGCGGCAGACGATGGCGTCCCAGCCGCCGCCGTCCGGCGGCGCGAGCGGCGGGTGCACGAGGTTGTGCGGCGTGAACCGAACGCTCGGGCGCAGCTCGGCCGGCACCTCGAACCGGCCGTCGCCCGCCCGCGCGAAGCGCGCCGCCACGTCGGGCGGCACCTGCGCCACGGACCACTCGCCGTAGCGCCCGCGCGCCGCGTGATCGATGACCTCGGCGTTCAGATCGCTGCCGATGATCACGGCGGGGCGATCCGCGGCCCGCAGGAGGAACGCGAGCGTGTAGACGTCCTCGCCCGTCGCGCAGCCCGCCACCCACACCTGCGCGGGCCGCCCGCGCGGCACCCCGGCCAGCAGGTCGACGACGCCGCGGAGCTGCTCGGCGTCGCGGAAGAACCAGCTGTGGTTGACCGTGAGCGCGTTCACCAGCGCCACCGCCTCGGGGTGGTCCGGGCGCGCGATGAGGTCGGCGTACTCCGCCAGCGACGGCAGGCCGAGCGCCGCGACGCGCGCGGCCAGCACCCGCCCGAGCGTCGTGATGCGCCCGCCCCGGGCGCAGTCGATCCCGGTCCAGCCCGCGATGCGCTCGGCCAGCCGCAGCGGGGTGTTCACGGCGCCCCCGTGCGGTGCGGGGCGGCGCCGTCCCACCGCTGGAGCGCCGCGGCGATGAGGCTCAGGGGCAGCACGGTCGAGGCCCCGCCGGCGAGCGCCGCGGCGCGTGGCATGCCGTAGACGAGCGAGGTCTCCTCGCTCTGGGCGATCGTGAGCGCGCCCGCCGCGCGCAGCGCGCACAGGCCCTGCGCGCCGTCCTCGCCGATGCCGCTCAGCACGACGCCGATCGCCTCCGCGCCGAAGACGCGCGCGAGCGATGCGAGCAGCACCGTCCCGGACGGCCGGTGGCCGCCCACGGGCGCCGCGTCGCTCGCCTCGAAGTGGCCGTCGGGCGCCGCGACGAGGTGCCGGTCGTCGCCGGCCAGCAGCACCACGCCGGGGCGGGGCCCGGCGCGCTGCTGCACCACCTCGACCGTGAGCGCGGTCTGCTGCCGCAGGTAGGCGGCGAACGCGGCCGCGAAGCCCGGCGGCAGGTGCTGCACCAGCGCGATGCAGCCGGGGAACTCGGCCGGCAGGGCGCCGAGCACGGCGACGATGGCCGCGGGGCCCCCGGCCGAGGCGGCGACGCCCACGACGGGCCGCGCCCGCGACGGCCG
>DASXVK010000593.1:0-19631 GCA_036504295.1 Polyangia bacterium
GCGCTGGCCGGGGCCGACGTTGGGCAGATAGCCGTGCCAGCAGAACGCGGTCACCTCCGGCAGGTCGACCCGGCCGGCCACGCCCCCGCGCTCGTCGTAGAGGCACAGCTCGACGCGATCCGCCGCCTCCGAGAAGAGCGAAAAGTTCGTGCCGGTGCCGTCGTACGTGGCGCCCAGGGGGTAGGGCTTGCCGGGCCAGACCTTCATGCCGACTCCTGCGGCGCCCCGGCGGCTTGCGCGCCGCCGCCGACGGCCACTTCCGGGATCGCGGGTTCGGTGCTAAGGATCGTCGGAGCGATGGGGTACTCGTGCCAGCTCCCAGCCAAGATCGTCACGGCGCGCCACGGTGGGCGCCGCGGCGCAGACCTCACTCTGTCTCTTGAGATGCCGCCGTGGGCGGCGTCCGTGGTCGCGGCAGCCCTGCTGCTGGTGGGCGCGAGCGCCTGCGGCCCGGCGCCGGGGCCGATCGTCGGCCCCGAGCCGCCCCCGCTGCCCCCCCCGACCTCGGCGCCGGCGTCCGCCCCGACGCGCCGGGGCGAGATCACGCGGGCCGAGCTCAACGCGTTCCTCGACCGGGGCATGCCCGCGTTCATCCACGACGTCGTGGTCGACCGCTACCCGCGGCGGCGCGCGGCGCGCTTCCGGGGCTGGCGGATCGTGGAGTTCTTCCCCGGCGACGCCCGCTTCGCCGGCGCCGGGATCCAGCCCGGAGACGTGGTCGTCCGGGTGAACGGCCGCCCGATCGAGCGACCCGACCAGTTCGTCCAGCTCTGGAGCGCCATGCGCCGCGCGGCCGAGCTCACGGTCGAGCTGGAGCGCGCCGGCACCCCCCGCCAGCTGCGCTGGCGCATCGTCGACTAGGGCGTGGTTGCCCTGCCCGCGCGGCGGGGGTATGCTCGCGGTCTGGGAAGAGGAGTCGAGGCATGATCCCGTACGAGGAGCTCTGTCAGGCCATCGACCGGTGGCGCGCCCGCGCGGCCGGTGTCGAGGAACCCGCTGCCGCCGTCGCCGCTGCGGCGCCGGCCTACGCGCCCGCGGCGTACGCCCCGGGGCCGGAGTATGAGGAGCCGGTCGAGGACGGCGCCACGCCGACCCCCGTCCGTCAGGAGAACACCAACGAGATCGACATCGACAGCCTCGATGTCGTCGAAGGCTGAGCGGCCGACGTGAGCCGCGGGCCCGCCGACGCGGCCCGGCGCGTCGATTCCCCCTGAACCCCCCATGAACGGTGACGTCCCGTCCAGCGCCCGTGCGCTCGTCATCGGCGCCGAGCGCCGCCTGACCCTGGTCGAGCGAGCGCTGCCCGCGCCCCGCCCGGGCGACGTGCTCGTCGCCATCGCGGGTTGCGCCGCGGGCGACGCCGCGCTCCTCGCGCTCGACCTCGGCCCGGGCGGCGCCTGCCCGGGCGGCGCGCTCTTCGGCACGGTCGTCGCCGCGCCCGCGACCGAGCGCGACCTCGCGCCCGGCCGCGCCGTCGTGGTGCCGGCGCGGCTGCCGTGCGGCGCCTGCGCGGCCTGCCGCCACGGGCGCGCCGAGGCGTGCCCGGCGCCCCTGCCCCTGCTGCCCGGCGGCCTCGCCAGCCACGCCTGGGTCCCGGCCGCGAGCGCGGTGCCGCTCGCCCACGGGCTCGAGCGCGCCGCGCCGCTCGGCTGGCGCCTCGCCGCCGCCGGCGGGCCCCTGCTCCTCGCCTACCACGGCCTCGCCCGGGCGGGCCTCATGCCCGGCGACGTCGCGGTCTTCCTCGGCCTCGACGCGACCGGCCTCTGCGGCGTCCAGATCGCGGCGGCCGACGGTGCCGTCGCGTTCGCGGTCGACGACCGGGAGGCGCGGCTCGACACGGTCCGGGCGCAGGGCGCGCAGGGCTGCATCTGCTCGGCCGAGCTCGACCCGGCGGCGCTCGCGGCCGCGCTCGACGCGCTCGCCGTCGAGCACGGGCGCGCGGGCGCCCGCCGGCTGGTCGTGTGCCGGGCCACCGGCACCCGGGGCCTCGCGCGGGCCGTAGCCGCCGTCCCGCCCGGCGGGTCGCTCCTCGTCCTCGGGCGCCCGCCGGCCGGCGCCGCGCTCGACGCGGCGGCGCTCGCGGCCCGGGCCGCCCTGGTCGTGCTGGTCGAGGAGGGCCACCCCGACCTGCTCCCCGAGTGTCTCGCGCTGTGCGCGCGCGGCGCGGTCGCCCTGGAGCCGCTGGTCCGCGACTGTGCCTTCACCGCCGCCGACGAGGCCCTCGCGGCCCTGCGCGCCGGCGACGACGCCGTCGTGCCGATCGTGCGCCCCGTCGAGAGCGCGACGAAATGATCGTGGACCCCAACGTCCGCATTGACAGCGGCGCCGCTGGATGGGGATAATCCCCCCGTCTCGAGAGAGCTCATGTTCCCCGGCTTTACCGACGATGACTTCGACGCGTACGCTCCACCCAAGTGGAGCTCGAACGTCTACACGCGCCAGCGCCAGGAGGTGAAGCAGAAGCTCCTCGGCCTCGGCCGGGATCTGACGAGCTGCCTCATCGCCGCCGACGGCTCCCCGCTCGCGTGCGAGGCCAGCGTCGAGTACCCCGCCCTGTGGAACCACAAGCAGGTCGACGCGCAGCACCTGTACTTCTCGCGCAACGCCGGCTCGCGCAAGGAGCTCGACGGCATCCTCGACCGCTCGCGCGGCCTCGCGTCGCTCATCGAGGACCCGTCGCCCCAGCGGACCCACATCTTCCTCTCCGTCTCGGTCGTCCACGAGGGCGTCGAGCTCGCGCTCAAGCTGCACCCGGACGCCCGGGTCGACCGCCAGAACCTCGAGCGCAGGTGCGACGATTTCTTCGCCCGGGAGAGGCTCGTCGGCCTCATCCGCGCGCTCGGCCCGGAGTGGCGCATCGGCATCACCGGCGGCGAAGCCGCCCTGGCCCCGGCGCTCGACGACGCCGGCGTCAAGCAGCTCGTGGCCGGCCTGGGGCAGCCAGGCCACAGCTGGCTCTTCGTGGCGCAGATGCTGCCGCGCACCGACGCCCGCGTGCGCGGCGCCGAGTTCGCCGAAGTCGCCCGCGCCAGCCTGCTCGCCCTGCTGCCCGTGTACCATTTCATCGCCTGGTCGCGGGACAACGACTTCGTGTCGATGCGCGAGATGCTGCAGAAGGAGCGGCAGCAGAAGCGCGTGAAGGGCCTGGCGCGCAACGACCACGTCCGGATCGTGCGCGGCGTCCTCGCCGGCAAGATGGGCGTGGTTCAGGAGTTCGACGCGAAGGGCGGCCTCAAGGTGCTCGTCGGCAAGATGGCCGTGAAGATCGACGCCGAAGACGTCGTGAAGCAGTAGCCCGCGGGCGCGCCGCGGGCGCGGGCGCGACGGCGCGGCGGCGCTGGTTACGGAGCAGGAGCGGGGGCGGCGGGGGCCGGGGCGGCGGCGGGGTCGGCCGGGGCCCGGACCTCGGCGGCGGGGGTGGCGGCCTTCTTGGGCTCGTCCTTGTGGCCGAGGAAGATCGTGAGCCCGGCGACCAGGCCGAGGGCGACCACGATCCCGATCACGATCAGCGCGACCTTCAGCCCCGAGCCCTTCTTGCCCGCGTACTCGTCGGCGAGCTCCTTCTCGCTCATGCGCTCGCCCGGCACCAGGCCGGCCGACGGGGGCTTCACGGCGCTCATCATCTGGGTGCCGCCCGTGCGCAGGGAGAACTTCGCGCGGTCGGCCGCCGTCACGGAGCCGTCGTCGACGTAGCGGTCCTCGATCGGGCGGGAGTCCTCGGCCGGCGCCTCGGCGGGCTGCCCGGGCGAGGCCCCCTGCTTGAGGTACTCCTCGACTTCGCCCTTCTTGAACCACAGCGTCTCGCGGAACCCGGCCTTGCCGCCGCCGCCGTCCGCCGGGGCCGGCGCGGGCGGCGCCGGGGCCGGAGCCACGGCCACCGGGGGCGCGACCGCCTGCACGGGCGGCGGGACGTACGCCGGGGCGGGCGCGGCGTTCAGGTACTGCCCCGCGACGGCCGCCTGCGCCTGGATCATCGGCGCCTGCGGGAAGACCTGCGGCGGCGGGGCGCCGACGCCGATCGTCGGCGGCACCACGAAGCCGGCCGGCGCGAGCACCGGTGGCGGGGTCATGTCGCGCTGGGTCACGTCGAGGCCCGCCGACATCACGGGCTGAGCCGGGAGCGCCTCCAGCTCGGTCAGGAACTGGCGGAGCGTGAGGTGGCGGCGGCTGGGGTTGCGCTCCAGCGCCTTCAGGAGCACGCGGTCGACGTCGGGGCCCAGCTCGGGGCGCAGCGCCGACGGCACCGGGATGGGGGCCTGGAGGTGGGCGGCCAGCACGGCATCGGGCGCGCCCTGGTGCGGCGGCACGCCGATGACGAGCTGATAGAGCACCGCGCCGAGGCTGTAGATGTTCGCGCGCTGGTCGACGGGGCGGCCCTCCACCTGCTCGGGCGCGAGGTACTCGGGCACGCCGAACACGCGGTCGTTGACGCGCGGGGCGATGCCGAAATTGATGAGCTTCACGCGATCACCGGCGCCGAGCAGCACGTTCTTGGGCGCCACGTCCCGGTGCACGACGCCCGCCTTCTGGGCCTCGGTGAGGGCGTCCCCGATCGCCATCACGATGGCGCGGGCGCGCGCGAACGGCATCGGCCCCGCGGCGGCGACGACCGCCGACAGCGGCACGCCATCGCAGCGCTCCATCGCCACGTAGAGGCGGCCGTCGGGCAGGCGGCCCTGGTCGACGATGGCCGCGATGCCGTCGCAGGTGAGCCGCTGGAGCTGCCGCAGCTCGCGCTGGGTGCGCTCCATCGTGATCGGCGACGGGAACACCGCCGCGTTGCACAGCTTGAGGGCGACCTGGGCGCCGCTCTGGCCGTCGCGCGCGAGGAGCACCTCGCCCGTCATCCCCCCACCAAGCCGCTCGCCCGGCGCGAACCGTCCCGCGATGGCCCCCCCGTCCGCGCTCGGCGCCGCCGCTGGAGCCTGCGCCGCGACCGGCGTCAGCTTGCTGGCGTCCATGGGGCAGAAGTTGGCATCGTCGGGGTAGTTCGTACCGCAGACTGGGCAAATCTTCATTGGATCCCCGCACCTTGGCGTGATGACAGCGCTGGATGTTACTTGCGCCGCCCCCCCGGATCAAGATCAGATCATCCGAGTCCCGTGACTTTACACCCCGGGATCGATGTGGTACCCGTCTAACGGGAGGGGCATGGCACCCGCACGAGCCCCGGAGAGCCGACAATGCGGATCCTCAGCGCGTGGTTCGAGAGCGGAGCCGACTTCCTGAAGAACTACAACGAGCGGATGAACGGCGGGAGCTTCTACTACCCGACCGCCGCCGAGCTGCAGGTGGATGAGCCCGTGCTGCTGGAGGTGCGCATCCCGGAGCTGCCGAACCGCATGCTCATGCGCGGCAGGGTCTCGACGGTGGACCTGAAGCACCAGGGCGCCTGGATCACCTTCCTCCCCGAGGACCAGGAGACCCAGGACTTCGTCGTCAGCGTGGCGCGGGGCGACATCACGGTCGAGACCACGGTCGTCCGCAAGCACCAGCGCTACCCGCTCGAGATGCCGGTCGACTGGAAGGCGAACGACAGCGAGGACGTCTTCATCTCGTCGACGGCAGACCTGAGCGCCGGCGGCGCCTTCGTCCGGACGCTCGCCCCGCCGCCGGTCGGGACGCCCGTCGCGCTCGTGCTCGCGCCGACGCGCGGCGCGGTGCTCACGATCACCGGCCGCGTCTCGTGGGCGCGCCAGGACGCCGGCGCCGAGGGCATGGGCGTACGCTTCGAGCAGCCCACCTCGGAGACCACGAAGGCGCTCCGGGAGGCGTTGCGGAAGATGGACGAGAGCGCGATGCTGGTCGCACAGCCGATGGCGCAGCCGGGAGCGGAGGAGAAGAAGTAGCTACTTCAGGGGCTTGCCGGGCTCGCCGCACGCGGCGAAGAGCTCGGCCGAGCTCGGCGTGGAGTGCTTCGACTCCAGGGCCTTACGCTTGCGGCCCTGCTTGTGCTTGTGCCAGAGGCGCTTCAGGTACGTCTGCCGGGAATTGGAAGCCATCGGAGTACCTCTCTCCTCACTGCTGGAACCTGCAAGAGCGGGCATTTTGCGCCAATCGGCGCAGATGTCAAGAGGTCACAACCGCTCGACCGAGTAGACGCCTTCGATGCGCTGGATGGCGTGGATGAGCTTCTTGAGCTGATCCAGGTCGGCCACCGAGACCGCGAAGGTGTTCACGGCGCGGCTGTCGTCGGTGGTGCGGCAGTGCGCCTGTGAGATGTTGACGCCGCTGTCCGTGAACGACTGGCTGATGTGGGCGAGCAGGCCCGGCCGGTCGGCGCAGATGACCTGCAGCGACACCGGGCGCGGCGCCTTGCTCTTGCCGTCCCACGACACGTCGACGCGGCGGTCGGGGTCGAGGTCGAGCGCCTTCTGGCACTCGCGCGTGTGGACGGTGACCCCGCGCCCACGGGTGATGAAGCCGATGATGGGGTCGCCCGGCAGCGGGTTGCAGCACTTGGCGAAGCGCACCATCACGTCGTCTTCGTCCTGCACCTTGATGCCCGCGGCGTCGCGGCGGCCGACGACCTTGCGGATGAGCTGCGTGAGCGCCCCGGGCGGCGTCTCCTCGACGGCGGGCGTCTTGCGCTTGTCCTCGGGGACGACCAGCTCGGCCACCTGCGACGCGGTGACCTTGCCGTAGCCCAGCAGGATGAAGAGATCCTCGGCGGTGCCGGCCTTGAGCTCCTGGGCCGCCTTGCCCAGATCCCCGCCCTTGAGCACCTTGTTGAGCGCCACGCCGTACTTGCGCAGCTCGCGCTCGAGCAGCTCGCGCCCGAGGCTGCGGCTGCGCTCGCGCTGCTCCGAGCGGATGTAGTGCCGGATCTTGGTCTTCGCGCCCGAGGTGGCGACGAACTTGAGCCAGTCCTTGTTCGGTTTCTGGTTCGGCGACGTGAGGATCTCGATGGTGTCGCCGTTGCGCAGCTGGTACCGGAGCGGGACGATGAGGCTGTTGACCCGCGACCCCGAGCAGTGGTGGCCGACCTCGGTGTGGACCGCGTAGGCGAAGTCCACCGGCGTCGAGCCCTTCGGCAGCGCCTTCACGTCCCCCTTCGGGGTGAAGACGTACACCTCGTCGGCGAAGAGGTCGACCTTGACCGTCTCGATGAACTCCGTCGGGTCCTTGAGGTCCTGCTGCCACTCCATGAGCTGGCGCAGCCAGGCGAACTCCTTCTCGCCCTTGGCCTCGGCGGGTTTGCCCTCCTTGTAGCGCCAGTGGGCCGCGATGCCGTGCTCGGCGACGCGGTGCATCTCGTGGGTGCGGACCTGCACCTCCATGCGCTCGCCCCGGGGGCCGATGACGGAGGTGTGCAGCGACTGGTACATGTTCGGCTTGGGCAGGGCGATGTAGTCCTTGAACCGTCCCGGCACCGGGGTCCACTTCGAGTGGACCACGCCGAAGGCCTTGTAGCAGTCCTCCTTCGAGTCGCAGAGGACGCGGAAGGCGTAGATGTCGTAGATCTGCTCGAGCTCGCGGCCGCTCTTGCGGATCTTCTGGTAGATGCTCCAGAGGTGCTTCAGCCGGCCGTGGACCTCGGCCTTGACCCCCGCCTCGTACAGCTCGCGCCGGAGGATCTTCTCGACGTCCTCGATGTACCGGCGCTTCTCCTTGTCGTGGCGCGCGACTCGGTCGGAGAGGTCCTTGTACTCGTCGGGGTAGAGGTACCGGAACGAGAGGTCCTCGAGCTCGGTCTTGATCCACTGGATACCGAGCCGGTTCGCGAGCGGCGCGTAGATCTCGATCGTCTCCTGGGCGATCCGCTCCTGCTTCTCGCGCGGCATGTGCTCGAGCGTCCGCATGTTGTCCACGCGGTCCGCGAGCTTGATGAGGATGACGCGGATGTCGCGCGCCATCGCGAGCAGCATCTTGCGGAAGTTCTCCGCCTGCCGCTCCTCCCGCGAGTTCCAGGGGATCTTGCCGAGCTTCGTGACCCCGTCGACGAGGAAGGCGATCTCCTTGCCGAACAAGCCCCCGAGCTGGTCCGAGGTGCAGCCCGTGTCCTCCACGCAGTCGTGGAGCAGCCCGGCGCAGACGCTGGCGACGTCGAGCTTCAGCTCGGCGATGAGCGCCGCCACGCCGAGCGGGTGGACGATATACGGCTCCCCCGACATGCGGTTCTGGCCCTCGTGCTGATGGGCCGCGAACACGTACGTCTTCTTGATGAGGTCGAGATCCGCGCCGGGGTGATACCCCTCGACCTTGGCGACGACGTCCTGGAGCCGGATCATGAGTCAGGCGAGGCGAAATGAGCCAACTGCCCGGATCGTTAGTCTAACCACGCGCAGGGGCGAACGCAATTGCGGCCCTCACTCGTCGTCGCCGAGCTGGCTCTTCGGCACGAGGTCCCACGTGAAGCGCATGCGGCGCTGACTGCTGTCGAGGGAGAGCGTGTAGCTCCGCACCTCCCTGGATACGATGCCCCTGTGCCGGAAGATGATGACGGTGGTCTCGCCGTGGAGATCCCGGCGCATGGTCTCCTCCCGGACGATGGGCTGCGAGTTCGTGAGCGGCCCGGGCTTGAGCGACCCGATCGTGATGTCGTGGCTCTGGACGGTCGCGCGGTGCACCCAGAAGTCCGAGGGCGCAAGCGCGTGGCCCTGGTCGGTCGTGAGCTTGACCTGGAAGGAGCGGATGCTCGCCACCTCCTTCCACTTGTGCGACAGCGCCACGTGGAACCGGATCTCGTCCTCGCCGACGATCTCGAACCAGGCGCCCTGGAGCAGCGGCGGCTTCTTGCCGTCCTGGCCCACGACGTCGACGTCGCCGGTGCCGACGACGATGGTGCCCGACCGGTAGGTCTCGAGCTTGCCGCTCTCGTACGGGTCGCGGGAGCGCAGCCGGCCGTAGAGCGTGGGCGTACAGCCGGTGGCGGCGACGACGACGAGGAGCGCCAGGGGGGCGAGCGCGCCAGCCCTCATTGGCCGCTCGCCTCGAGCCGCTCGAGCTCGGCGAGCAGGTCCTGCGCGATCTCCTGCTGCCGCGGGCGCAGGCAGTGCTCGGCGAGGTAGATCGCGCGCAGCTGCTCGTAGGCCCGGTCGAGGTTGTCGTTCCGGATGAGGTACTTGTACTCGGGGTAGTGCCGCAGCTCGGCGCGGGCGGTCTTGAGCCGCTGCTCGATCACCTGGGGGGTGTCCGTGGCGCGCCGGCGGAGGCGCCGCTCGAGCTCCGCCATCGAGGGCGGGAGGACGAAGATGAGCACGGTGTGCTCCGGGAACCTCCCCGAGAGCTGCCGCCCGCCCTGCCAGTCGATGTCGAAGAGCACGTTGCTGCCGCGGTCGATCGCCTCGCGCACCGCGAACATCGGGGTGCCGTAGCGGTTCCCGTGCACCTCGGCCCACTCGGCGAACTCGCCGCGGTCGACCATCTCTTGAAACGTGCCGGGAGCGACGAAGTGGTAGTCCACCCCGTCGCGCTCGCCGACGCGGGCGGGCCGCGTCGTGTACGACACCGAGAACTGCAGGTGCGGCTTGAACTCCTCGAGGAGCTTGTGGGAGAGGGTCGTCTTCCCCGCGCCCGAGGGCGACGAGACGACCACCAGCAACCCGGTGCGCACGGCTCAGCCTCCTTTACGGCTCGACCCGGGGGTGTGCTTCTTGAGCGGCGTCACAATCGAGATGTCCGCCGACGGGGTGACCAGCGGCTCCATCTCCTCCGGCTCCGGCGCGCCCTCGGGCGCGCTCAACCGCGCCGCCACCGTCTCGACCTGCACGGCCGAGAGGATGACGTGCTCGCTGTCGCAGATGATGACCGAGCGGGTGCGGCGGCCCTGCGTGGCGTCGACCAGCTTGGCGACGGCGCCGGCCTCCTCCTTGAGGCGCTTCATCGGCGCCCCCTGCGGCTGCAGCACGGCCACGACGCGCGCGGCGACGACGACGTTCCCGAAGCCGAGGTTGACGAGCTTCATCGCGGCAGAGTTTACCCCGAATCAAGGCGGCGGCGGAGCGCGGCGGCAAAGAAAAAGCAAAGCAACAGGGAGTCGGGGAGACGGGGAGAAAGGCTGGGTTGGGGCGGAGCTGGAACGCGACAGCGGTGCTCGAGCACAACACCCCCAACAGAACTCCCCGTCTCCTCGTCTCCCTGTGATCCTGATCCTACTCCACGTTCTGGACCTGCTCCCGCATCTTCTCGAGCTCGGCCTTGGCCTCGACGACCAGCAGGGCGAGGTCGTGGTCCTGGGCCTTGGACGCCATGGTGTTGACCTCGCGGCCCAGCTCCTGGAGCAGGAAGTCCAGCCGGCGGCCGACCGGAGCCTCGTCGGCGAGGAGGTGATCGAGCTGGCCGAGGTGCGAGCGCAGCCGCTCGACCTCCTCGGCGATGTCGACGCGCTCGGCCATGAGCGCGACCTCCTGGGCGAGGCGCGTGGGGTCCACCTCGCCCAGCGAGCCGAGCGCCGCCAGGCGCTCCGTCAGGCGGTCGCGCAGGCGCGCGGGGGCCGCGGCCGCGAGCCGCGCGATGGTGTCGCCCAGCTCGCGCAGCCGGAGGCCGCGACGGCGGAGGTCGCCGGCCACGACGGCGCCCTCGCGGCGGCGCATCTCGCCGAGGTCGGCGATGGCCGCGGCGACGCCGGGCTCGAGCGCCTTGAAGAGCGCCTCGCCGTGCAGGTCCGGCTCGCCGGCGACGATGACGTCGCGCTGCGCGGCGACCAGGGCGAGGCTGACGGGCTCCTGGAGCCCGAGCGCGCGCCGGAGCTCCTCGAGGGCGGCGTGGTACTGGCGCGCGAGCGGCAGGTTCACGCTGACGGCCGGCGCGGCGGCGCCCCCGCCCTCCTCGCGGAGCTGCACGGTCAGGGCGCCGCGCTCGACGCCGCGGCGGAGGGCGGCGGTGAGCAGCGTCTCGGCCGCCGCGTCGCTCCACGGCAGGCGCAGCTTGAGATCGAAGAAGCGGTGATTGACCGCGCGGATCTCGATGGTGAGGCGGCGCCCGCCGACCTGGCAGGCGCCCACCCCGTAGCCGGTCATGCTCCGCATCGGCGGTCCTCTAGGCGCGCTGCTGGCGGTACCACTCGACGGTGCGGCGCAGCCCCTCGGCGAACTTGACGCGCCCCTCGTAGCCGAGCGCCTGGCGCGCCGCGGTGATGTCCGCGAGCGAGTGCTTGATGTCGCCGGCGCGGCCCGGCTCGTGCTTGGGCGCGATGCGCCCGCCGAAGATGTCGCCGAGGATGTCGATCACCTGGAGCAGACTCACGCGCTCGCCGCAGGCGATGTTGTAGGTGCGCCCCGCCGCGTTCGGCGCGGTGCAGGCGAGCAGGTTCGCCTCGACGGTGTTCTCGATGAAGCAGAAGTCGCGCGACTGCTCGCCGTCGCCGAAGATGGTGGCGGGCACGCCGTCGATGTACGCGTTCACGAAGCGCGGGATCACGGCCGCGTAGTGCGACTTCGGGTCCTGCCGCGGGCCGAACACGTTGAAGTAGCGCAGACTGACCGTCTCGAGCCCGTAGTTCAGGTAGAAGCAGCGCAGGTAGTGCTCGCCGGCGAGCTTCTGGGCGGCGTAGGGCGAGAGCGGGTCGGTGGCCATCGTCTCCACCTTGGGCAGCGTCGGCGTCTCGCCGTAGGCCGACGAGGAGGCGGCGTACACGAGCCGCCGGACCTTCGCGTCGCGCGCCGCGACCAGGACGTGCAGCGTGCCGAGCACGTTCGCCCGGTCGCTCTCGATGGGCTGCTCGACCGAGCGCGGCACCGACGGGATCGCCGCCTCGTGCAGCACGTACTCGATCCCCTGCATGGCCCGGCGCACCGTCTCGAGCTCGGTGATGTCGCCGCGGATGAGCTCGATCGCGTCCATCACGCAGGCGAGGTTCGCCTCGCGCCCGGTCGAGAAGTTGTCGATCACGCGCACGGACTCGCCGCGCGCCACGAGGGCGTGGACGATGTTCGAGCCGATGAACCCGGCCCCGCCTGTCACGAGATATCGCGCCATTCCGACCTCATACCCGTGACCCGGCCAGGTGTCAACCGGAGTAGCTCGGCCATCCCTCCCAACCCGGTCGCGGGTGTGAACCAACGTTGGCAGCGCCCACCCAACTCGCGCTCACACCCCCCAACCACCCCCCCCTCTCCCGTTGAAATCGCGGCGTTTTTCCGCCGCCCGGCTTGGCACGCAAGTTGAATCGCCCCCGCGCAGGAGGCTTCACCAATGCGGACCGCCCTCGCCTCTCTCC
Organism: Polyangia bacterium; assembly: GCA_036504295.1. Classification (GTDB taxonomy): domain Bacteria; phylum Myxococcota_A; class Polyangia; order JACRCY01; family JACRCY01; genus DASXVK01. The sequence continues at coordinate 12,161 of DASXVK010000593.1, forward strand.
TGTTGCTCCTGGCGCTTGCCGTCACCCCCTCTGCCGCCCAGGCGCAGTCCTTCGTCTACGTCGCGCCCATGTACCGGCCCGGCCCGGTGTACGTGCCGGTCGCCTACAATCCGAACACGGTGCAGCTGGAGCGGCGCTACTCCCTGGGCCTTCGCTGGGAGGTCGCCGGCATCAACCAGACCGTCGCCGGCGAGGATGTGGTGATGGGCGGCGGCGGCCTCATGTTCCGCTACCGCCACTCGGCCCACTGGGGCCTCGAGGCCGCGGTCGATGGGCTCGCGTCGAGCTTCGCCAACGGCCGCTTCACGCGCTCGTCCGTGCCGATGACGGTGTCCCTCATGTGCCACCTGACGCCGCGCGGGCCGTTCGACCTCTACGCCATCGGCGGCATCGGCTACGTCACGAGCGACGTGCGCGTCGAGAACCCGCCCGGCCACCCCGACCTCGCCGTCGGCAAGCAGAGCTTCGGCGAGTTCCAGGCCCACATCGGCATGGGCGCCGAGCTGCGCCTCGGCCGCGCGTTCGGCCTCACCGCCGACCTCCGCTACGTCGGCCGCGTCCTCACGGACTCGCAGGACGGCCAGTACTACAAGAACATCGACAACGGCGTCGTGCCGTCCACCAGCCAGGGCTTCCTCTTCACGATGGGCGGCCTCGTCCACTTTTAGCCCGGATTCTTCTTCCCGTCCGCCGGACACCGGTTCAAACGTCAATTCGAGTTGCTGTATAGTGCGCCAATGAAGCGCACTCCCCGCCCCGGGCACCTTCGCGCGAGCTTGGCACGGCTCATCGCCGTCGGCCTCGCCGCGGGGGTGCTGTGGCCGGCCCATGGGTGGGCCGAGGCGAACAAGGACCGGTTCAGCGCGGCCGGCTACTTCCGCATCATGGCGCGCCCGGACTTCGAGGGCGGCTGGTCGCGGCTCGGCTTCTGGAACATCAACGGGCGCCTGCTGAACGAGGGCCCCTACGGCATGCTCGAGCTGAAGCTCGACGTGTTGCAGCCGACGCCGGGCTCGAACGACGTGTGGGCCAGCGTCCACGCGAAGATCGAGGGCGGCTCGATCCACGGCGCGGAGCCCAACAACGGCTCGCTCACGCAGTTCCGCCTGTCGCAGCTCTACGTGCGCGCCGGGAACGTCCTGCTCGACAACGTCGTGTGGCAGCTCGGGACGCTGCACACCTACTTCGGGGACCTCGGGCTGTACGACCTGCGGCCGACCGACCTCTTCTACGAGACCGTCGGGCTGTCGGCACTCTACCGGGGCAAGCACGTCGACTTCCTGGTCGGGTTCGGCGACTCCGGCTACTGGATCCGCGGGGCCGCCTACAGCCCCATCGTGACCGCCGGCGCGAGCGTGCGCGCCCGCCTCGGCCGGCGCTTCGAGCTCGGCTTCGGGGGCGAGGTCTTCTACGAGCCCGAGGTGCGCGGCGACCGCTTCGCCCCGTACGCCACGCCGCTGCCGTCGGGCATCGGGTTCGAGGACTTCTGGCGCAAGCGCATCGTGCAGCGCTACCTGGAGATCAACCCCGGGCAGCTCGACCAGTTCCCGATGCCGCAGCCGACCTCGGCGCTCTCGTACAAGCTCATCGGCTACATCGGGTTCGGCAACCTCGGGCCGCTGCGCTGGAACAACCTCTACGCCAACTTCGGGCTCCGCCACCCCGACAACAGCTACACCGAGACGGCTCCCGACGGCCGCGCGGTGACGATCTACACGAAGACGCTCACCGACCAGCGCTACCAGGCGCTCGTCGGCGACGAGGCGCTGTTCACGATCATCCCCGGGCGCCTCGACCTCGCCATCGCCGCGCTGCTCGGCTGGCGCCGCGACTACGACAACACGATCGCGGCGAGCGAGGACAACGAGATCTTCTACTCGGTGGTCGCGCGCGCCCAGACGTACCTCACGCGCACCCTGCACTTCCTCGTCGAGACCAGCCTGGCGCGCGAGCACTCGCTGCAGGGCAACCTGTGGCGCGCGCACTACTCCTCGATCTTCACGAGCTCGCATGGGCTCGCGAACACCGACGGGCTCGAGGTCGGCGACCTGGACACGCGCGACACGTGGCAGCTCAAGGGGGGCTTCGTCATCAACCCGAACGGGATCGGCATCTTCACCCGGCCGTCGCTGCGGCTCCTCTACGGCCTGCAGTGGTCGAACATGCACGCCGCCTACGGGAACGGCTTCGTGCAGACCCTGGATCAGTTCAACGTCTTCGCCGAGAAGGTGGATAGAAGGTGGCACCAGGTGATCTCGATCGAGGCGGAGACGTGGTTCTGATGCGCACCCATCTGATGGTCCGCGTCCTCCTGGTCGCGTGCGCCTTCGCCCTCCTCGCCGGCTGCCTGCACCGGCGGCCCCCGATCCGGTACGCCCGGGCGGCCCGCGTCGGCGTCGCCATCGTCGTCGACGACGTGTACCGCAAGCAGGCCGCGGGCGCGCCCGAGCCGCTGCGATCGAGCGTCCTGCAGGAGCTCCGCGATCGCGGGCTCGCCCCGGTCATGGTCGACGCGAGCGCCTTCGCCGATCAGTTCAGCCGCGCGCGCGACACCGAGCGGCGGTTGGAGATCACGCGCGGCCTCGCCGACGGCGCCGAGTACGTGCTGCTGATCGAGCTGCAGGCCCGCTACTACGACCTCGTCAGCGGCCGGTTCCGCTGGACCGTCTACGCGAAGCTCACCCTCGCCGAGGCCGGGGCGCTGGCGAAGACCTCGGTGCGACCGCTCGAGCTGCCCGCGGTGCTGCTGTTCGCGCACGAGCGGGAGGCCGAGGCGCTGGTCGCGGTCGCGAACGAGATCGCGGGCCAGGCCGGGACCCAGCTCGACGACTTCCTCGGCGGCCGCGTGCCGACGGCGCCGGCGGCCGCGGCCGCGCCGGCCACGGACAGCATCTACTTCGTCCTCGTCGACCGGTTTCAGAACGGCGACCCGGCCAACGACGGCACGGTCGATCCGCGCGACCCGGGCGCCTGGCACGGCGGCGACCTGCGCGGCGTGATCGACCGGCTCGACTACCTGCAAGCGCTCGGGGTCAAGACGATCTGGCTGTCGCCGGTCTTCAAGAGCCGCGCGGCGCCCTTCCACGGCCACGGCGCCTTCCACGGCTACTGGACCGAGGACCTGACGCGCCTCGATCCGCGCTTCGGCACCGAGGCGGAGCTGCGCCAGCTGGTCGCCGGGCTGCACCGCCGCGGCATGCGACTCGTGCTCGACCTGGTGGTCAACCACGTCGGCTACGACGCGCCGCTGCTGCGCGCGCACCCCGACTGGTTCCACCGGCGCGGCACCATCACCCGCTGGGACGATCCCGAGGAGCTCGTCAACCACGAGGTGCACGGGCTGCCGGACCTCGCGCAGGAGCACCCCGCCGTCTACGCCTACCTCGTGGGCGCGAGCCGCGGCTGGGTGGATCGCGTCGGCGTCGACGGCTTTCGCCTGGACGCGGTGAAGCACGTGCCGCTCGACTTCTGGACCCGCTTCAACGGCGAGCTGCGCGCGGCCTACCGGCCCTTCATGCTCCTCGGCGAGCTCTACGACGGCGCGCCCGACGTCGTCGATCGCGTACAGCGCCGCGGCGGCTTCACGCACATGTTCGACTTTCCGATGGCCTTCGCGCTGCGCGACGTCTTCTGCGGCGGGCGGCCGGCGGGGCGGCTCGGCGCGGTGCTCGCGACGCGGCGCCTCTACGCGAGCCCGGACAGCCTCGTGACGTTCCTCGACAACCACGACATGCCGCGGGTGCGCTCGGCGTGCAGGGGCGACCTCGGGCGCGTGCGGCAGGCGCTGACGGCGCAGTTCGCCCTGGCCGGCATCCCGGCGCTCACCTACGGCACCGAGGCGGGCCTCGAGGGCGACGCCGAGCCGCACAACCGCGGCGACATGGTGTTCGACGCCGCGCCGGCACGCGACCTCAAGGCCCACGTGCAACGGCTGCTCGCGCTGCGCGCGGCGCACCCGGCGCTCGCGGCGGGCGCGACGCGCATCGTCGGGCTCGAGGACGGCCTGCTCACCTTCGTGCGGGTGGCCGGCGGCGAGGCGGCGCTCGTGGGACTGAACACGGCGGCCGAGCCGCGCCGCGTCACGCCGCCGGCGGCCCTGGCCCGCGCGGAGCTGCGCGACGCGCTCACCGGCGCGCCGGCGCCCGCGGCGCTGACCGTGGGGCCCGGCGAGACCCGCATCCTCCTCGCGCACGGCGCCCCGGCCGAGCTCGCGGCGCTCGCCCGCACGCCCGCCGGGAAGCGCGCGCTCGAGGTCTCCGTCCGCGAGGCCAACCTGCGCCCGGGGGAGTCGCTCGTCATGGTGGGCTCCGGGCCCGAGCTCGGCAACTGGGCGCCGCGCACCGGCGCCGGCCCGTTCGAGAAGCGCGGGGCGCGCTACGTGGCCTCCCTCGCCCTGCCCACCGGCGTCGTCTTCGCGTACAAGCTGGTCGTACGGACCGCCGCGGGCCAGGCCCGCTGGGAGCCCGGTGAGGACCGCTACGTGTTCGTCGACGAAGGCGCCGAGGCGGTGGCGCTCAACCTGACTCTGCGGCGAGGCTGACATGCGGCGCACGTGTTCGATTCTCGGCATCCTCTCGGTGATCGTGGCGCTCGGGAGCTTCGGGTGCGCGGGCGGCGGCAACAGCGTGCGGCCCGACGGCGGCACGCCGGACGGGCGCACGGACGGCGGCCGGGACGGCGCACCCGCCGGCTTCGCGGTCGCGTCGGTGCTCCCGGCGCAGGGCCCGGTCGAGGGCGGCACGCAGGTGGTCGTCTCGGGCAGCGGGTTCCTCAGCGGCGCGACGGTCACGATCGGCGGCGCGCCCGCCGGCAACGTCACCTTCCTCTCCGCGTTCCAGCTCCGGGTCGAGACGCCCCCCGCGGCCGGGCCCGGCAAGGTCGCGGTCACGGTCACCAACCCCGACAGCCAGTCGGCCACGCTGCCGAACGCGTTCGAGTACCGCGGCACGACCCCGGTCGGCGTCGACTGGTGCGCGATCCAGTACCCCTCCCAGACCTCGGCGGCGCCGGGCACGGCGACGGAGCCGATCTTCGGGCGCGTCTACGAGAAGGGCTGCAGCGACGGTGACAAGCACTGCACGCCGATGAAGGCGCAGCTCGGCTACGGCCCGCCGGCCTCCGACCCGTCCACCTCGCCGTCGGCCTACACCTGGGTCGACGCCGCCTACAACCCGGCGCACACGGACGACGGCAACGACGAGTACTCGACCACGCTCACCGTCGGCGCGGCCGGGACGTACGGCTACGCCTACCGGTTCTCGATGGACGACGGCGCGACCTGGACCTACTGCGACACGGGCGGGTCGGGCGACGGCTTCCAGACGGCGCAGGCGGGCGTGCTCACTGTGGCCGCGAGCGTGAAGAGCATCGCCTGGTGCGGCCTCAAGCACCCGGCCGCCACCACGACCACGCCGGGCACGGCGACGGAGCCGATCTTCGGCCAGGTCTTCGTCCCCGGCTGCTCCGCGGGCGCGGCGCAGTGCCCCGGCGTCAAGGCGGAGCTGGGGTACGGCCCGGCGGGCACCGACCCGGTCGCCGCGCCGGCCGCGTTCTCGTGGATCACCGCGGCCTACAACGACCAGCACACCGGCGACGACAACGACGAGTACCAGGCGACGATCACCGAGGCGAACGCCGGCAGCTACGGCTACCTCTTCCGCTTCTCCGTCGACGACGGCGCCACCTGGACCTACTGCGACCGCGACGAGGGCTCGACCAACGGCTATCAGCCCGACAAGGCGGGCGCGCTCACCGTGGGCGCGCCGAAGGTGGACTGGTGCCGGCTGCAGTACCCGCAGACCGCGAGGACGGCCCCGGGCGCGGAGTCCGAGACGATCTTCGGCCGCGCCTTCGTGGCCGGCTGCACCGACGGCGGCAACCAGTGCCAGGGGGTCAAGGCGCAGCTCGGCTACGGCGATCCGACGAAGAACGCGTCGGCGGAGCCGGCCGCCTTCACGTGGGTGGAGGCGAGCTACAACCCAGCGCACGTGGACGACAACGACGACGAGTACTCGGCCACGCTCACGGTGGCCGGCGCCGGGACCTACGGGTACGCGTACCGCTTCTCCCGCGACAACGGCTCGACCTGGGTGTACTGCGACTGGGACGGCTCCGGCAACGGCTTCGACCCGGCGCAGATGGGGACGCTGACGGTGGCGGCGAACACCGTCACGGTCGGCTGGTGCGGGCTTCAGGCCCCAGCCTCGGCCCAGACCACGCCCGGCGCCGCGAGCCCGCTCATCTTCGGGCGGGTGTGGGCGGCCGGCTGCACCGACGGCGCCAGCCAGTGTCAGGCGATCAAGGCGCAGCTCGGCTACGGCGCCCCGACCGGCGACCCGGTGACCGGGCCCTCCGCCTTCACCTGGATCGACGCGGCCTACAACGCCGCGCACACCGGCGACGACAACGATGAGTACCAGGCCGCGATCACGACGAGCACGGCCGGGAGCTACGCCTACCTGTACCGCTTCTCGTCGGATGGCGGGACGAGCTGGATCTACTGCGACCTCAGCGGCTCGACCGACGGGTTCCAGCGCGATCAGATGGGCGTGCTCACCGTCGGGGCGAAGCCGATCGCGTGGTGCCAGGTGTGGCACCCGACCTCGGCGGCGACGGCGCCGGGGACCGCGACCGAGACCATCTACGGCCAGGTGTACGTGGCCGGCTGCACCGAGGGCGCCGCGCAGTGCGCGCCGATGAAGGCGGAGCTCGGCTTCGGGCTGCAGGGCGTCGACCCGTCGACGACGCCGGGCGGGTACACCTGGGTCACGGCGAGCTACAACGGCGCGCACACCGCGGACAGCAACGACGAGTACATGGCCCAGCTCACGCCGGCGAACGGCGGCAGCTACGGCTACGCGTACCGCTTCTCGACCGACGACGGCGCGACGTGGAAGTACTGCGACACCAACGGCGCCGACGGCTTCCAGGCGGGGCAGGTCGCGCCGCTCGCGGTGACGATCCGCACCCTCGACTGGTGCATCGTCCAGTGGCCACAGACGCTCACCATCGCGCACGGCACCGCCACCGGCGCGATCTACGGCCGCGTCCACGCGCCCGGCTGCTCCGACGGCGCCGCCCAGTGCACCGGCGTCCGCGCCCAGCTCGGCTTCGGGCTGCAGAGCGTCGATCCGTCGACGACCCCGGGCGGCTACGCCTGGGTCGACGCCGTGTACAACGCGTCGCACACCGGCGACGACAACGACGAGTACACCGCCGCGCTCACCCCCGCGAACGCCGGCACCTACGGCTTCGTGTACCGCTTCTCCGGCGACGGCGGCGCGACCTGGCGATACTGCGACACGGTCGACCACGCGACCTTCGCGAACGCCTCGGCGGGGGTGCTGACCGTCAACTGAGCGCCTGGTCGCACGGAAGCTCATCCTTTGGGCGCGCACGCACCCGTTGACCTGGACGTTGACCTGGACGTTGACCTTGACGTGGACTTTGACGGCGACGTGGACATGAACGG
>DASXVK010000594.1:0-2305 GCA_036504295.1 Polyangia bacterium
TGGCGGGCGGCGCCTTGGTCTCCTTGGTGCCGAAGTCGTAGCTCTCGTTCGACATGCCGAAGTCGATGAACTTCTCGATCGCCTGCTTGGTGCGGACGCCCTCGTCGCCCTGCCGCGCGCGCTCGCGGCAGCCAGCGACGACGCCGAGGAGTGCAACGCCGGTCAGCAGCGCGGCGGTTTCCGACCATCGACTCACGATGAGCCCATGATACCATTCCGCGCGTGCCGGGAATCGTTCTCCTGTGCTTCTTCGCGTCGGGCGCGACCGGCCTCATCTTCGAGACCGTCTGGATTCGCCAGCTCACGCTGGTCTTCGGCTCGACCACGCTCGCCATCTCGACCGTGCTCACGGCCTACATGGGCGGCCTCGCGCTCGGCAGCCACCTCCTCGGCCGGCGCGCCGACCGCCTGCGCGACCCGCTGCGCGCCTACGCGCTGTGCGAGGGCGGCATCGGGCTCTACGCGCTCGCGATCCCGCTGATCCTCGCGACCTTCCCCGCGCTCAACCACTGGCTGTGGCGCGGCTTCGGCGACCGCTACGCGCTGCTCTCGGTGCTGCGCTTCGTCGCCGCCGCCGGGCTGCTGATCCTGCCGACGACGCTGATGGGCGCCACCCTGCCCTTCCTCGCGCGCTACGTGGTGCAGAAGCCGTGGCACGCCCGCCGCGTCGGCGCCCGCGTGGGCGCCCTCTACGCCCTCAACACCGCGGGCGCCGTGCTCGGCACCTTCGCCGCCGGCTTCGTCCTGCTGCCGAACCTCGGCGTCACCGCCAGCCACACGCTGGCGGCGAGCGTCAACGTCGGGCTGTGCGTGCTCGTCCTCGCGTCGCGGAGCTGGGTGCGCCGCCGCGAGGAGCGCGAGCGCGCCCCCATCGAGGAGATCGCGGCCGAGCTCGATCCCGACGCCCCGCCGCCGCCCGCCGCGGATCCGCGCGAGCACACGCCGCGGGCGCGGGCGGTCGCGCTCGTCGCGTTCGCCTGCTCGGGCGCGAGCGCGATGGTGCTGCAGGTGCTGTGGACCCGCGCGCTCGCCGTGGTCATCGGCTCCTCGGTCTACAGCTTCACCCTCATCCTCCTGTCGTTCCTCGTCGGCCTCGCCGGCGGCGCCGCGCTCGTGGCGCGGCTGCTGCGCCGCGCCCGCCGCCCGGTGCTCGCGCTCTGCTGGCTCCACCTCGCGACCGTCGCCGCCATCGCGCTCTCGTACTGGTGCATCGGCAAGCTGCCGCAGGTCTTCCTGTGGCTGATGAAGGGCGTCTCCCTCGAGACCGATACGATCCTCGTCGCGCAGTTCACGCTCGCCGCGCTCGCGCTGCTCCCGCCGACGCTGCTCATGGGCGGCGTCTTCCCGCTCACCATCCGCATCGTCGCCGGCGGCCTCGAGCGCATCGGCGGCGACGTCGGCCGCGCCTACTCGATCAACACCCTGGGCGCGATCATCGGCTCCTTCGCCGCCGGCTTCGTCGTGCTGCCCGCGCTCGGCCTGCAGCGCGGCATGGCGCTCGCCGCCGGCGTCGACCTCGCGCTCGCGGTCGCGCTGCTGCTCGCGAGCTCGGCGAGCACCGCGCGCCGCGTCGCCGGCGCCGTGCTCGCTCCGGCGGTCGGGATCGCGCTCCTCCTCGTGCTGCCGCGCTGGAGCATCGCGCACTTCTCGGCCGGCCTCTTCCGCGTCTCCATCGTCCGGGACATCCTCGACTCCGAGCGCTGGGTGCTGCCGAAGGTGCTCTACTACCGCGACGGCGTCGCGAGCACCGTCTCGGTCGAGGAGTGGCCGACCAAGAAGGGCGGCCGCCACCTGGCCCTCAAGAACAACGGCAAGGTCGACGCCTCGAACGGCGACGACATGCCGACCCAGATCATGGTCGGTGCGCTGCCGCTGCTGTTCCACCCCGCGGCCGGCGCCCGCCCGCCGAAGGTCGCCATGGTCGGCTACGGCTCCGGCGTCTCGGTCGGCGCCATCGCCCAGTTCCCGATCGCCTCGCTCGAGGTCGTCGAGCTCGAGGCCGCGGTGTACGAGGCGGCGCGCTACTTCGACGACGTCAACCACCAGCCGCCCGCGGACCCCCGCATCAAGCTCCTCGTGGGCGACGGCCGCAACTACCTCGACCAGCGCGACGACCGCTTCGACGTCCTCATCTCCGAGCCGTCGAACCCGTGGATCACGGGCGTATCGAACCTCTTCACCCGCGAGTACTTCCGGGCGGCGCGCCGGCGGCTCAAGGACGACGGCGTCTTCTGCCAGTGGGCGCAGCTCTACGAGATGTCGCCCACACACATCAAGACCATCTACCGCACCGTCTCGCAGGAGT
>DASXVK010000595.1:0-6306 GCA_036504295.1 Polyangia bacterium
AGGGGACGCCGCGCTCGAGCAGCACCGAGGCGAGCTGCGTCGCCGCCGCCCCGGCCATGATCGCCTTCACCGCGTCCTTGGCCGAGTGCACGCCCGAGGTCGCGACGAGGTCGGTCTTGAGGCGGCCGTAGAGGATCGCGATCCAGCGCAGCGGCAGCAGCAGCTCCTGCGCCGTCGACAGCTGCAGCGTCGGCGCGACGGCCAGGGCCTCGATGTCGAGGTCCGGCTGGTAGAAGCGGTTGAAGAGCACGAGGGCGTCGGCCCCCGCCTCGGCCAGCCGCTTCGCGAGGTTCGCGGTGTTGCTGAAGAACGGCGCCAGCTTCATCGCGACCGGGATCTTGACCGCGCGCTTCACGGCCACGAGGTCGTCGATGTACATCTGCTCGACCTCGGCGCCGGTGATCTCCGACGACGCGGCGACGTAGTACACGTTCAGCTCGAGCGCGTCCGCGCCGGCCGCCTCGATCTTGCGGGCGTACTCCATCCACCCGCCCGCCGAGATGCCGTTCAGGCTGCCGATGACGGGCACCGAGAGGGCCGCCTTCGCCGCGTGCACGTGCTCGAGGTACTCCTCCGGCCCGCGGTGGTAGGCCGTCTGGGCCGGGAAGTACGAGCGCGCCTCGGCGAAGCTCTCGCTGCCGACGGTGAGGTAGTGATCGAGCTCCTCGGCCTCGTGCGCGATCTGCTCCTCGAACAGCGAGTGGAGCACCACTGCCGCCGCGCCCGCGTCCTCGAGGCGCTTGAGGGAGTCGAGCTCGCGGCTGAGCGGCGACGCGCCCACGACGAGCGGGTTCTTGAGGGCGAGGCCCATCATCTTGGTGTTCAGGTTCATGGGCCTACTCCTTCCGCGCCTGGATCACCGGCGCCGCCGTCTGGGCCTTGCCGTCGCCGGGGACGACCGGCGCGGGCGCGGGCCCGATCGGCGAGGTGTTGTCGGCGGCGAGCTGCTCGTAGAAGCGCCACCGCGACGCGGCGTCGCGCTGGCCCTGCTCCATCAGCGCGCGGGACCGCTCGGGCTTGCTCTGGGTGAGGGTGCGGAAGCGGGTCTCGGACTGCGCCCACTCGGCGTAGCCGATCTTCGGCGCCTTCGAGTCGAGCTTGAGCGGGTTCTGGCCGAGCGCGATGAGGGCCGGGTTGTAGCGGAACAGCGTCCACGCGCCCGAGTCGACCGCCGCCTTCTGGTGGTCGAAGCCCTTCATCATGTCGATGCCATGGGCGATGCAGTGCGAGTACGCGATGATGATCGACGGCCCGTCGTAGGCCTCGGCCTCGGCGAAGGCCTTGACGGTCTGCACGTCGCTGTAGCCCATGGCGACGCGGGCGACGTAGACGTTGCGGTACGCGATCGCCATCAGGCCGAGGTCCTTCTTGGCCATCTGCTTGCCGGCGGCGGCGAACTTCGCCACCGCGCCCGTCGGCGTCGACTTCGAGCACTGGCCGCCGGTGTTCGAGTACACCTCGGTGTCGAGGACGAGGATGTTGATGTTCTGCCCCGAGGCGAGGACGTGGTCGAGGCCGCCGTAGCCGATGTCGTAGGCCCAGCCGTCGCCGCCCACCGCCCAGACGCTCCGCTTGACGAGCACGTCGGCGACCGAGAGCAGGTTCAGCCCGTCCGGATCCTGCGTCCCGGCCAGGACCTTCTTCAGCTCCGCCACGCGCTGGCGCTGCTCGTAGATGCCGGCCTCGTCGTCCTGCTCGGCCTTGAGCAGGCCCTCGACGAGCACGCCCGGCAGCTTCGCGCCCATCTTGGCCAGCAGCACCTTCGCGTAGTCGGTCTGCTTGTCGATGGTGACGCGGAACCCGAGGCCGAACTCGGCGGTGTCCTCGAAGAGCGAGTTGTTCCACGCCGGGCCGCGGCCGTCCTTGTTCTTGGCGTAGGGCGTCGTCGGCAGGTTGCCGCCGTAGATCGACGAGCAGCCGGTGGCGTTGGCGATGACGGCGCGGTCGCCGAAGAGCTGGGTCAGCAGCTTCACGTACGGGGTCTCGCCGCAGCCGGCGCAGGAGCCCGAGAACTCGAAGAGCGGCCGCAGGAACTGCGAGCCCTTGACCGTGTCGACCTTGACCTTGGTCCGGTCCACCTCGGGCAGGTCGAGGAAGAAGCTGAAGTTCGCCGCCTCGCTCTCGCGCAGCGGCATCTGCGGCTCCATCATCAGCGACTTGCGCTTGGGCTCCTTCTTGTCCTTGGCCGGGCAGATGTAGGCGCACAGCGCGCAGCCGGTGCAGTCCTCGGGCGCGACCTGCACCGTGTACATCTGGCCGTCGAACTCCTTGCCCTTGTACTTCATGGCCTTGAAGGTCGCCGGCCTCTGCGCGAGCTCCTTCTCGTCGTAGACCTTGACGCGGATGGCCGCGTGCGGGCAGACGAGCGCGCACTTGTTGCACTGGATGCAGATGTCGTCGTTCCACACCGGGATCTCGAGCGCGATGTTGCGCTTCTCCCAGCGCGCGGTGTCCGTCGGGAACGTGCCGTCGATGGGGAAGGCGGAGACCGGGAGCTGATCGCCGCGGCCGGCGATGATCTCGGCGGTGACGCGCTGCACGAACGCGGGCGCGTCGACCGCGACCGTGCGCGGCATCTCGATCGTGCTCGACACCTGCGCCGGGACCTTGACCTCGTGCAGGTTCGCGAGCGTCTGGTCGACGGCGGCGAAGTTCTTCTGCACGACCTCGGGGCCCTTGCGCTCGAAGGTCTTCTTGATCGCGCCCTTGATCTTCGCGATGGCCTCCTCGCGCGGGAGCACGCCGGAGATGGCGAAGTAGCAGGTCTGCATGATGGTGTTGATGCGCACCCCCATGCCGGTCTCTTTCGCGACCTCGTAGGCGTCGATCACGTAGAGCTTGAGCTTCTTGTCGATGATGTGCCGCTGCACCGGGCGGGGCAGGTGATCCCAGGTGCCCTCGGCGCCGAAGGCGCTGTTCAGCAGGAACACGCCGCCGGGCAGCGCGTCCTTGAGCATGTCGTACTTCTCGAGGAAGACCCACTGGTGGCAGGCGATGAACTGGGCCTTGTTGATGAGGTAGCTCGAGCGCAGCGGGTTGGGCCCGAAGCGCAGGTGCGACACCGTCATCGCGCCGGCCTTCTTGGAGTCGTAGACGAAGTAGCCCTGGGCGAAGTTGTCGGTCTCGGTGCCGATGATCTTGATCGAGTTCTTGTTGGCGCTGACCGTGCCGTCGGAGCCGAGGCCGTAGAAGAGGCACCGCTTGACCTCGTCACCCTCGGTGGTGAAGTCGGGGTCGTAGGCGATGTAGTTGCCCGAGACGTCGTCGACGATGCCGACGACGAAGTGGCTCTTCGGCCTGGCGGCCTTGAGGTCGTCGAAGACCCCCTTCACCATCGTCGGGGTGAACTCCTTCGACGACAGGCCGTAGCGGCCGCCGACCACGCGCGGCATCGCGAACGGCAGCGCGCCGTCGTTCTGGGCCTCGGCGAGGGCGCTGAGCACGTCCATGTAGAGCGGCTCGCCCGCGGCGCCCGGCTCCTTGGTGCGGTCGAGGACGGAGATGGCCTTGACCGTCTGCGGCAGCGCCTGGATCAGCAGGTCGCTCGCGAACGGGCGGAAGAGGCGGACCTTGAGCACGCCCACCTTCTCGCCGCGGGCGGTGAGGTAGTCGACGGCCTCGTGGGCGACCTCGGCGCCGCTGCCCATGAGCACGACCACGCGCTCGGCGTCGGGCGCGCCGACGTAGTCGAAGAGGTGGTACTGCCGGCCGACGATCTTCGCGAACTGGTCCATCGCCGCCTGGACGATGCCGGGGCAGGCCGCGTAGAACGGGTTCGCCGTCTCGCGGGCCTGGAAGAAGACGTCGGGGTTCTGCGCCGTGCCGCGCAGGTCCGGGCGATCCGGGCTCATGGCCCGGGCGCGGTGCGCCCGCACCAGCTCGTCCGGGACCATGGCGCGCATGTCGTCGTCGGCGAGCTGCTCGATCTTCTGCACCTCGTGCGAGGTGCGGAACCCGTCGAAGAAGTGGATGAACGGCACCCGCGCCTTGAGCGTCGCGGCCTGGGCGATGAGCGCCATGTCCATGACCTCCTGCACCGAGCCGGAGCAGAGGAGGCCGTAGCCGGTGGCGCGGACCGCCATGATGTCGCTGTGGTCGCCGAAGATCGACAGGGCGTGCGTCGCGACGGTGCGGGCGGAGACGTGCCAGACCGTCGAGGTGAGCTCGCCCGCAACCTTGAACATGGTCGGGATCATGAGCAGCAGGCCCTGGGCCGCCGTGAAGGTGCTCGTCAGGGCGCCGGTCTGCAGCGCGCCGTGGGTGGCCGCGGCGGCGCCCGCCTCGCTCTGCATCTCGACAATCGACGGGACCGTCCCCCAGATGTTGGTGCGGCCCTCCGCCGACCACTCGTCGCACCACTCGCCCATGTTGCTGGACGGGGTGATGGGGTAGATGGCGCAGACCTCGTTGGTCTTGTGGGCGACGTAGCCCGCCGCCTCGTTGCCGTCGATCGTGACTTTCTTTCGGGTCATTGGGTTCTCCCCGTAGTCGTGCGAAATGAAGTAGGCTGTGCGCCCCGAGGGCCGAGCGCGCACCTACTTTTAGATCTCGTTTTCCAGTATCGCAACAACATTCTGCGGCCACGGGGGTTGGCTGTCGACCGTCGGAAGTCGCAAATCGCGGGCTGGATCCCGCCCCGGCGCGGACGGGCCCGCCGCCCGCGCGCGGCCCTTTGGCCTTGAACTTCTATCCCCGATTTGGTATCACCCGTGGGCACCAAAACAAGCGCACTCTCGGCCGGCGCTCTTCGGTCGGCGCGTCTGAAGGAGCATCGATGGCGGGTCCCCAGCTGGTGATGTACAAGGAGGAGCAAGAGCTGATCACGGTGGTCTGCCAGCGCCTCTGCAAGGACTCCAACGCGAAGGCGGTCCTGCTCATCGGCAAGGACGGGCAGGAGATCGCGACCGCGGGCGACACCGGCCACCTCGACGTCACCTCCCTCTCGTCGCTCACCGCCGGCAACGTCGCGGCGACGGGCGGCATCGCCAAGCTGATCGCCGAGAAGGAGTTCACCGGCCAGTTCCACGAGGGCGAGCGCACGAACGTGCACATCTCCATCGTGGCGCAGCGCGCCATCCTGGTGGTGCTCTTCGACGAGCGCTCGTCGCTCGGCCTGGTGCGGCTCCGCGTGAAGAAGGCGAGCGAAGAGCTCACTCGCCTCTTCGACGTGATCGCGAAGAAGGCCGAGTCGCAGAGCGCGCCGTCGGTCTTCTCGGAGATCACCGACGAAGACATCGACAACCTCTTCAACGATTGATGGCGCGAGACGGTGAGCGATGAGCTTCATCAACTACTCGTCCCGCGAGATCAACTGCAAGATCGTCTACTACGGGCCTGGGCTCTGCGGTAAGACGACCAACCTCCAGTACATCTACGCGAAGACCAATCCCGAGGCGAAGGGGAAGATGATCTCCCTCGCCACCGAGACCGAGCGGACGCTGTTCTTCGACTTCCTCCCGCTCTCCCTCGGCGAGATCCGCGGCTTCCGGACGCGCTTCCACCTCTACACCGTCCCGGGCCAGGTCTTCTACGACGCCAGCCGCAAGTTGATCCTCAAGGGCGTCGACGGCGTGGTGTTCGTCGCCGACTCGCAGATCGAGCGCATGGAGGCGAACATCGAGAGCCTCGACAACCTGCGCAGCAACCTCACGGAGCAGGGCTACAACCTCGACAAGCTGCCCTACTGCGTGCAGTACAACAAGCGCGACCTGCCGAGCGTCGCGCCCGCGCAGGAGCTGCGCGAGCTGCTGAACCCGACCAACGTGCCCGACTTCGAGGCCATCGCCACGACCGGTTTCGGCGTGTTCGACACCCTCAAGGCGGTCGCGAAGCTCGTGCTCACGGAGCTCAAGCGCGGCAGCTAGGCCGTGATGGCGATCAGGGACACCTGCCCGGCGGGACTGCGCGACGACCTCGCCACGACCCGTGTCGAAGAGGACGGGATCGTCTACTATGACGTGATCGATCCCGCCTCGGGACGCGAGTTCCGCTTCTACGAGCACGAGTACCTGCTGGGCCGGCAGCTGCGCCCCGGGCGGCCGCTCGGCGACCTCGCCGCGTGGGTCAAGTGGGAGCTCGGCATCGAGACCACCCCCGAGGACCTGCAGGTCTTCGTCGAGCACGTGGGCGGGCTCGGGTTCCTCGCCGGCGTGGCGGCCGTGCCCGCGCCGCCCGCGGCGGGCCAGGCGGCCGACGCCGCCGTGGCGCAGTTCGCGGCCGTGGCCGCGGCGCAGGCCGAGCTGGCCGACGCCACGGCGATCCCGTTCGCCGGGCCCGCGGCCGCGGCCCCGCCCGGGCGCGCGCTGG
>DASXVK010000596.1:0-3439 GCA_036504295.1 Polyangia bacterium
AGGCCGCGCACGAGGCCGGCAGCCGCGCACTTCCGCGGCCCAAGTGCGAATTTGTGCAGGGGCACTGCGTGCGTCGGGCCTCCCCAGTCACCGACGAAGCCGGCCACGGCGACGCCCCGGAGCGGCAATCAGTCCTGGGCGGCGGGCCGAGGGGCCGTCAGTCGTCGCTGTCGCGCCGTCGCCCGCCGGGCGGGCGGTACTCCGGGACCGTATCGGCGGCGACGAAGCGGCTCGGCTTGGGCCCCGTGGGCGGCGGGGCGTCGGCGGCCTTGTCGGCGAGGAGCGCGAGGTAGACCGCCCGCTCGTCGTCGTCGGAGAGGGTGGCGAAGGCCGCGGAGATGGACTTGAAGACGTCGCCGAGGAGCGCCATGTAGGGGCCGACGTTCTTGCCGTAGAAGCGGTCCGGGTGGAACTCCTTCGAGAGGCGGAAGTACGCGCGCCGGATCTCCTGGCGCCCCGCGGCCGGCTCGACCTCGAGACGCGCGAAGAGGTCCAGCCGCGGGAGCTGGCGGTGGTACGACAGGATGCGCCGCTTCGCCGCCGCGCTGAGGTCGGCGCCATCGGCGAGGAGGACGGGGTCGAGCTCGGCGTCCGCGAGGAGCGGCACCGGCCGCGCCGCGACCGGCGTGCCGGCGGCCGGCGTCACCGCCGGCCCGCGGCCCGCGGCCGGCGTGCCGGCGGCCGGCGTCACCGCCGGCCCGCGGCCCGCGGCCGGGTGGGACCCCGTGCCGCCCCGCACGGCCGCCACCGGCGGCACCGGCGGCACCGGGCGGGTCTGGGACACCTGGCGGCTCGCCGACGGGGGCGCGATGCCCGCGGGCAGCTCGTTCATCGGCGCGCTCGTCACGATGATGAGCGCGGCCTTCAGCTTCTGCAGGATCGCGACGGTCGCGGCCTCGCCGAGGCCGGTGATGAGACAGATCTCGGCGACGCTGGTCCGGCCGTCGACGCGCGAGAGGACGAAGCCCTCCTGCGGCGAGAGCCGCACCCCCCCGAGGTCGGCCTTGGGGTTGAGCCGCGGGGCCTCGGTCCGGGGGCCGAGCCCTGGTATGTGATCCTGCGCCATCGGTGCGTGCCCGCGGGTTCATCATACGCGCTCGGGCCCTCCCTGCAAGGCGCGATCACGGGTCCGCCGCGTCGGACAGCGATGCTTGTGCCCCGGTCCGCCTGCGCTATCCTTCGGGCGTGCCGGCCGCGCGCCGCGATCTCGCCTACGGGGCGGCGCTCGCCGCCGCCGCCCTCCTCGCCGTCGCGCTGCACGCCGGCGCGCTCGGCCACGGCTTCGTCGGCGACGACCACTACCTGGTCGAGCACAACCCGGCCCTGCAGGCCCCGGGCGCTCTCGGCCGGGCGCTGCGGCCCGGCGCGTGGGGCGCGGCGGCCGACGCGTGGAACCGCGAGGTGAACGCGCGCTTCTACCGCCCGACCACGATCGCGTGGTTCATCGCCGACGTGCGGCTCTTCGGCGCCGGACCGCGCGGCCTGCACCTCATGTCGCTCCTCGCGCACGCCGGGTGCGCCGTGCTCGCCGGCCTCGTGCTCACGCGCCTGTGCCGCAGCCGCACGGTGGGCGCCGCCGGCGCGCTGCTGTTCGCCGCCCACGCCGTCCACACCGAGGCGGTGAGCATGATCACCTACCGCAGCACGCTCGCCGAGGGGCTCTTCGTGCTGGCGGCGCTCGCGTGCGAGGGCGCGGCGCGGGACGCGGCCGCGCGGCGCGCGCGGTGGCGGTGGCGGGCGGGCGGCATCGCCGCGGCCGTGCTCGCGCTGGGCGCCAAGGAGACCGCGGTCACCCTGCCGGCGCTGGTCGCGCTCCTTTACCTGGCGCCGGGGGGCACGCCGGACGCGGGGGGCGCCGCGCGCTGGCGGGGCGCGCTCCGGGCCGCCCTGCCCTACGGCGCGCTCGCGGCCGCGACGCTGGCGCTGCGGGCGGCGGTGGCGCCCGCGGCGGGCTGGACCTTCTTCGCCGGCCACGGCGCCGGCACCGTGGCGCTCAGCATGCTCGGCGTGCTCGGGCTGTACGCCCGGCTGCTCGTGTTCCCGCTGCGCTTCACGCCCTTCTACGACTGGAGCCTCGTGGTGGTGCAGGCGCCGCTCGCGCCCGAGGCGGTGGCCGGCTTCGCCCTCGCGCTGGTCCTCGCCCTGGGGCCGCTGGTCCTCTGGCGCCGGCACCCGCGCGCTGCCCTGCTGCTCGCCTGGCTCACGCTGACGCTGCTGCCGGTCATGAACCTCGTCCCGTTCACGGTGGCCGCGGGCGAGCGCCTCCTCTACGTGCCCGCCGTGGGCTGGGTCGGCCTCTGCGGCCTCGGCCTGGCGGCGCTCCTCCGCCACGGCCGCGGGCGCGCCGTCCTCGCGGCGGTGCTCCTCGTGGCCGCGCTCGGGCTCCACGGCGCGCAGGCGGTGCGCCGCACCGCCGACTGGCGCGATGACGAGACGCTGCTCACGGCCATGGTACGCGACTACCCGGAGAGCGTCGCCGGCCACATTCACCTCGCACGCCACCTCGCCCGGTCGGCGCCGGTGCGGCCGGCCGCGGCGTGCGCGCAGTACCGCGCCGCCCTCGACCTCGCGCCCGACCTCGCGCGGGTGCGGGACGAGGCGCGGGCGCACGGGTGCGAGGGCGGGCCGGCGTCCGCTCCCGCGGGCGCGAGCGCCCGGCCGCGGTAGCTACGGGTTGAGGTTCTAGCGGAGTGCCGAGCGAGCACCGCTGGGTGAGTTCTGTCCGAGAGCTAAGGGGCACGTTGAGGTCACATCAGTGGGTCACCCTCCGCCGTCGGGTCTGCAAGCTGCGCTGTAGGGGCCGGCGACGCTGCCATCGGAGAGAACGCAACACAGACGATTATCACACGTCCCGCCCGCACACGCGCAGTCGCCTGTGGGTCCGCAGAAGCCTCTCCCGGGCCAGCCTCGAGTTTCACAGAAGCCATCGACACAGAGCTTGCCAGCACACTCGCAATCGGCGACGCAGGGCTGCTTCGCCGGGCCGCGCGGCTGGCAGACGCCGTAGACGCTGCACTCCATATCACAGAAGATGCAGTCCAGATCGACCGTGCAGGTCTTCTGGCAGTACCCGCCGCCGCTGTAGATCGCGGGGTCGAAGTCGCCCGGCTTGCCGTCTATCACGCACGCCATCGAAGCGGGGCAGTCCGCCTTCTTTAGGCAGGTCTGCGTCAGATAGCACGCCGGCGTGCTCGACTCGTTCCCGCATACGCACTCGACGGCGCCGGCCGACGGTTCGCCGCACTGTTGCGGATTCCACCCGCCGCAGTTCGGGACGCACGTATCGTACGCCTCCACTAGCTCGGCGCGCGCCGTGCCACCTTCCGCTTCAAGAACAAGCTGCTGTCGCTGGACTCGACGACCATCACGCTGTGCTTGGAGCTGTTCCCGTGGGCGAAGTTCCGCCGCGCCAAGGGCGGCGTGAAGGCGCACGTGCTCC
>DASXVK010000597.1:0-12607 GCA_036504295.1 Polyangia bacterium
CTACCTGCGCGGCCGCGGCCTCGATGCGCGCGGGGGCTCCTACGACCACGTGCTGCCGCCGCTCTTCATGCGCTGGGGCGACCGCTACGAGCGCAGCGTCTTCGCCGGCCTCGTCTACGACCACCGCACGCGCTACGAGCGCCAGACGCACGTCCTGCCGCTCTTCTACAGCGGCCGCGACCACCAGCGCGAGACCTACTACGACGTGCTCCTGCCGCTCTTCGCCCGCTTCGGCGACCGCCGGCGCACGAACGTGCTCGCCGGCCCCGCCTACTACTTCGCCGACGGGCGCGACCGCGACTTCGGCCTCTTCCCGCTCTACTTCGGCGGGCGCGACCCGGTGGCGCGGCGGGCCTACGACCACGTGCTGCCGCCGCTCTTCATGCACTGGCGCAGCCCGCTCGCGCAGACGACGGTGCTGCTGCCGGGCTACGTGAGCACGCGCCCGGGCGGCTGGGACGCCGGCGTGCTGCCGCTCCTCTACGCCGGCAGGCGCGCCTCCGGGTCCGCCTCCGGGTCCGCCTCCGGGTCTCACTACGCCCACCTGCTGCCGCTCTTCTACCACTACGGCGACCGGGACCACGAGACGACGCTCGTCCTGCCGCTCGCCTGGCACCACCGGAGCCCGGGCGGCTGGGACGCCGGCGTGCTGCCGCTCTTCGTCGCCGGCCGCGACGACCGCGCCCGCTCGTCCTACCTCGCCGTGCTGCCGCCGCTCTTCGTGCACTGGCGCGACGCCACGCGCAGCACCACCTGGGCGGTCCCGTACTTCGATCGGCAGCGCCCCGGCGGCCGCACCCGCGCGCTCGTGCCGGTCTGGTTCGAGGAGTGGCAGGGCGCGCGCTACACGCGCGCGGTGACGCCCGTCTTCTGGCAGTGGGGCGACGCGGAGGCGAGCAGCACGCTGCTGCTGCCGCTCGCGTACTACACCCGGCGCGGCGCCTCGAGCCGCTTCCTCTCGCCGCTCGTCGTGTCGGACGTGGACGCGGTGCGGCGCACGCGCAGCCTCGTCGTCTTCCCGCTGTGGTGGCGCTTCCGCGGCCCCGACGGGGACACGAACGTGGGCTTCCCGCTGTGGTGGGACTTCCACGCCCCGCTCAAGGGCACGCGCCTGTCGATCCTCTTCCCCTTCGGCTTCCGCCGCGACGCGCGCGACGAGACCACGACGATGGTGCTGAACGTGCTCTTCACGCGCGGCAAGGGCGCGTTCGGCGCCGCCTGGAGCTTCCACCTGATCCCGCTGTGCGAGGTCGCGCGCTACAACGCCGAGCACCTCAAGTGGCAGCTGCTCCTCGGCCTCTTCGGCCACGAGCGGCAGGGCCCGCGCGGCCGCTGGCGGATCTTCTACTTCTGGACCGAGCCGTCGTAGAAGGGGGGCCTGCCCGCCCCCCCTCGCGCCGGCAAAGCCGTCGCGAGCCTCCCCCCTCCGCGCGCCGCGCCGCGCGAGACCTGCTCGCCGGCCGACGAGCTACGGCGGGGCGTCGCCGCGGTAGACGTCGGGCTCGAAGTAGATGATGCGCGCGATCGGCACCGCCGCGCGGACGCGCGCCTCGGTGTCGTCGATCACCCGGGCGAGCTCGGCGAAGCTGAGCTCGGCGTCGAACTCGAGCTTCGCGCCGACGAGCAGCTCCTCGGGGCCGAGGTGCAGCGTGCGCAGGTGGATGAGCCGCCGCACCCGGGGCGCGCTCTCGATGGCCGCGCGCAGCGCCGCGAGGTCCTTCGTGCCCGCGGCCTCGCCGATGAGCAGGCTCTTCATCTCGACGGCGAGGACGGCGGCGGTGAGGCCGAGGAGCACGCCGATGCCGATGCTGCCGACGGCGTCGAGGCGCGGCTCGTGGAGCAGCATGGCGAGGCCGATGCCGAGCAGCGCGAGGACGAGCCCGATGAGCGCCGCGGTGTCCTCGAGCAGCACGACCGGCAGCTCCGGGCTCTTCGCGCGGTGCACGAACTGCCACAGCGAGACCCGCTCGGAGCCGCGGGCCGCGTGGGCCTCCTTGAGCGCGGTGCGGAACGAGAAGCCCTCGAGGAGGATCGCGATCCCGAGCACCGCGAGCGCCCACACGGGCGACTCGATCGGCTTCGGGTGGATGACCTTCTCGATGCCCTCGTAGATCGCGAACAGCGAGCCGAGCGAGAAGAGCACGAGCGCGACGACGAAGCCCCAGAAGTAGCGCTCGCGGCCGTAGCCGAACGGGTGCTCGGCGGTCGGCGCGTGGCGCGCGCGGGCGCCGCCGAGCAGCAGCAGGCCCTGGTTGCCGGTGTCGGCGAGCGAGTGGATCGACTCCGCGAGCATGGACGCGGCGCCCGTGAAGAGGAACGCCGTGAGCTTCGCGGCCGCGATCCCGAGGTTGGCCAGGAACGCGGCGATGATGGCGCGCCGGCTGCCTTCCTTCATGGCGGAAACCTTACCACGGCGTGCTACATTTCGCGGCGGGACAGGTCCATGAGAGTGCAGCTCATCAAGGAATACAAGTTCGAGGCGGCCCATCAGCTCCCGCACGTGCCCGAGGGGCACAAGTGCCGCCGCCTCCACGGCCACAGCTACACGATCGAGCTCGAGCTCGAGGGGGAGGTGGACCCGCGCACGGGCTGGTTCATCGACTTCGGCACGATCGACGAGATCTTCGCGCCGTACTTCGCGCGGCTCGACCACCACTACTTGAACGAGATCCCCGGGCTCGAGAACCCGACCTCCGAGGTCCTGAGCCAGTGGCTGTGGCGCGAGCTGCGGCCGCGCCTGCCGGGCCTCACGGCCGTCATCGTGTGGGAGACGGCCGACGCGCGCTGCGTCTACCGGGGCGAGTGACGTGCTGCGGGTCCTGACGCTGAACCTCTGGGGCGAGCAGGGGCCCCACGAGCGGCGGCTCGAGCTCGCGGCCGAGGGCATCGCGCGGCTCGCGCCCGACGTCGTGGCGCTGCAGGAGGTCCGCGAGGTCGAGGGGCGGGTGCCGAACCAGGCGGCCACCCTCGGCGCGCGGCTCGGCCTCGAGCACGCCTACTGCCCGGCGACGCCGTGGGGCGGGGGCCAGGAGGGGGTGGCGCTCCTCGCGCGCCGCATCCTCGAGGTCGATCACGCCGAGCTGCCCGGCGCGACGGACCAGGAGCGGCGGGTCGTGCTGCGGGCCGCGTGCGCGACGCCGGACGGCCCGGTCAACGTGTACACGACCCACCTCAACTACCGGCTCACCGACGGGCTCACGCGGGAGCAGCAGGTGCTCGCCCTCGACGCGTTCGTCGCCGCCCACCCGAGCGACCGGCCGCAGATCCTCATGGGCGACTTCAACTCCACGCCGGCCCACGACGAGATCCGGTTCCTGCGCGGTCAGACGACGCTCGCGGGCCGCCGCACCTGCTATCAGGACGCGTTCGGCCGCCTCCACCCGCACGATCCCGGGTACACCTGGGCCGCCCGCAACCCGTACACCGCCCGCCTCCACTGGCTCGAGCCCGACCGGCGCCTCGACTACATCTTCGTCACGCCCGAGCGCTCGGACGGCCGCGGCACCCTGCGCTTCTGCCGCATCGTCCTGGATGAGCCCGACCGCGACGGGGTCTACCCGTCGGACCACTTCGCGCTGGTCGCGGACGTCGAGCTCGCGGGAATGAAAAACCTGTAGTCCAGACGACACTGTTCTTGACAACAAAACCCCTCCGGCGCGAAAGTCGGAGCACCTGACTTTGTGCAGGAGGGGCAGCATGACTCGTACGTATCGGCTCGTAGTCGCCGCGTTCGCGGCCGCATCCCTCGCCACGCTCGGAGGTGGTTGCGAGGGCACCTCCACCGGCCTGATCTGCGGCCTCGGAACCCACGCGGAGAACAGCGTCTGTGTGCCCGACCAGGTCCAGGACGACGGCGGCCAGGTCCAGCAGGACACCGGCCCGGTGCAGCAGGACGCGGGCCAGACCGACGCGCCCAAGGCCAAGGGCGACATCGGCGCGCCGTGCGCGTTGCCGACGGACTGCAAGTCCAGCATGTGCCTGACGACCGCCATCGACGCGCGCCTGACGGGCGGGTACTGCAGCCAGATCTGCAGCACGAACGCCTGCCCGCTCGGCACCGCCTGCATCCCGGCCGGCGGCATGAAGGTGTGCTTCGCCTACTGCGACCCGGGCGCCCCCGTCTGCCGCGACGGCTACGCGTGCCAGCCGGCGGCGGACGCGCCGACCTGGGGCTTCTGCGCGCCGAAGTGCCGCGCCGATCACCCCGATGACTGCCCCGCCGGCGGCGTCTGCGCCGCCGACGGCTTCTGCACGACCCCGCCGACCTGCAACCCGGCGGCGCCGAGCTGCGCGACCGGCAAGACCTGCTTCCCGACGAGCCAGTCCGCGACGGGCGGCTACTGCTTCCCGGACTGCACCGCCGCGACCGCCTGCAAGGCGAGCGAGGTGTGCCAGCCGCTCGCCATCGGCAGCACCGCCGGCATCTGCGTCCCGCCGCCGTGCGCGACGAACGCGGACTGCCCCATCGGCGCCACCTGCGCCGCGCAGCACGACGGCCTCATGGCGTGCCAGCCGCCGGCCACGTGCGAGACGACCTGCACCGACACCACCAAGAGCTGCATCGGCGGCCTCTGCCTGGCGAAGTGCAGCGCGGGCGCGACCGGCGACACCGAGTGCAACACGCTCCAGGCCGGCCTGGCGTGCGCCGACACGTTCGGCGTGTGCATGCCGAAGTGCGCCGGCAGCGGCGTGTGCGATATCGGGTATAGCTGCTTCGCGACGGATGACGTGTGCCTGCCGACGGGCTCGTTCCCGGGCAGCGAGTGCATCCCGGCGAGCACGGGCCACGCGGACCCGTACTGCCTGCCCCTCCCCGGCGATATCGCGCAGGCCTGCGTCATGGGGCAGTGCACGCCGGTGTGCGCGACGAACCACGCGATCTGCGGCCTGATCTCCTCGTCGCTGGCGTGCTACACGGACCTCGGGGTGTGCGCGCCGGTGGGCTCGTTCCCCGGCAGCGACTGCCGCGCCAGCGGCGGTGCCACGGGCCAGTGCGACCACAACCTGAAGGTCGGCGGCGTCGAGTTCGACCTCGAGTGCTTCCCCGCGGCCGGCAACCTCTGCCTGCCCGCCTGCGGCAACGACTGGCTGTGCGACACGATCTCCGGCGGCACGGCGGTGTGCATGGAGACGCTCGGCGCCCACACCGGCGGCTGCCTGCCGAAGGGCTCGTTCCCGGGTAGCCCCTGCGCCACCGGGAATGTCTGCGCGAACTACGGCCCGCTCCCGCAGACGTGCGTCGGCGGCCTCTGTGTGCCCACCTGCAACGACGCGAACGTGGCCACCGGCGACGGGCTCTGCGCCGGCGTCGACCAGTCGCTCACGTGCATGCCGGTGACGCAGACCGGCGACGGCTACTGCGTGCCGAAGTGCGACGCGATCGCCGCCTGCCCGAGCGGGATGAGCTGCTTCCAGCCGGCCGGCTCCAAGCCCGGCGCGCAGAACGCCTGCCTGCCGACGGGCGCGTTCCCGGGCAGCGCCTGCCCGACCCCGGCCGCGGCCCACGGCGGCTGCGGCGTGTACCCGGTCCAGATGGAGTGCTACGCGAACACCTGCCTCGTGCCGTGCAGCGAGGCCGCGCCGGCGACCGGCGACGCGTTCTGCGGCGCCGTCGACCCGTCGCTCACCTGCATGCCGATGAACCCGGCGACGGGCGCGGGTTTCTGCGTCCTCGCGTGCGTCGACGCCCGCTGCGACGGCGACTTCACCTGCTACGATGCCGGCAGCAGCCCCCACCAGAACACGTGTCTCCCGATCGGCTCGTTCCCGAGCAGCCCGTGCCACGCCGCCGACGGCAACCACCCCCTGCACCCGTACTGCGCCGACTACGCCGGCCAGACCCAGTCTTGCCGCGATCTCGGCCCGGGGCCGATGTGCTTCATCGACTGCAACTACAATAGCGGTGGCAACGCGCTGTGCGTCGCCGTCGGCGGCGGCGTGCTTCACACGTGTCAGCCGGTGGACATGAGCGGCAACGGCGTCTGCATCCCGTAGCGCCGCGCCCGGCGAGGTCCATCGCCCTGGCATTACCGCCCAGCAGAACGTGTATCCCACCCCATCGTAGTCGTTGACGCGAAACCCCTCCTGAGCGATCGTCGGGCCACCTGACAACCTCAGGAGGGGTGGCAGGTCTCGTTCGTCACGGCTCGTCGTTGCGGCGCTCGCGGCCGGCGGGCCGATAGAGGGGCCGGCCCGGTCTGCCTGCCGCCTGCCTAGAACTTCACTCGCGTCGCCTCACACGCCGACACGCTCCAGAAATGTCGTGCGGCCGGCGGCCAGGCGAGGCCGGCCCACGGCGGCGTCTCGACGCTGTACGCGGCGGTCTGGACGCCGGCGGCGCTGAAGCGGCGGATGAGACCGTGATCGTTTTTCCGCGGGACGCCCATCACCTCGGCGGTGAGCAGGCCTTCGCCGCCGGGCTCGTGCTCGACCGCGAGGCCGGTCTGGCCGATGAACTCCCACGAGCGCAGGTGCGCGCCCGCGCGCGGGTCCACGCGCCCGACGCCGAGGCGCTGGGCGAGGTAGCTCGCGAACACGTTGCCCTCCTGCTTGACGTCGGTCTGGACGAGGTAGGCGAGGCGGCGGCCGTCGGCGGAGAAGCGCAACGCGCGCCCCGCGCTGTAACGGCCGATCGGCACCCGCAGGATGGGCCCGGGCGCCGGCGGCCAGGTGCGGAGGTCATACCTGCGGAGCTGGACCTGCTGCGGCCCCGGGTCGTCCGACCTGTTGGTCGGAGAGCTGTGGCTCGTCAGGCAGGCGATGGTCACGTCCCCGTCGCCCTCGCTGACGTCGCAGACCGGCAGCAACCCGGCCTCGAGCTCTGGCTTCAGGTCGGCCGTCCGCCCGTCCGCGCGGTCGAGGATCCGGAGGTGGAGGTCGCCCGCCTGGGGCAGGGCGTAGAGCAGGCCGCGGCGCGCGCCCCAGTGGAGCCACGGTGTCTCCGGCCGGCCGCTGCCTGCGAGCCACGCGGCCGCGCCCGCGTCGGGCGCCCGCGCCGTGCCGGCCCGCAGGTCCCAGAGGCACGAGTCCGTGACGTGCCGCCCCGAGTGGCCCCAGAGATCGCCGGGGATGTTGGCGCCAGTGCCGTACACGAGGGCCTGCCAGCCGTCCGGCGAGAGCCAGAGGTGGCCGCCGCCCGCGCCGCAGGGCTGAGCCGCGAGCGGCATGCGCCGGATCTGCCCGTCCCGGAGCAGGGTGAGCGCCGTGTCGTCGAAGAACGCGAAGGCGGTGCGGTCCTGGTTCGCCGCGAAGCGGCCGCACGCGAAGCTGATGCACCGCCCGGCCTGGGTATTGGGGCAGCGGCCGTGGCAGCCGGCCGCGAGCAGGGCGAGGACCGCCAGCGCTGGCGCGAGCCGCCAGGACCCGACTCGGAGCGTCCTGCGCACATGACCCCCCTCCGGGCGCTCGTCGCGCCCGCGCGGCTACTCCGCGGTCAATCGTCGTCGCGCGCGACCCGCACCCACGGCGGCTCGGTCCCCATCCGGTAGCGCCACAGCAGCTCCTGCAGCCCCTCCGCCGCGTCGACCTGCGTGAAGTCCATCTTCATCGACTCCTCGGCGCCGAGCGCGCTCGTGGGGTTCGTCGCGACCGGGACCCGGCGCGGGATCGTGGTGTAGCTCGCGAGCACCGGCTGCTGGCCGAAGACGTCGAACATCGGCGCCGCGGTCGCGTCGTAGCGGCTGAGCGGCGCGATGCCGAGGAGCAGCGTCATCGTGCGCCACAGGCTCGGGTTGTCGTAGTGGACGCTCGAGACGTGGCCCGGCTTCACCCAGGGGCCGATGACGAGGCAGGGCGAGCGGTGGGCCTCGACGTGGTCGGCGCCGTCCTGCGGGTCGTCCTCGATGAGGAAGACGACCGTCTGCTCCCAGATGGGGCTCTTCGTGAGCGCCTCGATGATGCGGCCGGTGGCCTCGTCGTTGTCGGCGATCATCGACTCGGGCGTGGGCTTGCCGGGCGTCGTGCCGACCGTGTGGTCGTTCGGCAGGCCGATGTACGTGAAGCGCGGCAGCCCCTCGCGCTGGATCCGCTCCGCGACGTAGTCGGCCTTGTCCACGTCGAGCACGTTGGTGTTGAAGACCGCGCCCGGATAGCTCAGGTCCATGTTGGTGTTCCCGTCGACGCCGATGATCTCGCCGAAGTCGATGTAGTCGATGCCGGCCCGCTCGAGGTGCTGCCAGATGTAGCCGCTCTCGGGGCTCGTGCCGGCGGTGGCGAAGTCGCTGATCGGGTGCGTGCTGCGGCCCCAGGTGGTCAGCCAGGTCTTCTCGCTGAAGTCGTTGCTGTTGTCGGCGGCGGTCCACTGGTGGCCCTGCAGCGACTGCTCCGCGTTGGAGTAGAAGTTGTCGAGCACGGCGAACTGCCGGGCCAGCGCGTGCAGGTTCGGGGTCACCTCCTCGCCCCACAGCGCGAGGTCGGGACGGCCGTTCGTGCCCTCGAGGTCGCCGAGGATCGCGTCGTAGGTCTTGTTCTCGCGGACGATGAGCACGACGTGCTCGATGGGCGTGGGGTCGCCGGGCTGCTCGGGGAGCGCGAAGCGGCGCTCCGCGCCGGTGCAGGTGAGCTTCGGCGCCACCGCCTGCGGGCGGGCGTTGTTGTCGGCCACCTGCGCCGTGCCCGCGGCGAGCGCGTCGTCGGTGGGCGCGGGCACGAGCGAGAGGGTGCCGCGCATGAGGTCCATGGTCGACAGCGACTCGCCGCCGGCGCCGAGGTTCGAGCCGGAGCCGACGCCCTTCGCGTTGAGCACGAGCACGCCGGCGGTCTCGTGCCACAGCGCGGCGGTCGGGTACCACCCGGTGGGGATGCGGCCGACCCGGGCGAGGGTGTGGGCGTCGAGCACGTCGATGGCGTTGTCGCCGGTCAGCGTGACGAGCACGCGGCCGCCGTCGGGCGTGAGCGCGAGCGCCGAGGGCGAGATGCCACGGGGCGCGTCGGCGCTCTCGCCGAGCGTCTGCGACACCGTCACCGTGCGCGTCGCGAGGTCCACGAGCGAGACCGAGTCCGAGTCGGAGTTCGCGACGAGGAGCTTGTCGCCCGGCAGCAGCAGGAGCCCCTCGGGGTTCTTCTCGACGTCGACGAGCGCGACCTCCCGCGTGGCGAGGTCCACGACCGCGATCTGGGTGCCGCCCCACAGCGAGACGTACGCCTCGTTGCGCCCGCCCGCCGGCGCGGTCACGACGGCGAACGGGAACGAGAACTTGGAGCCGGGGAGCTGGAGCGTCCCCGTGACCGTCTCGGTCGCCACGTCGATGAAGGTGAGGCCGTTGCCGCGCAGCCGCGCGACGACGAGCGTGGCGTGGTCGGCGGTCAGGGCGAGGCCCGCGGGGTAGCCGTCGACCGGGATGCTGCGCCGGGCGCCGAGCGCCCCGGTCGCGAGGTCCACGTCGTAGGCGTAGACGGCGCTCGTGCCGGCGTTGCCGTCCTCGCCGCCGCCGCCGGCGGCGAAGAGCTTCTGGCCGTCGAACGCCAGGCCGTAGTAGAAGGCGCCCTGGCGGCGGCTGAGCGTGTCGGTCGCGACGACCGTCTTCGTGGTCAGGTCGAAGACGCGCAGCGACTCGTCGCCGTAGGCGCCGTCGGTGATCGCGACGAAGCGGTCGCCGAGCCGCGCCATGGCCATGGGGAAGCCCCCGAGCGCGATCTGCTCGCCCTGGGGGGTGATGCGCCGGCCGCCGATCAGGAGGAAACCGCCGTCGGGGTGGGGCCCCGCCGGGAGCTGGGCCGCCGCGCTCGGCGCCTCGGCCTCGCACGTGGGCGTGAACGGCGCCGGCGCCGGATCGGAGCAGGCCGCCACGAGCAGCGAGAGACTGACGACGGGGGCGAGAACGCGCACGGTGTCCTCCGGGTTGCCGCCATGATAGGGCGGCAGCGAGGAGGACTACAAGCCTTCGCGCTCAGCGAGCTCAGCGCACCCAGCCGCCCTCGACCCAGCGGTAGCCGTGCGGGGTCTGCACCCAGTGGCCCGGCACGTAGCGGTGGCCGCCGCGGACCCGCTCATAGTGGCCGGCGACCCAGACCCAGCGCTGCCCGGTCCAGGTCCAGCGCCCGTCGACGTAGACGTAGCCCGGCCGCGGCGCGACCACGACGGCCGGCGGCGGCGCCGGCGGCGGACCCGGCGCCTCCACCTCGGCGTAGCAGCCGGGGGAGAGCGCCAGGACCGGCGACAGGCAGGTGAGAAGGATCAACGTTCGAAGCCAGGTTCGCATGGGGAATGCCACCTCGGTCAGGTCAATGCCCGCAGCGGAGCTCTTCGGCGGTCGTGGCCTGGTGTTTCAGGGCCTCCCAGTGCGGCTGCTGCCAGCACTGCTGGCCGTCGTCGGTCCAGGTCCAGTGCCCCGCGACCCAGCGCTGACCGGTCCGCTCGGCCTCCCAGGCGCCGGCCACCCATTTCCACCGGCGTCCGGTCCAGCGCCAGTACCCGTCGACCCACTCGAAGCCGGGGTTCGGGCGGTGCGCGACGAGGGCGGACGGGGGCACCGGGGGCGGGCCGGTCGCCGGCGGCGGCTGGTTGTGGCAGGCGGCGCCGAGCGTGAGCGCGAGCAGCGCCGCCGTGGTCGCGTTCTGCCACGAGTGCATCATCTACCCTCAGGTTGCTTAGATGGCGGAAGGCGGTCACCCTTCGCGGGTACGCGGGTTGACTTTCGGGGGGTGGCCGACTACACCCGCCGACGGAGCGCATGCACCCCTACGCCGATTTCCTCGAGGCCGTCGAGCGACCCTGCCGTTACCTCGGGGGCGAGTACCTGCAGGTGGTCAAGGACCCGGCGTCCGTCGGGGCCTCGGTCGCGCTCGCCTTCCCCGACCTGTACGACGTCGGCATGTCCCACCTCGGGACGAAGATCCTGTACTCGCTGCTGAACCGGGATCCCCGGATCGCCGCCGAGCGGGTCTTCGCGCCGTGGCCGGACCTCGAGGACGAGCTGCGCCGCCGCGGGCTGCCGCTGGTCTCGCTCGAGACCGCCCGGCCGCTGCGCGCGTTCGACGTGCTCGGCTTCTCGCTGCAGTACGAGCTCACCTACACGAACGTCCTGCTGATGCTCGACCTGGGCGGCGTGCCGCTGCGCGCCGCCGCGCGCGGCCGTGAGGACCCGTTCGTGCTCGCCGGCGGGCCCGTGGCGAGCCACGCCGAGCCGCTCGCGCCGTTCATCGACGCCTTCTTCCTCGGCGAGGCCGAGGAGGTGCTCCCGGCGCTCGTCTGCGAGCTGGCGGCCGGGCGGAGGGCCGGCGCGCCGCGTCAGGAGCTGTTGGCCGAGCTCGCCGCGCGCTACCCGCTGTACGTGCCCGCGCTGTACCGGGTGGCGCCGCGGGCCGACGGCGTGCTCTGCGTGGCCGAGCCGCTCGACCCACGCGCGCCGGCGCGGCCGCGGCGGGCCGTGGCCCTGGACCTCGACCGCTTCCCGTTCCCCGACGACGTGCCGGTCGCCCACGCGGAGGCCATCTTCGACCGGGCCGGGGTCGAGATCGCCCGCGGCTGCACCGAGGGCTGTCGCTTCTGCCAGGCGGGCATGATCTACCGCCCCGGCCGCGAGCGCGGGCCCGACGAGGTCATCGACGCGGTGCTCCGTGGCGTGCGCCGGGCGGGCTACGACGAGACCTCGCTGACGGCGCTGTCGACGGCCGACTACTCGGCCATCGTGCCGCTGATGGAGCGGCTGCTCGGCCGCCTCGCCACCGAGCACGTCTCGCTCGGGCTCTCCTCGTTGCGCGCGTACGGCCTGCCCGAGCCGCTCCTCGCGGCGCTCGCGAAGCTGCGCATGACCGGGCTCACGTTCGCGCCGGAGGCCGGCACCCAGCGGCTGCGCGACGTCATCTCGAAGAACATCGCCGAGGCCGACATCGAGGAGACCGCCCGCCGCGTCTTCGGGCTCGGCTTCCGGCGCATGAAGCTCTACTTCATGCTCGGCCTGCCCACCGAGACCGAGGAGGACGTGAAGGCCATCGCGCAGCTGGCCGGCCGCCTGCTGCGCGTGGGCCGGCGCCTGGTGCGCGGCGCCGAGATCACGGTCTCGGTCTCGACGCACGTGCCGAAGCCGCACACGCCGTTCCAGTGGTGCGCCATGGACCCGCTCGCCGAGATCCTGCGCAAGCAGCGGTTCCTGCGCGACGTGACGCGCGCCGAGCGGCTGGGCTTCAAGTGGCACGAGGCCGGGATGTCCGTCGTCGAGGGCGTGCTCGGGCGCGGCGACCGGCGGGTGGCGGACGTGATCGAGCACGCCTACCGGGCGGGCGCCCGCTTCGACGGCTGGGACGAGCGCTTCTCGCTGCGGCGCTGGGAGGCCGCGTTCGCCGCCGGGGGCGTGCGGGCGGAGGACTACCTCGCCGCCACGGCGCCCGGCGACCGGCTGCCCTGGGACCACCTCGACATGCGCCTCGAGCCGGCGTTCCTCGAGGAGGAGTACCGGCTGGCGCTGCGCGGCCGGCCGCGCCCGCCGTGCGGCAAGACGGCGGGGCAGGTGCAACACGCGGCGAGCCTCGAGGAGGCGCGCGCCGACGACCGGCCGCTCGTCTGCTACTCGTGCGGCGTCGCCTGCGACCTCGACGCGATGCGGGCGCGCCGCGAGCGCGCGCTGACCGCGCTCGGCGCCGAGCGGCCGGCGGAGCCGGTCGCCGACGA
>DASXVK010000598.1:0-2226 GCA_036504295.1 Polyangia bacterium
GCGTCGGCGACCGCGCCCTGCGCCTCGCGCACGCCGGCAAGAGCTACCGGCTCGAGCGCCGGGGGCCCGACGGCCCCGACGACACCGACGCCGTGGAGGAGCGCGACGGCTGGCTGCGGCGGAGCAAGCGGCTGCGGCCGCTCTTCGCGGCGGTGGCGCAGCGGACGCGGGTGCTGGAGCGGTAGACGATGGGCACCTGGACGACGAACGGGTTCCTGTACAGGCCCGCGCTCGGTGAGAGCGGCGCGCCGGCCAAGGGCGCCTTCGACGCCGGCCTCGACCGCGTCGACGCCCGGCTCGGCAAGCAGGTGTGGGCCGGCGACCCCGGCCGCGGCGCCACCCTCCAAGAGGCGGTCAAGGCCATCGGCGCACGCGAGGCCACGCTGCACCTGCCGCCCGGGACATGGGCGGTCCCGGCGAGCTGCACCGTGCCGCCGAACGTCGACCTGGACCTCGAGCGGGGCGCCGTCCTCGCCGTCGGCGCGGGCGCGACGCTCACGATTGACGGCGGGCTCACGGCGGGGCCGCACCGCATCTTCAGCTACCCGGCGAAGCTCGAGCGCCAGCCGCGGCCGGTGGTGTTCGGCGGCGGCCGCGCGCGCGAGCTGTACCCGCAGTGGTGGGGCGCCGCCGGCGACGGGGTGACCGACGACACGCTCGCGCTGCGCGCGGCCATCCTCGCCGCCGCCGGCGACGCCCGCCGGCCCGCCGAGCCGCCGGTCCACCGCCACCTCGCGCACCTCCTCGTGATCCCGCCGGGGCGGTACGTCGTCCGGCGCACGCTCGTCATCGAGGCCAGCCGCTTCCACATCCGCGGCGCCGGCGCCGGCGGGCTGTGGGGCGGGGTGACCATCATCGAGTCGGCCATCCCCGCGCGGCCTGGCGGCCAGGACGTGATCGCGATCAACCCGGGCCACACCGAGCTCGACGGCGCGACCCTCGAGGGTCTGAAGATCGTCGGCAACGGCGCCGAGCGCCACGGCATCTCGTGCGCCAGCCGGAGCCAGCACGACTGCGTGTGGCGCGACGTGCGCGTCGGTGATGTCGGCGGCGACGGCTGGCACTTCGAGGGCGAGGGATTCCTCAACCTCCACGAGAACTGCATGGCCGACCACTGCGGCGGCTGGGGCTTCTCCTTCGTCGGGCACCAGGCGTGGGCGACGGGGAACAAGAAGACGCTCGGCCAGTCGAGCCTCGTGCACTGCAACGCGGAGTTCAACGACCGCGGCGGCTTCCACGTGGGCCACGGCCTCGACGTGAAGGTGTTCGGCGGCACGTCGAACGGTCGGAACCGCGACAACACCGACGATGTGAAGCACACCTGGCGCATCAGCGACACCTGGGGCATCGACCTCTTCGGCACGAACGTCGAGCGCGGCCTGGTCGGCGTCCAGGTCGACGGCTACACGATCCGCGCGAACCTCTTCGGCGGCCGCGTCTTCGACCAGCGCGACACCTGTGTCAGGTTCGACCATGAGGTGCCGCGCGGCGGCTGCCACGCCGCGGGCGGGCTGTGGGGCACCGTGCTCAAGGGCACCGAGACCCTGCGGCAGCACGTCGTGATCGGCAAGGACGCCTGGGGCGCGGTGATCGACGGCTGGACCGAGGCCTACGGCGCCAACGGCAACGCCCTGCGCTGTGAGGACCGCGGCTACATGACGTGGATCGCGCCGCGGATCCTCGCGACGCGGCACGGCGGTCGCGCCTGCGACCCGACCTTCGGCGTCACCCACGAGCGCTTCGCGAACCTGAGCAATCCCGTCGAGGACGGCGTACTGCGGCACCGCGACGGCATGCTGGAGTGGGTCTTCAACCCGCCCCGGGAGGGGTTGGCGGACGGCGGCGCGTCGGTGTGGAAGACGCGCGGGCTGTTCTATCTCGGGTGCGAGGGCCAGGGCCGGTGGAACGAGGGGCACCTCGTGCTCGGGTCACGCTACCACCTCTTCGTCGACGCGGAGGGGCGGCTGCGGATCAAGGACGGCGCGGTCCGGCCGCCGAGCGCCGACCGCGACGGCGAGGTGGTCGGCGGCCAGCACGACGGCGCGCTCGCGCTGAACGGGGGCTTCTACCTCTTCGCGGACTCGCAGGGGCGGCTGAAGACGAAGCGCGGGAAGCCGACGCCCGGGCAGGAGGACCGCGAGGGCACGCTCGTGGGCGGCGGGACGCCGTGAGCCGCGGCGCCACGCGGCGCGAGGCGCTCCGCGCGCTGCTCGAGGCCGCGGTGGC
>DASXVK010000599.1:0-8420 GCA_036504295.1 Polyangia bacterium
CCCGATGGCGTGGCTCTACGGGACCCGGGCGCGCGGGCCGGTGACGCCGCTCATCGCGGCGCTGCGGCGGGAGCTCTACGATCGCCCCTACGAGCGCATCGACTTCGGCGCGCACCGCGCTACGCTCGCGCCGGGGGACACCGTCGTGCCCGTCGGCCCGGTGCTCGCGGCGGCGCAGCGGGCCATGGGCGCGTTCGAGGCGCACGCGCCGCGCGGGCTGCGGCAGCGCGCGCTCGCCCGCATCTTCGCCCACCTCGAGCACGAGGACGCGGCCACGAGCCGGATCCGCATCGGGCCGGTCAACGCGGTGCTCAACACGCTCGTGCACTGGTTCCGCGACGGCGGCGGGCCGCGGGTCGAGGCGAGCTTCGCCACGCTCGACGGCTATCTGTGGGACGAGGACGGCCGGGTCACCATGAACGGCTACAACTCGACCGCCCTGTGGGACACGGCGTTCGCGGCGCAGGCGATCCTCGCGACCGCGGCCGCCACCGACGCGGCGCCGACGCTGGCGCGCGCGTACGAGTTCCTGCGCCACAACCAGGTCACCGCCGATGTGGCCGACGGGGCGCGCCACTATCGCCACCCGTCACGCGGCGGCTGGCCGTTCTCCGACCGGCCGCACGGCTGGCCCATCAGCGACTGCACCGCCGAGGGCCTCAAGGCGGCGCTGCTGCTCGAGCCGCAGGCCGCCGACCCGCTGCCCCCCGCGCGCCTGTGCGACGCCGTCGGCTTCATCCTCTCGCTGCAGAACGACGACGGCGGCTGGGCGACCTACGAGCGCACCCGCGGCCCGGCCTGGCTCGAGCGCCTCAACCCGGCGCAGGTCTTCAACGACATCATGATCGACTACTCGTACGTCGAGTGCACCGCGGCGTGCGTGCAGGCGCTCGCGGCCGCCCGGCGCCGCTTCCCCGGGCGCTTCGCCCCGGCGCTCGACGACGCGCTCGCGCGCGGGGTGCGCTTCCTGCGCCGCCGCCAGCGCCCCGACGGGAGCTGGGAGGGGTGCTGGGCCGTATGCTTCAGCTACGCCACCTGGTTCGGCGTCACCGGCCTGCGGGCCGCCGGCGTGCCCGCCCGCGACCCCGCCATCGCCCGGGCCGTCGCCTACCTCGCGGCGCGCCCCAACGCCGACGGCGGCTTCGGCGAGCACTTCACGAGCTGCACCGCGCGGCGCTGGATGCCGGCCGCGAGCACGGCCGCGCAGACCTCGTGGGCGCTGCTCGCGCTCGTCCACGGGGGCGCGGCCGCCACCCCGGCCGCGGCGGGCGCGGCCGCGTTCCTGCTCGAGCGGCAAGGCGCCGACGGGAGCTGGCCGCGCGAGCCACTCGTCGGCGTCTTCAACA
Organism: Polyangia bacterium; assembly: GCA_036504295.1. GTDB lineage: Bacteria > Myxococcota_A > Polyangia > JACRCY01 > JACRCY01 > DASXVK01. Next base: position 1,347 of record DASXVK010000599.1, read on the forward strand.
AGACCGCGCTCATCAACTACGAGAACTACCGCCGCTACTTCCCGGTGTGGGCGCTCGGCGCGTACGCCGCGGCGATCGGTTAGTCACGCGCTGAGCAGGCGGCGGGCGAGCAGCGCCTGCAGGTCACGCCGGCCGTCGGCGATGACGGCGATGAAGACCCGCCGGCCCACGACGCGGTAGACGATCCGGTACGGCTTGAACAACACTTGGCAGACGTCGCGCATGCCCAGCGCCTGCAGCTCCGGGCAATGCGCGCCCCGCTCGGGCAGCGTGGCGAGCCCCGCCGCGATCTCCATCAATCGATCCAGGACGTAGTCGGCCTTCGCCGACGCGTCGTGCCCCGCAATGTAGTCGTAGATGGCTTCGAGGTCCCGCTCCGCACCGTCGGTGAGCAGCACCTCGTACCGCATCAGCGGCGGGCCTTCTTGGACTTGGCGCGGAGCCTGGCTACCACCTCGGCCACCGGCTTGACCTTGCCCTCCTCGATGTCGCGATTCCCGAGCGCGAGCAGCTTGAGCAGCGCCAGCGTCTCCTGCGTCTCCTCGTAGGAGGCCACGTCCTGGATGACGGCCCTGGCCTCGCCGTTCTGGGTGATCACCATGGGTTCGCGGCGCTCGGTCAGATCATCGAGCACCTCGGCGGCGCGGGCCTTGAGGTAGCTGATGGACTTCACCTGGGACGAGTAGCGCATTGGTGCTCCTGCTGCCGCGGGTGTACGACTAAATATAGTCCGTAAAGAGTCGTCCGGCAACCGTCGGGACGTGACGCCGCGGCCGCGCTCAGCCGCCGCCCGCCGCGCGCAGGGTGCACACCGCGGGCGCGCCGCGCGCCTCGTCCCACAGGTGCAGCGAGTTGCCGCGGCAGCGGCCCCACTCGCCGCAGCTCACGCACTCGCCGCGCCGCATCCAGCGCCGGTCGCGGTACGCGGCGAAGCGCTGCTCCCAGACGGTCGCGAAGTCGTCGCGGCGGAGGTTGCCCTGCGCGAGGCCCGCGCCGATGTTGGGACACGCGGCGATGGTGCCGTCGCAGAGCACGCCGCCGATGCTGATGCCGGCGCGGCAGAAGTAGGGCTCGTCGCGCACGCTGGCGTCGCGCGCCGGCGGCAGGTAGCCCTCGCAGCTCAGGCTCACCGTGAAGTCCGTGCCGCGCAGCGCGCGCCGCTCGGCGGCGATGAACCGGAGGAGGCGCTGGTAGTCGGCGGCCTCGAGCCGCAGCGCCGCGTCGGTCGCGGCGCGGCCGCGCGGGAAGATCGGGAAGAGGCGCCAGGCGCGCACGCCGAGCCGCTGCAGCAGGGCCCGCACGGCCGGCAGCTCGGCGAGGTTGCCGGGGTGGACGCAGGTGACCACGTCGAAGAAGGGCAGGCCCGCGGCCGCGAGCCGCGCGACGCCGGTCACCGCCCGGTCGAACGCGCCCGCCCGCCCGCGTAGCCAGTCGTGCGCCGGCGCGAGCCCGTCGAGGCTCACGGTGACGCTCGCGACGCCGCACGCGCGCAGGCGCGCGACGTTCGCCGCGGTGAGCGCCCAGCCGTTCGTCACCAGGCCGAAGGCGAGCCCGTGCGCGCGCAGCGCCTCGAAGAGCGCCCAGCAGTCCGGGTGGCACAGCGGCTCGCCGCCCGTGAGCACGAGCGCGAGCCGGCGGCGGTCGAAGCGCGCCGCCAGGTGGTCGAAGAACGCGAGCCACTCGGCGGTGCCGAGCTCGCCCGGCCGCGGGTCTCGGTCGCAGTCGCTGCCGCAGTGGCGGCAGCGCAGGTTGCACCGCCGCGTGAGCTCGAGGAAGAGGTACCGCAGCGGGTGGACCTCGGTCTCGAGGTAGCGGTACGCGGGGTGCAGGAGGCGGCGCAGGGCGAGCGCCGCCGGGCCGTCGGCCATCCGCGCTACTTCGCCGGCTGCAGCGCGATCACGCCGACATCGTCGGTCGCGCCGCCGGGGACCGACGTCGCCGCGTAGCGGGCGCCGGCGCCGTCCGCGACCCGCAGCTCGTCGCACTCGCGCTGGGTCATGAGCTGGAACGAGCCGTTCGCGGCGGTGCGCACGGCGCGCGTCTCGCGGCCGCCGGCGACGCAGGTCACGGTGACGCCGGCGACCCCCGCGCGCGTGGCCGCGTCGAGGACCTTGCCGGTCTTGCCGAAGCGGTACGCGGTGCCGTAGCAGGCCGCGATCACGACCGGGACCGCCGTCCCGAGGAGCCACAGCGAGACCTGGTGCCAGCGGCGCGTGTCGATCCTCCCGGTGCCGGCAGCGTACTACGGATCGCGGCGCCGGAGAAGCGGGCGCGGGGCGATCGCGTATACTGTCGGGGTCGATGACGGTCGATCGCCGCTGGCTCTGGCTCGCGCTCGGGCTGCTGCTGGGCTCGGTCGCGCTCAACGTCGTGCTCGCGCGGCGCGCGGGCGAGCGGCCGGCCGCGGCGGCGCCGCCGCCAGCGCCGGCCGAGCGCGCCCGGCGGGTGGTCGCGCGCGAGAGTTACCCGACGATCCCGGAGATCGGCGTGCGGCCCGAGCGCAGCGTGCACGAGCGCGCCGGCGCCGCGGGCGACGGGGGTGCCGACGAGCTCAGCCTGCGCCGCGACATCCTGTGCGACCTCGCCATCGAGAACACGCGGCTGCGGTGGGAGGAGCGGCGTGACGAGGTGCTCGACGTGCTGCGCCAGCAGCTCGCCGACTGGGAGAAGCAGAAGCGCAACACGGTCATCAAGGTGGCCGAGGTGCAGCGGCTGCTCGGGCTCACGAACGGCGAGGCGCTCGCGCTCTACGACGGCTACGCGAACGTGCGCAACCAGCGCGTCGGCGCGGTGCGCACCTACCTCGCCCAGGACCCGCCCGACTGGACGCAGGCGTTCGACCAGGTGAGCAACCTCTACACCGACCAGGAGCAGATCGTCCGCGACCGCTTCGGCGAGACCCGCGCGCGCAAGCTCCACGACGCCGAGCGCGAGGAGCGCCTGGTGCTGCTGTCGATCATGGCGACCATGGCCGGCCGCCCGCTCGACGACGCGCTGCGGCAATGACCGGCGGGGTGTGCCGCGCCGGTTGTCCCTCAACGACGCCTTCGCCAGGACACGAATGGGTATGCCGACGACGACGAAGCAGAAGCTCAGTATCACGCTCTCGCGCGACCTCGTCGCCACGATCAACCGCCGCGTCAGCGAGGGCGCCGGGGCCAGCCGCAGCGAAGTCATCGAAGCCTGGCTCCGCCGCGCCGTGCGCCGTAGCGCGGAGCACGCGCTCGCGCTCGAGACGATCACGTACTACGAGAGCCTGACGGCCGAGGAGCGCCGCGAAGCCGAGGCGTGGGCTCGCTTCAGCGCCGCGGAAGCGGGGCGCGGTGACGTGACGTCGGCGCCCCGCCCTACTCCGCCGCCTGTACGAACTTCGCCACGATCGTCTTCACGCCCGCGCGCGGGAAGAAGATCGTGAGCTTGAGGCTGGGGCCGATGCCGGTCCAGCCGCGCACCTCGCCCTCGCCGAAGCTCGGGTGGCTGACGCGCATGCCGATGCGGTAGCCGGTGTCGCCCTGCGGCTCGTCGTACTCGATGACGCTGTCGCCGCGGTCGCGCCGCGCCGGCGCGGGGGACGCCCCGGCGTCGACGTACTCGACCTGGCGGCCGCGGGGCGCCGGCGGGATGCGCGCCGGCGCGCCGCCGCCGCGGCCGTAGCCGCCGCGCTCGGCGCCGCCGCGCTCATAGCCGCCGCGCCCGCCGCCGCCATGGCCGCTGTCGCGCCGCTCGCCGCCCGCGCCGCGCGGCACCGCCACGCACTCGACCGGGATGTCGTTGATGAAGCGCGAGGCCGCGTTCTGCTGCGGCTGGCCGTAGAGCATGCGCGAGGTCGCCCGCAGGATCAGCAGCCGCTCGCGCGCCCGCGTGATCGCGACGTAGGCGAGGCGCCGCTCCTCCTCCATCTCCTCGGGATCCTCGCGGCCGCGGGCGTGCGGGAAGATGCCCTCCTCCATGCCGGCGAGGAAGACGACCGGGAACTCGAGGCCCTTGGCGCTGTGGATCGTCATCAGCGAGACCTTGACGTCGGCCTCGGTGACGCGGTCGGCCTCCGACGCCAGCGAGATGCGCTCGAGGTAGCCCGCGAGGCTCGGCTCCTCGGCGTTCTCCTGGTACTCGCGGATGTCGCCGATGAACTCCATCAGGTTCTGGCTGCGGGTCTCGGCCTCGTCGGTGCCCTCGGCGCCGAGGCGCGCGAGGTAGCCGGTGCGCTCGAGCACGAGCTCGGCCAGGTCCGCCGGCGGCAGCGTCGTCATCCCGCGCAGCTCGTCCATGAGCTCGATGAAGCCGGCGAGCTTGCGGCGCGCGGCGGTGCCGATGACGTCGACGTCGCCGGTGGCGACGCGGCGCATGGCCTCGTAGACGGAGGTGTTGTCCTGGCGCGCCTGCGCGACCAGCTTCTCGAGGCTGGTGTCGCCGAGGCCGCGCGCCGGCACGTTCGCGATGCGCAGCAGCCCGACCTCGTCGTCGGGGTTCTGCAGCACCTTGAGGTAGGCGCACAGGTCCTTGATCTCGGCGCGGTCGTAGAAGCGCAGGCCCCCGACGATGCTGTAGTGCAGGTTCTCGGCCCGGAGCGCCTCTTCGATGACGCGCGACTGGGCGTGCGTCCGGTAGAAGACGGCGCAGTCGCCGGGCTTGCGGTTCTCCTCACGCTCGAGGCCGCGGATGGTCTGCGCGATCCGGCGGGCCTCCTCGCGCTCGCTGTCGCACACGAGGTACATGATGGGCGGGCCCGCGGGGTTGTCGGTGTAGAGCGTCTTGGCCTTGCGCGCCGTGTTGCGCGAGATGACGCCGTTCGCCGCCGCGAGGATGGTCTTGGTCGAGCGGTAGTTGCGCTCGAGCTTGATCGTCCGCGCGCCCGGGTAGTCCTGCTCGAAGTCGAGGATGTTGCGCAGGTCCGCCCCGCGCCAGCGGTAGATCGACTGGTCGTCGTCGCCGACGACGGTGAGGTTGTTGCTGCCGCTGGCGATGTGGCGGGCGAAGAGGTACTGCACGCGGTTCGTGTCCTGGAACTCGTCGACCAGCACGTGGCGGAAGCGCCGCGCGAGGTAGGCGGCGACCGGGCGGCCCGACTGGCACAGCTTGAGCGCGTAGAGGAGCAGGTCGCCGAAGTCGACGGCGTTCGCCTTGAGCAGCCGGTCCTGATAGGCGGTGTAGACCTTCTTGACCACCTCGGCCTGCCAGTCGCCGGCGGGCACCTCGTTGGGGAGCTGGCCGCGGTTCTTGGCGTCGTCGATGCGGCTGAGCAGCATGCGCACCGGGAAGAGCCGGTCCGAGAGGTTCAGCTCCTTGAGCACGCGGGCGCAGACGGTCCGGGTGTCGGAGTCGTCGTAGATGACGAAGTCGCGCCGGAGGCCGATCTCGTCGGCGTAGGTGCGCAGGAGCCGCGCCGAGATGGAGTGGAACGTCCCGATCCACATGCCCGCGGCGCTGCCCGTCATGCGCGCGGCGCGCTCGCGCATCTCGCCGGCGGCCTTGTTCGTGAAGGTCACCGCGAGGATCGCGCGCGGGTCCACGCCGGTCTCGATGAGGCGCGCGATGCGGTAGGTGATGACCCGCGTCTTGCCGGAGCCCGCGCCGGCGAGGATGCAGAGCGGCCCGTCGCCGGCGAGCACGGCGTCGCGCTGGGCCTCGTTCAGCTCCCGATCCAGGTCGTGCACGGGTCTGTTGTGCCGGACCGCCGGGGGGAGTGCAAGGGGAATGAGGGCTGAGCAGGGAGCGGTGCGCGCGGAGCGGATCAGGCGTCCTGCACCGGGTAGCGCAGGATGGTGCGGATCTTCGTCGGGGGCACCTTGCGCGGGTCGGAGAGGTAGATCTCGTGGTGGCGCCCCTTGAGCGCGAGGCCGCGCTCGCGCGCGAACGCGTCCATGCGCTCGATGGTCTCGGGCTCGGTCGCGTAGGAGCCGATGTGCAGCGCCTGCACGCACTCGCCCTCGTGCAGCCGCTCGAGCTTGACGCCCGCCTCGGCCGGGTCGCGCCCCTTCTTCGTCAGCGACTCGAGCGCCCGCTTGAGGTCGCTGCGGGTCACGAACTCGGGCACCCGCACCATGAGCTTCCAGTTCCAGTCGGCGGCCGCGGCGACCTTGAAGACGTCGCCCTTGCCCCAGTACTGGCCCTCGAGCGGCGCGACCTTGAAGTCGCGGCCCGCCTCCTGCTGCACGGACTTGATGGTGAAGGCGGCGCCGTAGAGCACGCCGAGGCGGGCCTGGAACTCGTCGCCGCCGGGCTCGCCCTTGCCGGTGACGGTGAGGTAGGCGGCGGGCTGGATGACGAGCAGCATCGGGTCGCGGCCGGCGCTGTACTCGGCCTTGAAGCTCCTCACCAGGTCGAGCTTCTTCTCGGGCTTGCGCAGGGGCCGGGGCGGCGCGTGCGGCGGCAGCGTGGCGGCGCGGGCCGCCGGCTTCTTCTCGGCCTTCGGGTCGGCGCCGCGGGCGGGCCTCTTCTCGGGCGTGGGGGCGGGCTTCTCGGGCTTGCGGGGGGCGGCCATCGGTTCTCCTCGGCGGCGCCGCGGCGGCGCGGCCGGCGAGCAGTATACGGCAGCGGTCAAGTCGGCGCGGGCCGGTCGGCGGTGAGGAGCACGTTCGCGCGCGTGAGCAGGCCGCCGGCGGGCTGCACCGCGACCGTCAGGCCGAGGCGCGTCAGCACGGCCGCGAGCTCCGCGGCGGGCCGGTAGTGGAAGACGCCGGCGGTGCGGTGCCAGCCGAGGCGCGCCGCGAACCGCTCGAGGGCGCGGCCGACCCGCATGCCGCCGGCGAGGTCGACGTCGCGGATGACCAGGCGCCCGCCGGGCGCGAGCGCGGCCGCGACCCGGCCGAGCAGCGCGTCCTGCGCGGCGGGCGGGTGATAGTGGAGCACGTCGACGAGCGCGGCGGCGTCGCACGCGGGCAGCGGGTCGGTGGTGAGATCGTGAGCGCGCAGCTCGAGGCCGTCGAGGCCCGCGGCGGCGGCGCGGGCGATGGCGAGCTTGCCGGCGTCCCAGTCGAGCGCGGTGACGGCGGCCCGGGCGCCGCGCTCCTTGAGCAGCACGGCCAGCATGGCCAGGCCGCAGCCGAGGTCGCACAGGCGCGCCGCGGGCCGCGC
>DASXVK010000600.1:0-2053 GCA_036504295.1 Polyangia bacterium
AGGGCCGCGAGGCCGCCGAGGAGCAGCGCCCAGAACGCGAGCGATCCGCGGCCGGCCGGCGCCGCCGCCGCCTCGGCGGGCAGCACCGCCGCGACCGCCGGCGGCCGCGCGACGGGCGCGCGGCCGGACGGGGCGAACGCCGTCGCCGCCGCCCGCGGCGCCACGACGAGGTCCGCGCTCGCCGCCGCGTCCGTCTCCTCCGGCTCGACCCCGGCGGCCCCCACCGTGACCACCAGCTCCGCCTGCCCGCTCGCCGCCGCGGCCACGGCGAACGCGTCCCGGCACACCGGCGAGCAGAAGGCCGTGATGCGCCCGTTGACGATGCGGACGGCACGGGCGCGCAGGGGATCGATCGGGCTACCGCAGCGCGGGCAGGTCGGGGTCACTCGCTCCTCGTACGCCCCTCGCCCCCGAGGCTAACACACCTCGGGCCCGGGTCACAAAGAACGGCGGTCGGCGCGTGACGATCGAAGGCCGTCGTGCCGACGTCGGCGCGACGTCCCGGAAGATGCCGGGCAGGGGCACGGGCAGGGGCACGGGCACGATCACAACTCTCGGCAGGGTGGCCCGCCCCGGCAGGGGCGCTCGTGCCCGTGCCCGTGCCCCTGCCCGTGCCCGCTCCGTGGTTCCCGCGCTCACTCCGCGACGCGCGCCTCGGCGACGGCCGGGCGCTCGCGCATGAACTTCCACAGGTACCAGCGCTTCACGTACGCGTAGTTGCGCAGGCGCGTGTTGACCAGGAGCGCGATGATGCAGGTGCTGAAGAGGCACCAGACGGCGGGGCGCTCGTTGACGTCGGCGGTCGTCAGGCCCGCCAGGAACGGGCCGACGAAGTACTGGTACACGGTCCACCGCCACGAGCCGTACACGACCGGCAGGAGGAAGGCGGCGAAGACGTACCACTTCCAGCCCTCATTGAACCCGTTGAGGAGCACGTTCCAGCCGATGTGCCACTGGCCGCGATAGGCGCAGGTGTTGACGTGGCTGCAGATGGGCGTCCCGACCTCGCAGCGGCCGAAGAGGTCGTAGGCCGGCAGCAGGCGCATGAGGCAGAAGAGCGCCGCCAGCGCGCACAGACCGTAGACGTACTTCGAGATCCGTCGCTTGACCGCGGGATCGATGAACTCCATCCCGAGCATGTTGACGAAGAAGGGCTGAAACGAGATGTGGGCCATGGCCAGGTGCGTGAGGAACAGGTTGAATGAGCCCCCACACTGGCCGACGACGGTGTAGGTGACGGCCTGCAGCCCCTCCATGATCACGAAGTAGGCCGGCGGGAGCCAGATCTCCTTGGGCTGGCCCTTCTTCCGCAGGAAGTACGCGCTCGACAAACCGGCGGCCGCGATCGCGGCGCTCGCCTCTCCACTCCAACACATGCGATCTCCTCGCGCCGTCACTGCGAGGTGCGGCAGGGCCGTGACAGCGGCGCGGCATTGTCGCGAACGAGCTCCTCGGGTGCAAGAACGAACTCCTCGCGGGCGAGCTTCCTGCGGCCCTGAATCAGCGCACGGCTTGACGATCGCGCGTAGCTATGGTCCAACGGCGTACGCAACCGGCTACCCTGTCCGGACTACCAGGTACCCAAGACCCCTCCATGCCCGACCGGCTGACGATCTCGCGCGCAGCACCACCCGCGCCGCCCGCGCTCCTCGGGAGCGCCGTGGCGTGTACGCCCGCCGCCGGCAGCCTCGTCGAGGTGCTGCGCCAGGCGGCCGCGGAGTGCCCCGCGGCGCTGTATCTCGACCTGCTCGACGAGAAGGGCCAGCCGCACGAGCGGTCGTTCCGCGCGGTGTGGCACGGCGCCGAGCGCTGGGCCCGCTGGCTCCGGGCCCGCCCGGTGCCCCGGGGGGCCCGGATCGCCCTGCTGCTGCCGACGGGCGACGATTTCGTCGGCGCCTTCTTCGGCGCCCAGCTCGCCGGCGCGATCCCGGTCCCGCTGCCGTTCCCGCTCGGCCTCGGCAACCCCGAGAAGCTCATCGCCGCCCTCGCCGGGATCGTCGCGAGCGCCAGGCCCGACCTGCTCATCGCGCCGCCGCACCTCGCCGGCGCCGCG
>DASXVK010000601.1:0-2367 GCA_036504295.1 Polyangia bacterium
AACTGCCTGCGCTGCCATGGCAGCTTCGTCCACGAGATCGTCCGGGGCAGCACCTGGGCCGACCACGCGATCCGGTGCGTTCACTGTCACCGCGCCGTCGGCCACGGGGCACGCCGGTAAGCGAGGAGACCATGGACTCGAGTCGCACGCGCCGCATCGCCGCCTACGCCGCCGTCGCCGTGGGCACTGCCATCGCCACCGCCGTGGTGGCGGCGCTGCTCGTGAACATCTTCCAGCGCAAGCAGGAGGCGAAGAACCCCTACCTCAAGATGGTCGAGGTCACGGAGGAGGACGTCGACCCCAAGAAGTGGGGTGTGAACTGGCCGCGCGAGTACGACGGCTACCTGCGCACGTCCGAGCCGACCCGCACCAGGTACGGCGGGGGGCTCGTCGGGCCGGAGGGCACGCTGCCGCCGCAGAAGGCCGCGCGCGACCCGTGGTTGACCCGGGTCTTCGCCGGCTACCTCTTCGCCGTGGACTACCGGGACCGGCGCGGCCACGGCCACATGCTGCAGGACCAGGAGCTCACGAAGCGCAACGTGCCGCGCGAGGGGAAGCAGTCCGGCAACTGCCTCCACTGCCACACGTCGATCATGCCGCTCTACCGGAAGCTCGGGCGCGAGGCCCTGCCGCAGGGCACGCCGGCGCAGCAGGTACAGAAGGGGCTCGAGCGCGTCGGCGCGATGAGCTACTGGGACGCCCACAAGCTGCTCGGGCAGACGACGGGCAAGGCCCACCCGGTCTCGTGCGTCGACTGCCACGAGCCGAAGACGATGGAGCTCCGGGTGACGCGGCCTGGGTTCATCGCCGGCATCCAGAAGCTGGCCGCCTCGGACGCGGCGGTGCCGCACCTGCCGAGCATCGAGCGGTGGCGGCGGGGAGGCCGGGCGGCGCCCTACGACCCGAACGCGGACGGCACCCGGCAGGAGATGCGCTCGTTCGTGTGCGGGCAGTGCCACGTCGAGTACTACTGCGGCAAGGGCCTGACGCTGCTCTTCCCGTGGGACAAGGGGCTCAAGGTCGAGCAGATCGAGGCGACCTACGACGGCATGCAGGTCCACGGCCAGCGCTTCAAGGACTGGGTCCACGCCGAGACCGGGGTCGAGGTGCTCAAGGCGCAGCACCCGGAGTTCGAGCTCTGGAGCCAGGGCATTCACGCCCGGAGCGGCGTCGCCTGCGCCGACTGCCACATGGCCTACAAGCGCGAGGGCGCGATGAAGGTGTCGGAGCACTGGGTGCGCAGCCCGCTCCTCGGCATCAACCGCGCGTGCGAGACCTGCCACCCATACGGTGAGCAGGAGCTCAAGGCGCGGGTGGAGGCGATTCAGGACCGCCACTTCGCACTGCTCAGCCGCGCCGGCGAGGCCGCGGTGGCGATGATCGACGCGCTGGCCGCGGTGCGCCAGAAGATGGGCGACGCGCCGTGGCGCGCGGCCCTCACGCAGGACCCCCGGATCCGCGAGCTCGGGGAGCTGCAGCGCGCGGCTCAGTGGCGGCTCGACTTCGTGGCCGCGGAGAACTCGATGGGCTTCCACGCCCCGCAGGAGATGGCGCGCATCCTCGGCGAGTCCATCGACCTCTCGCGGCAGGCACAGGTGAAGGCGGTGGCGATCCTCGGGGGCCAGATCCCAGCCTCGGCGCCAGCCGCATCGCGCCCCGCGCGGTGAGCCCCTGATGCGGAGCACGGCTGGCGGCCCTCCCGCGGCCGCATTCTGGTAGAGTCTCCCTCGATGTCTCTCACGATGCTGCACCAGGACGAGGGCTGCTCGCTCTACCGGCTCGCCGGGGACGAGATCGCGGAGCTCGTCTTCTCCTCGCCGGAGTCCCGCGCCATCTGCAACGACCCGTTCGTCTGCGGCGTGGACTACACCCGCCGGCTGCGGGTGGCCTGTGCCAAGGCGTTCACGGCGCTCCGGGCCTGCCGCGCCTGGGAGTTCAACGAGTCGCGCACCGTGGTCCTGAACATCCTCCGGGGCGGGCTGAACTTCGGCCTGCGCGAGGCGCTCCACGACGGCGTCGGCTGCCGGTACCACAACAGCGCCTTCATCAGCGCGCAGCGAGCACGCAGCAGCGCGAGCTCGCAGGACTGGGTCATCACCGAGAACGCCTACCAGAAGCTGTCGCTGCACGGCTCGACGGACCTGGTGTTCGGCGACGTGGTCGCGACCGGCACCAGTCTCGAGCACGCGCTGGCCAGCGTGGTCGCGACCGCCGGGAAGCAGCGGGCCGCGATCAGCAGTATCCTGTTTCTCACGATCGGCAGCGCGCGGAGCAGCGCGATCGTTCGCAAGATCCGCCTGCTCTGCCGTGATCGCTTCCCGGGCTTCCGGGCGGCGGCGGTGGTGTACCTGGAGGGCGTGTTCCAGA
>DASXVK010000602.1:0-7381 GCA_036504295.1 Polyangia bacterium
TCGCCGCCTCGGTGAGCCCGGGCTCGACGCTGAGCACGTTCCACAGCGGCCCGAGGTCGAACCGTGCGCCGTTGAACATGTCACGGAAGGTGAAGTCGATGAAGTACCGCAGTGTGCCGGTGTTGATCGTCTTCGCGATCGCCGAGCCGCCGAGCGCGAGCACGAGCGCATCGGTGATACGCGTGCGGACTGCTCCTTGAGTCGCTTCGCCTTCCACGGTCGTCGATTCTCGCCGGTCGATCATCGACTGTCAACGTCCATGCGTGGTATCGTCCCGGGCCATGAGCGGATCCTGGGGAGAGAACGGGCCCGCCGGGCCGGCCGACGGCGCCGCGCGCGCCGCCGCCCCCGCCGAGGCGACGGCCGACCCGGGCTCGGGCCGGCTGCGCGCGCCGGCCGCCGAGCCTCTCGATCTCACGCGCTATCCCATCCTCGTCGTCGACGACGAGCCCGACAACCTCGATGCCTTCCGGTTCAACTTCCGGCGGGTGTTCAAGCTCCACTGCGCCGGCGGCGGGGAGGAGGGCCTCGCGCTGCTCAAGCGCGAGGACGTCGCGATCATCGTCACCGACCAGCGCATGCCCAAGATGACGGGGCTCGAGTTCCTGCGCGCCGCCCGGGCCGTGCGCCCCGACGCCATCGGCATCATCGTCACCGCCTTCACCGACGTCGACGTGCTCATCAAGGCCATCAACCTCGGCCATATCTACCGCTACATCACGAAGCCGTGGGAGGCGGAGGAGGTCAAGGGCGTCCTCACCCAGGCGATCGAGCGCTACCACCTGCGGCTCGAGAACGCGCGCCTCACGGAGCAGCTCCGGCAGTACGCCGGCTACCTCTCGGGCGAGATGCACGCCGCCTTCGACTTCGGCGCCATCGTCGGCGAGGCGGCGCCGCTGCGCGAGGTGCTCGCGAAGGTCGAGCAGGTCGCGCCGACGAGCTCGACGGTGCTGCTGCGGGGCGAGAGCGGCACCGGCAAGGAGCTGCTCGCGCACGCCATCCACATCAACTCGCCGCGCGAGGGCAAGCCCTTCGTGCGCGTGAACTGCGCCGCGCTCGCCGCCGGCGTGCTCGAGAGCGAGCTCTTCGGTCACGAGAAGGGCGCCTTCACCGGCGCGGTCGCGCGCCGCGCCGGCCGCTTCGAGCTGGCCGACGGCGGCACCCTGTTCCTCGACGAGATCGGCGACCTGCCGATGGAGGTCCAGGTGAAGCTCCTGCGGGTGCTGCAGGAGCGCGAGTTCGAGCGCGTCGGCGGCCAGGAGACCATCCGCGTCGACGTGCGGCTCGTCTCGGCGACGCACCGCGACCTCGAGGCGATGGTGGCCGAGGGCAAGTTCCGCGAGGACCTCTATTACCGCCTCAACGTCTTCCCCATCCACCTGCCGCCGCTGCGGGACCGCGCCGGCGACATCCCCCGGCTGTGCGAGCACTTCATCGCGAAGTTCAACCGCAGGGCCGGCAGGCGCGTCGCGCGCTTCGACGAGGCCGCCGTCGCGCTGCTCAAGGGCTACCCCTGGCCCGGGAACGTGCGCGAGCTCGAGAACGTGGTCGAGCGCGCGATCATCGTCGCGCGCGCCGAGGTGATCACGCCGCAGGACCTCGACTTCGGCCGGCGCCCGGGCACCACCGGGCCGGTGGCGGTCGTCGCGCCGCCGGCCGCGGGCGGGCTGCCGCTCACGGCGCGGCTGCAGGAGGAGGAGCGGCGCGAGATCGTCGGCGCCATCGAGCGCGCCCGCGGCAACATCGCCTCGGCCGCGCGCATGCTCGGCATCAACCGCTCGACCCTCTACTACCGCCTGCGCAAGCACGATCTCGAGCACCTCCTGCCCACCAAGCCCCAGGGCGCGGGCGACGACGACCCCCCGTAGGCGGGAACAACGCCACCCGTGCCCGAGCATCCAAGGCAGGACACGGAGGGCGCGCATGACGAAGTCGTACCAGATCGTCGAGGTCGTTGGTTCCTCGGCCAACAGCATCCAGGAGGCCGTCCGCGCGGCCGTCGACGGCGCGAAGATCGAGGGTCCGTCGTGGTTCGAGGTGCGCGAGGTTCGCGGCCGCATCGATGGTGGCAAGGTCGCGGAGTTCCAGGTGCGGGTCGCGGTCGGCACCCCGCGCGGGTGAGCCGCCGCCGGCGTAGCCCGGTCCGGGGTCAGCCGCCGGCGCCGGCGTCGGCCGGCCCGGCCGCGTCCGCCGGCGTGCCCGCGTCGCCCTCCGGCGCGGCGCCGAGCGTGATCCCGATCGTGCCCTGGCGCACCGCCGTCACCCCGCTCGCGTCGAGCACGGTGAGCGTCACCGTCACGGGCCGGTCGCCCCGGATCCGCACCCCGACCACGGGCGACAGGAGATCGGCGCTCGCGACGTCCGGGCCACCGCCGCCGCAGCCGGCCTCGTCGAGGTCCCAGCGGAACCAGAGCTGCCGCGCGCCGGTCGGATCGTCCAGCTCGTCCCTCGACGCCGTCGCGTCGAGGGTGACGACGGTCGCGCAGCCATCGCCCTCGGGCACGTAGCGCGGGCTCACGCTGAAGCGCGCCACCGGCGGGTGCCCGGTCGCGGTCTCGCAGCCGGCGGCCACGACGACGGCGGCGCCGGCGAGCAGCAGAGCGAGGCGTGACATCGCGGAGCCCATGGTAGCGGCGCGCGGGCCGGCGCGCTACTGGCGCGTGCCGCCTCGCCACTTCGAGCGCCAGCTCGCGCGGGGAGCGCGCGGTGGAGGGGAGGCTCGACGGGCTGGGCCCGTCGAGGGGGAGCGGGCAGAGCCCCCCCGTCAGAGGCGCACCCCGGATTCTTGAGTTCGCCCCCTCGGTTTGATAAGGTGTTGCGATTCTCGTGTGGGGCGCTTCGTGATGTCGAGTGTCGTCGAGACCGCGGGCTCGCAGCGCTTCTGCGCGCTGCTCGAGCATACCTATGCGCTGGTCTACAACCTGCTGTACCGGCTGATGCTCCGTCACGACCTCGCCGCCGCGGCCACGCGCGAGACCTACCTGCGCGCCTTCGTCGGCCAGGAGAAGCTCCCGCCGTCCGAGGACGACGCCCGCGCCTGGCTGCTGCGCATCGCGAGCCACGTCGCCGAGCAGAACATCGTCAAGGCGGGGGCCTCGATCAGCTTCGAGCAGCTCGACGAGACCCTGCGCAGCGAGGCCACCCGCACCGATGTCGCCGGGGCGCTGAGCGGGCCGCAGCGCGACTTCTTGCTGTGGGAGCTCAAGCAGGGGTGCATGACGGCGGTGGTCAACTGCCTCTCACTCGGCGAGCGGGTCGCCTTCGTGCTCTCGGTCATCCTCGGCCTCTCCGATGACGAGGCCGCGCGCACGCTGGGCATCAAGACCTCGGCCTACAAGGTGCGCCTGTCGCGCGCGCGGCAGAAGGTCAGCGACTACCTCGCGCCGCGCTGCGAGCACGTGAACCCCGGCAACCCGTGCCACTGCCCGAGCCGCATCGGGGTCGCGCTGCACAAGGGCTTCATCGCGCCGCCGCCCTCGACCGAGACGAGCCTGCGCCCGGCCCAGCCCTTCGGCCGCTACGGCGGCGATGACGAGCCGCGCCGCGACGTCATGGCGATCTACCAGTCGCTGCCGACGCCCGACCCGCCGCCCGAGCTGCGCGACGCGATGCTGGCCGAGATCGCCGCCGGCACCTGGGACGCGATGCGGCGCCCGCCGCGCTAGCCCGCGGGCGCCGTCAGTTCTTGAACTCGAAGGTCGTCGGGTCCCGCTCGAGCAGGCGCGTGAGCGCGCTCTCCTCGAGCAGCTCCTGCATCGTCTGACCGCCGAAGTGCCGCGCGATCCGGTCGTCGTACTCGTCGGCCACGAGGGCGACGTCGCGCAGCGTGATCAGGAGCTCCTCGGCGTCGAGGGTCGGGCCGCCGAGGATCGAGTGCATGAAGAGCACGAGCTCGTCCTCGGGCACGTAGCCGAAGGCGCCGAAGCGCAGGATGCTGTTCAGCTCGAGGAGCTGGCGCGCGAGCTGCGGCGCCAGGCGCACGCCCTTGACGAGCTGCGCGACGCAGCGCACCACGGCCCGGTCGGCGCCCCACGGCAGCACGTTGATCATCACGAAGCAGGAGCCCTGCTTCACGATGTAGAGCCGGTCGTCGATCTGCCGGAACGCCGGGCTCCCGGCGAGCGCCCGCTCGATGAGGAGGCAGGTGGCGATCTCGGCGGCGTTCACGACGGGTCTCCTCCTCGAGAGGTATCACGATCAGCGTCGGACCCGCAAGCGACGCGAGTTGCGGCTATACTCACCCCGTGCGCCGCTCGGCTCTCGTCCTCGCCGCCCTCGCCTTCACCCTCTGCGCCGTCACCGCGGGCTGCGGCGACGACCAGCCGAGCCCGCCGGCGACGGTCGGGACCTTCGGCGCCCGGAGCCCGGCCTACCTCGGCGGGCTCATCCCGGTCATCGACGTCACCGCCGACGCCGAGGCGGCCCAGCCCTTCATCGTCGACACCGGCTCGCCGGTGACGCTGCTCAACTCGGTCTCCTATGGCCACGCCCAGGACTTCAGCGCCCACGAGACGCACGACCTCGGCGCCCTCGGCCTCACCTTCGAGACCATCTCGACCGTGGTCCTCGGCGCCTTCCCGCCCGACGCCTGCGGCACGCCCGACACCGCCGGCATCATCGGCGGCGACCTGCTGCACTTCTACCAGCTCACGGTCGACTACCTCGGCTCCGCCCTCTTCCTGTGGAACGGCATCAGCGCCTCGCCGGACATCGGTCAGGACGTGGCGCCCGCGGTGGCGGTGCCCATCCGCGTGAAGGGGGGCGGCCGCGCCCTCGTCGGCAGCATCACCGTGGACCTGCCGCCGACGCGCATCATCGTCGACGGCCAGCTCGAGAGCTACAGCCGCACCTTCCTCGTCGACACCGGGGCGAGCCTGGTGACCATCTCGAACGACACGTTCTCGACGCTCGACCACACCGACCGGCCGCGCATCGCCGACATCCCGATCCAGACCATCTACGGCGTCCAGAACGGGTTCATCACCCGCCTCGCCAAGGTCAGCGTCGGCGACGTCACGCTCGAGAGCGTCCCGGCGGTGGTCGTGCCCGACCCGACCCTCTTCACCCAGATCGGCGCCGAGGTCGGCGAGACCATCAGCCTCTTCATCGGCGGCACCTTCCTGCGCAACTACCAGACCACCGTGCGCTACTCCGCGGAGCGGCTCGACCTGGCGCGCTACAACAACCCGGTGCACGTGAACCCGGCCGAGTTCGTCGGCCCCGGGTTCGACCTGGCCTCGGGCTGCAACGGCGGGCTGTTCGTGGCCCGTGTCTACCCCGCCAGCTCCGCGGCGGCGCAGAACGTCAACGTCGGCGCCCAGCTGCTGACCATCGACACGCAGTCGGTCGCGGGCATGACGATCGACGAGGCCAACCGCCTCCTGCACAGCTACCAGCCCGGCGACAGTGTCACGTTCGAGCTGCAGAACTTTACGGTCCGGACCGTGACCCTGACCTACGCCGACCTGCTGCCCCCGTACACCGGTTAGCGTCCCCCGCCGCCGCCATTTGACACGTTTTCCCGAGGGGCCTTATCATCCGGGCATGAACCGTGCGCTCGTTGTGGTCGCCGTCCTCCTCGGTACGACCGCGCTCGCCCAGGCCCGGGAAGGCGATCGGGTCGTCCGCGTCAAGGTCGTCGACGCCACCAAGACCGACACCAACACGGTCCAGGACATCGCCGGCGTCAGCGAGGGCGATGTCATCAACATCAACGATCTCGAGATCATGAAGCAGCGGCTCCTGGGCTCGGGGCTCTTCAAGGAGGTCGACGTTCGGACCGAGAAGGCCGCGGGCGGCGTCAGCGTCGTCATCTCGGCCAAGGACAAGGTCTCCTGGTTCATCGCGCCCACCTTCAGCTACTCCGAGAACTCGTACGGCGGCGGCATCGCCTTCGGCGAGACGAACCTCTTCGGCTGGCACAAGAAGCTGCTGCTCTACGGCGCCATGTCGAACACCACCGGCTCGCTGGCGATGGCGTACCTCGACCCCTCCATCCGCGGGTCGTGGGCCTACTACCAGCTCGACGGCTTCTTCCAGAAGGACCAGGTCTACGAGTACGCGCCCGTCGACCTGCCCACCCTGGGCATCAAGCGCACCACGATCCTGCGCAGCACGAACCTGCAGACCGCCGGCGCCGGCGTCACCTTCGGCGTCCGCTGGTGGCGCAAGCTCAAGACCGAGGGGCGCCTCGCGGCGCGCGGGATCAGCTACGACGCGGTGAGCTTCCCGGACACGACGATCCCGGCGGATCCGGCGCTGCAGAGCATCTCGACCGGCGCGGTCGGCTCGGCCTCGGGCCAGAGCACCGACGGCGTCAACGTGAACGGCCGCCTCACCGCCGGGTGGGACAGCCGCTCGTCGGTCCACGGCGTCCAGAGCGGCTTCGCCCTGCTCGGCACCTACGAGGGCGGCCTCAAGGCGCTCGGCAGCGACTACGCCTACTGGAAGGCGCAGCTCGGCATGCACTGGGCGCTGCGCCTCTTCCAGGAGCACAACTTCATCGTCCGCGCGAGCGCGGTCGTGGCGCGCGACGAGCCGTTCTTCGAGGAGTACGAGTCGGGCGGCTCGACGTTCCGCGGCTATCTCACCCGGCAGTTCCGCGGCGACACGCGCGGGTTCGCCTCGGCCGAGTACGTCTTCCCCATCGTGAAGCTGGGGGGCCTGCACGTGCGCGGCCTCGTCTTCTTCGACTCGAACATCACCTGGTTCGGCCAGCAGCCCTACTGCCGCCCGCCGACCGAGGGCCCGTCGGACACCGGCGCCGCCTGCCCCGACGGCTACGCCTACGCCGAGCGCCGGGCCGGCGACCAGATCCGCTACTACCTGCCGGGCGAGTACTTCAGCCGCAAGCGGGAGGCGTGGAACAACGGCGTGGGCGGCGGCCTGCGCTTCTACCTCAAGAGCATCGCCATGCCGCTCGTCGGCGTGGACTACGGCTACGGCATCGAGGGCAAGCTGAACCAGGTCTACCTCACCGTCGGCCTGGTGCAGTAACGGGCCCCCGCGTGCGCGGGTCGGCGGCGCTCGCGCTGGCGCTGGCGCTACTCGGGACGCTCCCGGCGGCCCGCGCCGGCGCCGAGGCGCAGACCGCGGCGGCGTGGGCGCCGATGCTCGAGGCCGCGGCGCGCTTCGTCAACGGCGATCTCGACGGCGCCGCGGTCGCGCTGCGGCGGGCGCGCCCGACCGGCCGGCGGGTGCAGGCCGAGACCGGGATGGTGCTCGTGGCGCTCGAGCGCGGCGATCCCGCCGCGGCCGACGCCGCCCTCGCCGACGCGCTCGCCGCCGGCGGCGACGACCCCGAGCTGCACTATTACGCCGCGGTGCTCGAGCTCAAACGCGATCGGCCCCAGGCGGCGCTCGCGGCCCTCGAGCGGGCCCA
>DASXVK010000603.1:0-23978 GCA_036504295.1 Polyangia bacterium
CGCGGTGGAGGGGAGGCTCGACGGGCTTGGCCCGTCGAGGGGGGGCGGGCAGAGCCCCCCCTGAAGAAAGACCGGGCCGCATGACCGAGGCCGCGCTCTGGCGCCTGCTGCTGTGGGTCGTACTCGCGACCGCCGCCGTGGTCGCGCCCGTGCTCCTGCTCATCCCGGCCCCCTACGGCCGGCACGCGCGCGCCGGGTGGGGGCCGAGCGTGGGCGCGACGCTCGGCTGGATCCTGATGGAGGCGCCGGCGCCGCTCGGGATGGCGCTCCTCTTCGCCGTGGGTGACCGGCGCGAGCCGGCCGCCATCGCCTTCCTGGCGCTGTGGGAGCTGCACTACCTGCACCGCGCCTTCGTCTTCCCGCTCCGCCGCCGCGGGGCCGCGCGCCCGATGCCGCTCGTCGTGGTCGCGATGGGGTTCACGTTCAACTGCCTCAACGCCTACCTCAACGGGCGCTGGCTCTTCCACCTGGCGCCGCCCGTGCCTACGGCCTGGCTCCTCGATCCGCGGTTCCTCGCCGGCGCTGCGCTCTTCCTCGGCGGCCTCACGCTCAACCTCCACGCCGACGAGACCCTGCGCGGCCTGCGGCGGCCCGGCGATCACGGCTACCGGATCCCCATGGGCGGCTTCTTCCGCTGGGTTACCAGCCCGAACTATCTCGGCGAGATCGTCGAGTGGTGCGGCTGGGCGCTCCTCACGTTCGCCCTGCCGGGGCTCGTCTTCGCCCTCTTCACCGCCGCCAACCTCGCGCCGCGCGCCCGGGCCCACCACCGCTGGTACCGCGCGACCTTCCCCGACTACCCCGAAGGCCGCAAGGCCTTGATCCCGCGGCTCCTGTGAGCGCCTGCGGCTGGCGTCCGACGCACCCCGACTTTACGTCTTCCCTGTGATACCGCTGCCGCTCAAGGACGACGTACCCCACTCCCGCTTCCCGGGCGTGACCGTCGGCATCATCGTCGTCAACGCGCTCGTCTGGTGCTTCCAGCTGCTGCACGGCGTCGACCTCTCGGTGCTCGACTACGGCGCCATCCCGCGCTGGATCCTGCACGGCACCCGGGACGGCGCGCTCCTGCTGCCCGGGATCGGCCGGGTGTGGCTCCACCAGGAGGTGCCGCACCCCCTCTTCACCGTCCTGACCTCGATGTTCATGCACGGGAGCTGGCTGCACATCATCGGCAATATGTGGTTCCTCTGGATCTTCGGCGACAACGTCGAGGACGCGATGGGGCCGGTGAAGTACGCCATCTTCTACCTCGCCTGCGGCGTCACCGCCGCGCTCGCGCAGATCTTCTCCGCGCCGGGCTCGACGGCGCCGATGGTCGGCGCCTCAGGGGCCATCGCCGGCGTCCTCGGCGCCTACGCGCTGCTCTACCCGCGCGCCCGCGTGCGTTGCCTCTGGATCCTCATCATCTTCGTGACGTTCATCGAGATCCCGGCGTGGCTGCTGCTCGGCGTCTGGTTCTTCTCGCAGTTCCTCATCCCCGGCCCGGGCGTCGCGTGGATGGCCCACGTCGGCGGGTTCCTGGCCGGGCTCGCGCTCGTGTACCTCTTCGCGCGGCGGCAGCGGCCGAAGCCGCAGCGGGTGGTCTGGTACGATTCGCGCTACGGTTACTGACACGGGCTCTCCGGGGGAAGGCATGACGGTGGCCACGAAACGGAGCGATGCGGCCACGGTCGCGGCGGCGACCGACGTGCTGGCCGGGCGCAGCACGCGCCGCGGCTTCCGGCGCCTGCTGCCCTTCCTCGGCCCGGCGGTGGTCGCGAGCGTCGCCTACATGGACCCGGGCAACTTCGCGACGACGATCCAGGGCGGCGCGCAGTTCGGGTACCTGCTGCTCTGGGTGGTCGTCACCAGCAACATCATGGCGATGCTCATCCAGTCGCTGTCGGCCAAGCTCGGCCTCGCGACCGGCCAGAACCTGGCCGAGGTGTGCCGCGCCCGCCTGCCGCGGCCCGTGGTCCTCGGCATGTGGCTCATCATGGAGCTGGTCGCCATGGCGACCGACCTCGCCGAGTTCCTCGGCGCGGCGCTCGGCTTCTACCTTCTCTTCGGCATCCCGCTGTGGATCGCCGGCCTGCTCACGGCGGTCGCCACCTTCCTCATCCTCGGCCTGCAGCGCTACGGCTTCCGCCCGTTCGAGGCGGTCATCACCATCCTCGTCGGCGTCATCGCCGTCGCCTACGTGCTCGAGGTGTGGCTCGCGCGGCCGGCCTGGGGCCAGGTGCTCTACCACGCGGTCGTGCCCGGCTTCGCCGGGCGCGAGAGCGTGCTCCTCGCGACCGGCATCCTCGGCGCCACGGTGATGCCCCACGTCATCTTCCTGCACTCGGCGCTGACGCAGGGCCGCGTCGTCGTCACGGACCCCGGCCAGCTCCGCCGGCTGTTCCGCTTCCAGATCCTGGACGTGACCATCGCGATGGGCGTGGCCGGCCTCATCAACGCCGCCATGCTGATCGTCGCCGCGGCCACGTTCTTCCAGCGCGGCCTCACGCAGGTCGCCAGCATCGAGCAGGCGCACCGGACCCTGCAGCCGTTGCTCGGCTCGTCGGCGAGCTGGGTCTTCGGCATCGCGCTCCTCGCCTCGGGCCTCTCCTCCTCGGGGGTCGGCACCCTCGCGGGGCAGGTGATCATGCAGGGGTTCGTGCACCGCCAGATCCCGATGTGGATCCGGCGCGTGGTCACGATCGCGCCGTCGCTCGTCGTCATCTTCCTCGGCCTGAACCCGACGCGCGTGCTGGTGATCAGCCAGGTGGTGCTCAGCTTCGGGCTGCCCTTCGCCGTGATCCCGCTGGTCGCCTTCACGCGCCGCCGCGACCTCATGGGCGTGCTCGTCAACCGCCCCGCCACGACGGCGGCCGCGGCGCTCATCGGCGGGCTGATCATCGCGCTCAACCTCTACCTGCTGTGGCAGCTCTTCTTCGCGAGGTGACCGCCGTGTTCCAGAAGCTCCTCTGTCCTCTCGACGGCTCGCACCTCGCCGAGGCCGCGCTGCCCGCGGCGGCGTACCTCTGTGATCGCCTCGGCAGCCAGGTCGTGCTCGTGCACGTCATCGAGCGCGGCGCGCCCGGCGCGGTGCACGGTGACCACCACCTCACGCGCCCCGACGAGGCCGAGGCCTACCTCGCCGCGGTCGCGGCCCGGGCCTTCCCGCCGGGTGCCGAGGCCCTGCACCACGTGCACGAGGGCGCGACCGCCGACGTCGCGCAGAGCATCGTCGAGCACGCCGTCGAGCTCCAGCGCGACCTCGTCGTCATGTGCACCCACGGCCGCGGCGGCCTCAAGGACCTGCTCTTCGGCAGCATCGCCCAGAAGGTCGTCGCCCGCGGGCAGACCCCGGTGCTGCTCGTCTTCCCCGACACCGAGGCCGCGTCCGCGCCGTTCGTGTGCCGCCGCATCCTCGTGCCGCTCGATGGCAGCCACGACCACGAGCGCGGCCTGCCGACCGCGACGCAGCTCGCCGCCCGCCTGGGCGCGGAGCTGCACCTCGTCATGGTCGTGCCCACCCTCGGCACCCTGGCCGGCGAGGAGGCGCTCACCGGGCAGCTCCTGCCGAGCGCCACCCGCGCCGTCCTGGAGCTCACCAGCGAGAGCGCGGCCGCGTACCTCGGCGGCCACGTCGCGCGCCTCGCCGCCGAGGGCCTCGCCGTCACCGCCAGCGTCGAGCGCGGCGCGACCGCCGCGGCCATCGCCGCCATCGCCGAGCGCGCCGGCGCCGACCTCATCGTGCTCGCCTCGCACGGCCGCGTCGGCGTCGACGCGGTGGTCGCCGGCAGCGTGGCCCCGCGCGTCTCGCGCCGCCGCGTCGCGCCGGTGCTGCTGATGCCGATCCCGGAGGGGCCGCCGTAGCGCCCGCCGTCGCCGAGGTTGCCGCGGGCCCGCCGACGGACTACGCTGGTCGGACGGCCGCGGGCCGCGCATGAACGATCCCGTCTGCACCATCGAGCTCGGCGTCGCCTGCAACAACAACTGCCGGTTCTGCCCGCAAGCGGCGATGCGGCGCACGATCGACCGCTCCCTCGAGCTGTCGACCGACGAGGCGAAGGGCCGCATGCGCCAGGCGTACGCCGAGGGCTACCGCCGCCTCGGGCTCATCGGCGGCGAGCCCACGGTGCGGCCGGACCTGCTCGACCTGCTCGCCACGGCGCGCGCGCTCGGGTTCCGCGAGGTCTCGATCACCTCCAACGGGCGGCGGTTCGCCTACGCCCCGTTCGCCCAGGCCGCGCTCAAGGCGGGCCTCGACGGGCTGAGCCTCTCCATCCACGCGCCTGACGCCAAGCGGCACGACGCGCTCGTGCGCGCGCCCGGGGCGTTCGACCAGGGCCTCGCCGGCCTCGACCACCTCGTCGCGCTCGCGCCGCAGCTCGGCGTGCGCCTGCGGCTGCAGAGCATCACGCTGCTCGCCCGCCGCACGCTCGCCGACGTGCATGAGACCATCGCGCTGCTCGGCCGGCACGGCATCGCCCTGCACCTGGTGCAGCCCTTCATCGTCGACATCCGCCTGCTCGCCGTCGCCGACTCGCTGCTCGTCGATCGCGACGAGATCGCGGCCGCGGTGCGGCGCGCGGCCGCCGCCGCCGCGGGCCACGGCGGGCGGATCAAGCTCTTCAACTTCCCGCCCTGCCTCGTCGCGGACCTCGGCGCGACGCTCGATCGCGAGGAGTACGAGCGCGTCACGCGCCAGCGGCCCGACACGACCATGCGCCAGCGGCCCGAGGCGGCGGGCGACCCGATGTGCCGGCCGCTCCCCGGTTGCGCCGCGTGCCCCGTCGGCGGCTGCGACGGCCTGCGGATCGACCTCATCCCGCAGCGCGAGCTGCAGGCGGAGCTCGAGGCGGCGCTCGCGGCCCACGCGCGGCGCCACGGCAAGGGCGAGGTGTGGGTGGCGGGGCTGGAGCTCGCGACCGCCGCCACCGCCGAGGCGGTGCTGCGCGCCGCGGCGGCGCGCTTCGGCCGGGTGGTGCTCATCACGAGCGGTTTCGGCCGCGCCGGCGCGGGGCTCGTGCGCGCCGCCGCCCGCGCCGGGGTGGCGCGCGTGTGGCTGCTCACCGACCTCGGCGAGCCGTGGCACTTCGACCGGCTGCCGCGCGACGGCAACACCGCGCTCTGCGCCGAGCTCGCCGGCCTCGCCCGCGCCGCCGGGGTCCCCGAGGTCCGCTTCCTGCTGGACGGCACTCGCCTGCTCGGCGCGGAGCGGCTGGCGGACCTCGGCCCGGGCGCCGCGCTGGACGTCGATCTCAGCGAGTTCACGCGCGACGCCGGCGCGGCGGTCGCCCGGCGCGTGGGCGCCTGCTACCGGCCGCTCGCCGCGCGCCACAGGCAGGAGGCGACCCTGCTCGGCGTGACCGCCGCCGACGCCAAGCAGGCGGCGCGCCGCTTCCTCGCGCACCCGCTCGCGAGCCGCCGCATCATCTGGAGCGAGCGGCTCACGGCGCCGTTCATGCGGCCCTGCCGCCCCGAGTAGCCGGGCATTGCCGCGCTACCGGTCGCGGCAGCAGCGGAAGCCGGCCGTCGTGCTTGACGCGCGGAGGCCGCGCCCGGATAGTGGAGGGCGCGATGCTGGGGATCGCGTTCGAGGTCCGGGGTCAGTGCGGCGCGTGCGGGGGGCCGCTGCTGCTGAACGCGCTCGTCCCCAGGATCGCGTGCCCGGCCTGCGGCACGCCCAGGGAGCTCGCGCCGGAGCTGTGGAAGTCGCTCCTCGAGGACGCCGTCGCCGAGGCCCCCCGCCTGCCGCTCGGCGAGGGCGGCACCCAGCAGATGATGCTGGCCGCCGGCACCTTCAGCGTGCTCTACGGCCATCAGAACCCGCGCTGCGGCGCCTGCAAGACCGACGTTCCGCTCGACGACGTCGGCGCGCTCGTCGCGCGCGGCGCCGCCCGGTGCACGGGGTGCGGCGAGACGGTGGCGCTGCGGGTGGCCGACGGCGGCCTCCTCGGCGGGCTGGTCGATGGCACCGTGCTCGTCGTGGGCGAGGAGCCCGGCCTGGCCGCGCCCGCCGCGGCCGCGGCCCCGGCGCCGGAGCGCGCGGCGCAGCCCGTGGCCTTCGCCTGCCCGCAGTGCGCGGCCTCGCTGCCCGTCGACGGCGCGGCGCGGACGGTCGTGTGCGAGTACTGCCGCGCCAGCGTCTACCTGCCCGACGACCTCTGGCACCACCTGCACCCGGTGAAGACGGCGCAGCGCTGGTACCTGTGGCTGGACGAGCGGCAGATCCGCGCCGCCGTCAGCCCGATGGAGGCCCTCTTCGCGACGGCGCAGGCGGCCGACGCCGGGGCCCGGGCCGCCGAGGTCAACGTCGAGGCGCGCGTGGCCGCGCGGGCGCGCACCGCGGCGGCGCGCAAGACCAGCGTCCTGGCCGTGCTCATCCCGGTGCTCCTGCCGATCCTCATCATCGGCGGGATCTTCGGCGGCCGGTGGATCAGCACACACACCGGCCGGGCCGACGGGCTCGACGACGCGGTCGTCATCGCCGGCGCGCGCGGCCCGGTGCTGGTGGGTCTCGAGGAGGTGCGCGGCTCGAAGTCGCGCCTCCACCGCCTCTCCTTCGTCGACGCGCGCAAGGGCACGCTGCGCGAGCGGCTCATGCTCGGCCGGTCGACCGCGCTCGTCGGCGCGGCCGGGACCGTGGTGTGGATCTACGACGCCGACGTGGGCATCGCCGGCTACGACGGCGCGAGCGGCCGGCTGCTGGTGGACCAGGCCCGCATCCTCGCGCGCAACCCGGTGCTGCGCGGGCGTCTGATGGCCGGCTCCGGCAGCGAGCGCTACTACGCCATCGACACGGGCCGCGCGCTGGTGGTGAAGACCAACCAGGGCCACTCCTACCGCATCGCGACCGGCTCCTGGGCCGCCACCCGCGTCGCCACGCCGGAGCTGCTCGACCGCCGCCCCGACCGCTTCGTGAGCTGCTGGGGCGTGCACATCGGCGACGCCTACCGGCGCTTCGACGGCGAGCACCGCAAGCGCATGGTCGACGGCAAGGGCCGCGTGATCGCCGCCGACCGCGCCGCGAAGGAGGGCTTCCTCGAGGGCACCTTCACCTGCCGCGACACCCGCGACGGGTCGCCGCTCACCCTCGCGAAGCCCGAGAGCCTGGTCGTGGTGCAGAAGACGTCGCTCGACGGCCGGGCCACCGACGTCCTCACCCGCGTGACGCTCGACGGCCGCGTGCTGTGGAGCCGGCCGCTCGGCCTCAGCCTGCGCGGAGGCCACGGCGGCATCCTCGTCAGCGAGGGGCGGCTCGTCGTCGTCGGTCAGGTCAGCTACCGGGAGCACGAGGCCGTCGCGCTCGACGCGCGCACTGGCAAGGTGGTGTGGCGCTACCAGTATTAGCGGGGGCGGGCGCGACGCGCCCGGGCCATCACACCTGGCGCTTGCCGCAGCCGGAGCAGAACTTGTCCGCGGCGCCGATCTGCGCGCCACACGCGACGCAGGCGCGCTTCGCCGGCGTCAGCGAGTTGCCGCACTCCGCGCAGAACTTGCCGGCCGCGACCGTCTCGTGGCAGGCGGGGCAGGTCGTCGTGGCGGGGGCCGCCGGCGCCGGGGCGGCGGGCGGCGGCACCTGGGGCGCCGGGGAGAAGCTGCCCGCCTGCGGCGGCGCCGGTGGGCGCGGCCCGGCCGCGGGCGCCTGCTGCATGAATCCCTGCGCCATGCCGAAGCCCACGCCGAGGCCGGCGCCGGCGAGCGCGGCGCCGCCGCCCTCGCCGCCGCGCGCCATGCCCTCGCCCGCGCCGAGCACCGCCTTGCCGGCGGCGAACTGCTGGAAGCCGTCGAGCCCGCCGGCCATGCGGACGTAGGCGGCGTCGCGGTACAGCTTCTTGAGCTCCGCCTCGTCGTTCTCGTCGATGGCGACGACGAAGTTGCCGAGCCGGGTCACGTGGATGCCGTACGGCTCGAGCTGGGGCTGCACGCTCTTGAGCACCACCTCCTCGATCTCGCTGGTGTAGGCGCCCGAGGTGATCTTCAGCAGCGGGTACTGGTGGTCGACGATGAACTCCGCGATGCGCTCGCGGATGACCTTGAGGACGAGGTCCCGGAACCAGCCGATGAACTGCTCGTTGTCGTCGGCCCGGCCGAGCCCGACGAGGCCGCACACGAGCGCCACCGGGTCGGTGACCTGCAGCGCGAAGCTGCCGTGGACCATGGTCTCGGCGCCGAGGCCGGACTTCGGGTCCTCGAGCGCGCCGATCTTCCCGCCGAACTTGATCTCGGGGATCTCGCGCCTGGCGACGAAGAAGACCTCGGCGATGAAGACGTTGCCGCCGGTGAAGGAGTCGACGAGGTTCGACAGGAACGGCAGGTTCGACGTGTCGAGCGTGTAGCGGCCCGGGTCCCGGAAGATGCCCGCGAGGCGGCCGTCGCGGAAGAAGAGCGCCGACTCGTCGGGCTCGACGGTGAGCTGGCTCTGCATCGGGATGGTGTGATCCGGGTGCTTGTAGATGATGAGCCCCTTGGCCTCGTCGGGCCGGGCCACCATCATCTCGCTCACGCCGCGTCGAAAGAACCCCTTGTCCGCCATGCACACTCCCCTCGGGTGACCGTGACCATCATACGCGCCGGCGGTGCCGGCTCACAACGGCGACGTCGGCGGCTACGCTACCACGCGCCGGGCGTCTGCGCCGCCCGCTCCGCGTCCGCCTCCCGGCTGCGCGGGCTCAGGTAACGCACCGCGCCGTCGGGTGCCAGGATCCGCATGCGGCCGGCGCCGCCGAGCAGCCAGAACGTGCCGTCCGGGGCCACGACGAGCCGGTCCTCGTCGCCGAGCGGGCCGCCCGCGCTCTGCGGGGTGAGGAACGGGAACGGCCGGCCGTCGGGCGCGACGCGCGTGAGGCCCTGCTCGCCGAGCACGTAGACGCCGCCGCTGGCGTCGGCGCAGGGGCGGGGCCACGCCGCGCACGGCAGCTTCGTGCGCCAGACGATTTGACCCCAGCGGCTCAGCTTCACGAGGTCGTCGCCCTGCCACAGATAGGTGAAGCCGTCCCAGCCGGCGGTGATCCGCGTGGAGTCGGTCTGCACCTGCAGCGGCCGCTCGCGGAGGTCGTACACCGACGGCGCCTGGGCCTGGCGGGGCCCGGCGTTCGGCCACGTGTCCATCGCCGTGCCGTCGGCCGTGTAGCGGCGGATCTCGTCGTGCGCGAGGACCACGATGGTGCCGTCGGCCGCGCAGCTCAGCGCGCAGGCGGCGGCGTAGTCGAGGACCGGCGGCGCGCCGGGCGACTGGGCGCCGCCCACCGTCCCGGCGGACCCGCCGCGGGCGCAGTCGAGGACCGTGAGCCCGCTCCGGGCCGGGTCGCCGACGAGGAGCGAGCCCGCGGGCGTCAGCGCCAGCCGGGTCTCGGCGCTGAGGGTCATGCCCGTGCGCCAGCGGGTGCGGCGGCCGGGGTCGAGCGACCAGACGGCGGTGCCGCCCGAGGCGGGCTCGCCGGCGCAGTAGACGTTCCCCTGCCGGTCGGCGACGACGTCGTAGAGCTCCTCCCACGCGAACGGCACCCCGCTCGCGTCGAAGCAGAGGTACCACTCCGTGGCGCCGCCGGCCGCGGCCGCGGGGCGGCCGTTCCCGCCGCCGGCGATCTGAGCCTCGTCCTCGAAGGCGACCAGCGCGCCCGGCGGCAGCAGCAGCGCGAAGGCGGGCGGCGGCTCGCGCAGCGCGTGCCGGCGGCCGCAGCCGACGCAGATGGCCCAGCCCCGGGCGGCGAGCGTGTCCACGCCTTCGAGCGGGCTCTCGGTCCGGCACTGCGGGCAGCGCGGCTGCCGGCGGGCGAAGGACATCTCCACCTGGCCGAGCTCGGCGGTGAAGAGGGTCGAGGTGCGCCCGGCGTCGCCGACGAGCTGCGGGGCGTCGCGCACGACCTCCTCGAGCAGCGGCCGCCAGGCGCCCGCGGTGACGGTCCGGACCGTGTGGCAGGACGGGCACGTGACCTTCTCGGCGAGGGCGTTGAACGGCAGGGGCGAGCCGCAGGAGCCGCACTGACCGCGGATCTGGAGCGCAACTCCGATCATAGCGCGAAGTGAACCCCGGTCGGCCCGGCACTGTCAAGCTTCGGGGGATGAGCCCACCCCGCATGGGCGCCCACACTGCGACGGGCCGGCCGCGAAGGGGCGTCACGTGACGCGTGCGGGGGCTCCATCGGCGGGACCCGTTCTGGTATTATCTCACCATGGCGACCTGTGGACTGCGGTTGGCACTGGTACCCCTGGCCGTGGCGCTCGCGGCGGGTTGCGGCGCGACAGCGGCGTCGCCCCCGTCCGAGGGGGTCGACGCCAGCGTCGATCGGCCCCACGGCGACGGCGGCCACGAGTGCCGCACCGACGTCGACTGCCCGGACGACGGCATCTTCTGCAACGGCGCGCCGACCTGCCAGGGCGGCGTGTGCGTCGTGCTGAACCCGCCCACGTGCGACGACGGCGTCGCCTGCACCGACGACATCTGCTCGCTGGTGTCGGACACGTGCGAGCACATCGCCAACAACACCAAGTGCCCCGACGGCTACACCTGCTACGCCCAGTACGGCTGCCAGAACGCGCCGCCGTGCGAGCTCGACACCGAGTGCGACGACGGCGTCTGGTGCAACGGCGCCGAGAAGTGCATCGGCGGCCAGTGCGCGAACGGGCCGCCGATCGCGTGCGACACCTGCACCTCGTGCGACGAGGCCACCAGGAGCTGCCTCCACGCGCCCGTGAGCGGCGTCTATGACAAGCCCGATCACGATTTCACGGACAGCAACTGCGACGGCATCGACGGCACGATCGCATTGTCGATCTTCGTCGCCCCGCCGCC
This sequence comes from Polyangia bacterium, assembly GCA_036504295.1. Lineage (GTDB taxonomy): Bacteria > Myxococcota_A > Polyangia > JACRCY01 > JACRCY01 > DASXVK01. Next base: position 10,772 of record DASXVK010000603.1, read on the forward strand.
GTTCGGCAACGACGCGAACCCGGGCACCATGCTGGCGCCGGTGGCCTCGATCGCCAAGGGCATCGAGCTCGCGACGCCGCAGAAGCTCGACGTGCTCATCGCCGTCGGCCTCTACTACGAGACCGTGACGCTCGTCTCGGGCGTGTCGCTCTATGGCGGTTACGACCCGGAGAGCAATTGGCAGCGGGTCCACCACTCGGCGATCGCCGCGTCGGTGGTCATGGGCGGCACGACCGCGCTCAAGGCGCAGGATCTCGCCCTGGAGACGCACGTCGAGCTCCTCGACATCCGCTCGACGAAGCCCACCGACCCGGGCGCGTCCAGCTACGGCGTCCTCGTCCTCGACAGCCCCGGGCCGGTGGTCATCGCCGACTGCTACGTCGTCGCCGCGGACGGCACCGACGGGACCGCGGGGACGGACGGGACGGGCGGCTTCTGGGGCACTGTCGGCAAAGACGCGGTTGTCGCGGCCCACGGCGCCGGCGGCGAATCGGGCTGTGGCGCGTATGGCGGCAATGGCGCTGACGGCGTCAGCGGGACGGTTGCTGGGCACCAGGGGAGCAGCGGGGTGCAGGTTACCGGGGGCGGCATCGGCGGCCCCGGCGGAGGAGCCGGAGCAGGCGGGTCGTGCAGCACCACGTCGTCGTTGCCCGGGCAGCCAGGTTCTGCGCCGGCAATGGCCGGTGGCCCTGGTGCCCCGGGACCGAATGGCGCAGCGGGTGCCGCCTTTGGCACCTTCGACGCGTCCGGAAGCTACCTGCCCCCCGGCGGCGGTGACGGGGCGGGATCAGGCTATCCGGGCGGCGGCGGTGGCGGCGGTGGGAGCGGCGGCGGGACCGCTCATGGTACCTCCTTTGGCTGCCTCAACTGCAGTTCCCTAACGAGCGGCGGCGGTGGCGGCGGGGGCGGCAGCGGGTGCGGCGGCGGCCCGGGGAAGGGCGGCGGCGGCGGTGGCAGCAGCTTCGGCGTCATCATCGCGAACTCGACCGCGGTCGTCCAAGCCACCACGATCTACACCGGCCGAGGCGGCGCCGGCGGGAAGGGAGGCGCCGGCGGGATCGGCGGTAACGGTGGAGCCGGGGGAGCCGGAGCGCCCGGAGAGTACGGGAGCAGCTGCAATGGACAACACGCGGGTGCAGGCGGGAATGGGTCGGCCGGCGGCGCCGGCGGCCGTGGCGGCGGGGCGGCCGGCGGCACTGGCGGCGGCTCCGTGTGCGTCGTCTATAAGGGCGTCACCCCGACGGTTGCGAACAATACCTGTACGAATGGTGGCGCCGGTGTTGGTGGCACAGGCGGCACGAACGGCACCGCATCCGCGCCGAACGGCAGCGCCGGCCTCGCCGCCGATCTGCGCAACGCGTCGTAGCGTCCCACGCGAACTCGAGTCAGCGCCCCAGCCGGGGCATGGTGTGCATCACCGGATCTCGCGTATCACGTCTTCCGCGGTGTCGGCCACGTACAGATGACCGGTCGTCGGCGAGTACACGAGGCTCGTCGTCGCATTGAACGCGGCCCGGGTGTGATCCCCGTCGACCACTGCCAGGCAGTCCGAACGGCCCGCGAGCGTCGTCACCCGCATGGTTGCCAGATCGACCTGCCGTATTCGCGCTGCATCGAGCACGAATAGGCTCGTATCATCCCATGCCAGCGACGACGGGAATGTGAAGCGTGCTGCCGGACCGAGGCCATCGTTTGTCCCGATCGCGCCCAAGAGGCCCGCGACGGTTGTGATCGTGTACGGCTGTACGGAGAGGTCGACGGCGCGCAGAGCAGAGTTGAGCGGGTCGGCGACGTATAATGTCGTACCGATCACGACCACACCCATTTGCACGCCCAGCCGGGCCGAGGTCCCACTACCGTCCAGGCCGCCCCATAGACCTGGTTGGCCGAGAATGGTGGCGACAGTCCATGGCGAGCCGATCGTGAGTCGCCGGATCGTCCCGCTATCGCTCACGTACAGGTAGGTGCCATCCGAAGCAATGTGCCTGGCAGCCGCGAACCCAGCCGCGAATCCGTTGCCATCCTGGATCCCTGGAGAGGTGCTTCCGGCACGTGTGAGAACAGCGCTGGTCCCGGTCACGTATTCACGGATGGCTCCGCTATCGACGACATAGACGGAACCTGGGCCCGCCAATAGCCCGAGCGGGTTCAGGAAGCTCGCCGCCGCCCCCGTCCCGTCCGACATCGTGCAGTGGTTCGCTGTGCCAGCGATGGTAGAGACGCTGAGATCGCCCAACGACAAGTGACGCAGCAGGCAAGTCTGGTGGTCGGTGACATAGAGGCCGTCGAGCGCCACGGCCAACCCCCAGGGGTAGCTGAACCGAGCCGACGCGCCCGTGCCATCGATGCTCGTGGTCGAAGCCAAAACTGGCGCTCCAGCGACGGTGGTGACTGTGCCCGTCTCGGTCACGCGCCTGAAGGTCCGTCCGTCTCCCCGGAAAGGGTCCCCATCCGGGACCAGAAGATCACCAGCCAAGGTATTGCTTCCGGCAGCGAGCCCGGCTGGTCCTCGGAAGCGAGCAGCCGTGCCGCTCCCGTCGGCCGTGCCGCTCAGGCCTGCAGCACCTGCGAGCGTATTTACGACGCCGTCCGTCCCGACCTGCCGCACGGTGAAGTTACCTTGATCGGCGACAAACAAGCTGCTCGCGAGCGCAGAATAGGTGATCGCGGCCGGCGACTTGAACCGCGCAGCACCGCCGGTACCGTCGGCGGAGCCTGGCTGTCCCGCCGCGCCGCACAGGGTGGTCACCTGCGAAGCGTCGATCTTGCGAATGACGTGATTCCCCGTGTCGGCGACGTAGATCTCGCCGTAGCCCCCGGCCGTGATCCCCTGCGGACCGGCGAAGCGCGCGCTCGCGAGGCCGCCGTCGGTCCAGCCGCAACCGTTGACGACCCCCGCGAGCGTGGACACGGGGAAGTTCGGCAGGTCCAGATTGACCTTGCGGATCGCGCAGCCATCCAGAATGTAGAGCGCGTTGGTCGAGCCATTCTTGAACCATGCCAGTCCCGCAAGCTGCGAGAACCGTGCGTTCAGCCCGCTCGTCGCGTCGTCCGCGGTTCCGCTCTGGCCCGCGGCCCCCGCGATCGTGGCTGTGCTGCCGTCGGCGATGAGCATGCGCCGGATGGTGTAGTTGCCTGCGTCGGCGACGTAGAGGAAGGTACCGTCGCTCGCGATCCCGGTCGGCGCAGAGAAGCGCGCCGCTGCCGCGGATCCGTCGGCGGTGCCGCTCTCGTACATCGAGCCCGCGAATCGCGTGACGGCGTAGCTCGGCAGGATCATCTTGCGGATGGTGTCGCCGTCGGTGAAGAAGACGGCGCTGCCGTCGATCGCCGCGTACCGCGGCGCGATGCGCGCATCCACGCCGACGTCGTCGCAGTACCCCCCGCTGGTCGCCTTCCCCGCGATCGTCGTCACCGTCCCCGTCCAGCGGCACGTCGGGTCGCAGCCGTCACCGTTGTCGGTGTTGCCGTCGTCGCACACCTCGCCGCGAGCGAGGTCGGTGTAGCCGTCACCACAGACGGAGGGCCGGCACTGCTGGAGGATGCAGACGGGCTTCGTGCCGTCGCGCTGCTCGCACTCGGTGTGGCTGGCGCAGGCGCGGCAGACGCCGCCGGCGCCGCAGATCGGGAGGCTGTCGGGGCAGGAGGTCGCGGTGCACGGGCCCGCGTCGACGCTCGCGTCCTGTGCGGGCGCGGGCCCGTCGGCGGTCGCATCAGTCGACGCGGCGTCAGCCTGCGCGTCGCTGGTCGCGTCGGCGCCAGCGTCCTGGACGGGCCCGCCATCCGCCGCGTCGGCGCCGTCAGCGTCGCCACCGTCGGTGACCGGCCCCGCGTCCGCGGCGCCGCCGTCCGGCGCCGGCTGGCACTGGCGGGCGGGCACATTGCAGTACGGTCGCTGCGGGTCGGTGCACGTCCGCGTGTCACCGTCGCAGTAGAGCGGGTTCGGTACCTCGCAGCCGACGGTGGTGAGTGCGACCACTGCGAGCAGCGTCCAGATGCGTGTCATGCTGGCCCTCCACGGCGTCACCCCGGTATCGGCTGGTGGAGTCGCGCGTTGCGGGCCGGACTAGACCATCTCGCCGCCCGCCGGTCAACTGCGCGGAGCAGCCCCGAGAATGCTCCGCCCGCAAGTTCGCGAAACCAGAACTGTTTCTGGGGAGAAGGGGGTGGTCCCCCGCCGGAGTACGCGTTTGGCGAACTTTCCCGGGGAGCACTCGCGCGGCGGCCCGCGCGCGGCGCCCCCGCGCTGCTCCCGTCATCGAACCCAGCGTCCGTCCGAGCCCCACGATGCTGCGCCCGCTGCTGCTCCTCCTCGCGTTCACGGCGGCGCTCGCGCCCGGGCGCGCCCGCGCCTGCTCGGTGTGCGGGTGCGGCGATCCGCTGGTGGCGGCGTCGGAGGCGCGGCCGATCTCGGGGTGGCTGCGGCTGGCGCTCGACTTCGAGTACCTCACGGCGGAGGCGCGCAGCGACGAGCAGCCGGCGCTCACGGAGTCGCTGACGCAGCTCACGATCCGCCCGGTCGTCATCGTCAGCCCCACGGACTCGCTCAACCTCGTCCTGCAAGTGCCGTTCGTCTACAAGGACTGGTCGCTCGGCGGCGCCGGGGGGAGCGTCGCCAGCGCGAAGCCGTTCGGGCTCGGGGACATCGACTTCGGGGTGCGGTGGTTCCTCCTGGACCGCACGGACCTGCGGCGGCAGCGGCGCTGGAACCTCGCGCTCTCGGCGGGCTCGTCGTTCCCGACCGGCGCCGACGACGAGCGCGTGCACGGGGTGCGCATCGACGATCACGCACAGCTCGGCACCGGCGCGTTCGGGCCGTACGGCGGGGCGCTCTACGCGTGGCACCAGGATCCGTGGAACCTCTTCGTCACCGCGAGCTACCGCACGCACACGACGAACAGCTACGGCTACCGCTTCGGCGAGGCGGTGCTCTTCAGCGTGCGCGGCGAGCTGCGCCCGTGGGAGCGGCTCGCCTTCGGCCTCGGGCTCGACGGGCGCTGGGCCGCGCGCGACACGCTGTCCGGGGAGCGGCAGGAGAACACCGGGGGGCTGCTCTTGGCGCTGACGCCCGGGGTCATCGTCAACCTCGTCGACCCGGGGCTCTGGCTGCAGGTGCGGGTCCAGGTGCCGGTGCTGAGCCGGCTCTACGGCGAGCAGAGCGTCGGACCCGTCGTGACGGCCAGCCTGCAGTACGCGTTCGCGAAGTTCTAGCGGGCGCCGCCGCCGAGGTAGTCGTGGAGCTCGCGCCACCCGGCCTCGTCGAGCGGCAGGCGATCACGGTGGCGCGTGAGCACCGCGTCCCAGCCGGCGCGGTCCCGGCCGCGCGGGTCGGGCCGGGCGTGGCAGGCGCCGCACTTCGCGCGGAAGGCCGCGCGCCCCGGGGCCCCGGCCGGCGCGCCGCCGGCGCCGGCCGTCGCGCAGCCGAGCGCGAGGCCGCCCACCGCGAGCGGCACGAGCAGCGCCCGCCTCACAGGTCGAGCCCGAGGATGAGGCGCACGCGGTAGTCCTCCCGCGGTCCCGTCTCCGGGCCGCCGGCGACCCGCGCGAGCGCGGCCAGCGTCACCCACGCCCGCCGGCCGGCGAGCGAGACCACGGGGCCGGCGAAGGCGGTCGACTCGACCTCGCCGCCCCCGAGCTCGTGCTGCGACAGCGCCTCGACGCCCAGGGTCAGCCACGGGCGCACCTGGTAACCGACCCCGACCGACGGCACGACGGTGTACTCGCGGACGCTGCGGTTGAGGCGCTCCTGCTCGAAGGTCACGTTGAGCACGGTGACGAGGCGGCCGAAGGTGCGGCCCAGGACGAGCTTCTCCTCGAAGCCGAAGGCGCCGTCGGCGTCCTGCACCCACTCGACGTAGACGAGGGGATCGATGGGCCAGTCCCCGGGGTCGGTCGGGCGCCAGCGGGCGCGGGCCTTGTAGCCCTTCCACGCCAGCGGCTGTCCCGGGTCCTGGCCGAAGACCTGATACAGCGCGAGGTCGAAGTGGTCCGTGACGCCGTACTCGGCCTCGAGCTGGTAGGTCCAGGCGAGGTCGTGGTTGCCCGGTCCGGTCTTGAGGCCGCTCGCGGTCAGGTACTGCTCGAGCTCGAGCGCGCCCTTCGGCAGCGTCATCGGGTCGTACGAGAAGGTGAAGTTGCGCCGGTCGGCCCGGGCGGGCAGGGCGGCGCCGGCGAGGGCGGCGAGGACGAGCGAGGCGGCGATCCAGGGCGAGCGGGCGAGGCGACGAGCACGCAATGGGCTCTCCTTTCGAGTGGTCTTGAAAATCGTTTTCAAGACCACTCGGTGATACCCGCCCGCGCGCGGGGTGTCAAGCAGTTCTCGCCGGAGATGCTCGTCGGGGCTGTCGAGCGAGGTGGTGCGCCGGTGCTGGCGCGGGGCGACGCGGGCGGGACGGGGGAGGGCGGCTCAGCCCCAGAGCGGCTGCAGGTACTGCCAGCCTTCGCTGGCGAGGTCGTCCTCGGAGAAGCCGTCCTCGGGGTTGCCCGGCACCACGTAGGTGGCGTCGGCCCGGATGGAGTGCGGGTCGATGAGCGGCAGGCTCGTGATGAGGTTGTGGAACGTGCCGCGCTTGTAGAAGAGCTCCGCGTCGTCGATCTCGCCCGGGGGGTAGGCGCTGTCGAGCAGGAAGAGCACCGTGACGACGATGTACTTGCGGTCCGCCGAGGTGCGGTGCAGGCCGTCGACCGATTCGCCCATCTCCTCGGCCTCGGTCGCGATGCTGGCCTCGATCTCGCTGACCCAGCCCTGGTACTCGGGCACCGCCTGCTCGCCGCCCTCGAGGTAGTCCCAGAAGCCGTAGGTCCAGTAGGGCTCGAACTCCTCGAGCAGCGCCACGAGGCGCTTGAGGAAGCGCCGCTTCTCGTCGACCGTCTCGCCCTGCGTGCGCTCCTCGTTGATGAGGCCCGCGAGCCGCGCCCGCAGTGAGTCCTCGCCGAACGACGAGATCACGAGCTGCACCCCGAGGAAGTACGAGCGCGGCCCGCCGGGGGAGAACCAGCTCCCGATCGACTTCAGCAGCCCTCGGCGGGTCACGCGCGGCATCCGCGAGGCCTCTTAGCCGCCCGACCGGCCGAACGAGCCGGAGCGCCCGGCGCGCACGCCGACGACCCGGCCGCCGGAGGTGCGCACCGAGGTGCGGCCGAAGCCCGACGGGCGGGCTCGGCCGACGCCGCCGCGGCCGCCCATGCGGGCGCCGGCGAAGGCGGTCGGTCGCATCACCGGCGCGTACATCGGCCGCGCGAAGGCCGGCGGCCGCATGGCGCCGCGGTACATGATGCCGGTGCGGACGAAGTACGCCGGGCGGTAGACCCAGAGCGGGTAGTAGGTGAAGAAGTAGAAGTGCGTGTGGGGGTAGCCGCCGTAGTAGTAGCGGTAGTACACGACCTCGCGCTTCTGGCCCGTCTCGGTCGTGATGGTCTTCTTCTCGGGCTCCTGCGCCTTCTGCAGGTCGGAGGCCGGCATCAGCGCGACGTTGACGCTGGCTTTCTTGTAGTCGACGAAGAGCTCGTTGAGGTCGTCGAGCTCGCGCTCGACGGTGCGGTCGGGCGTGATGTAGAGCAGGTTCGTGATGCCCTGGGCCGAGAGCTGCGCCGCCTCGGGCATCTTCGCCATGTAGCGGTTGTCGAACTGCTTGTCCGAGTCGGTGTAGGGCGTGATCCGCAGCGAGTCGAGCACGACGACCGTCGGCGCGTCGGGCTTGACCTTGGCCTTGTTCGCCTCGATCTCGCTCGCGTAGTACAGCATCGCGCCGAGCGTCTCCTGCGAGGGCACGACGCCGATCGGGTGCGGCCAGTTGTCGAAGGTCATGACGACGTTGGCGGTGTCGGACATGCCGGCGGCCATGGCCACGGCCTGGCGGCCGGGCAGGTCGATGACCATCAGGGTCGTGTTGGCCTTCTCGGTCGCGGGCAGCAGGTCGTGCGCGATCGAGCCGCCGCGGGCGTAGGCCTCCTGCATCGCCGGGTCCACCACCGGCCCCATCTTCGTGGCGAGGGTGGTCTGGGCCAGCGCCTGGATCAGCGTCGGCACGAAGAACGGCTTCCAGGCGTCCGCGACGGGCGTCAGGGCCGCGATCAGCGTGTCGGCGCTCAGGTACTTGCGCCAGTCCTGGCCGCCCTTGGAGTCGCTGTCGGTCATGCCCGGCAGGAGCAGCGGCTTCTCCTCCTGGCCGATGGCCCAGCCGTTCTCCTTCTGGAGCGCGAGCGAGTCCTTGACCTCCTCGGCCTCGGGCGGCTCGGGCGGGGTGCGGGGCCCGCACATGGCGCAGCAGCCCGACTGCACCCCGGCGATGGCCGCGATGGCCGCCAGGCCGAGCGTGCCCTCCGCGAACTCGCGCCGCGTCAACGGGCGCCACCAGGTCGCGAACGATTCACCCTGTCCGTTCTCGTGCTCGCTCATGCTCTGGCTCCTGCTGTGACGAAGGTCGGGGCCGTCTTGGCCCGATAATTTGTCGCGCCCGTTGACAGGCGCGTGTAGAAGCCGGCAGCGACGCCGCCGACGAGGTACACCCCAATGTTGGGCAGCTCCCCCGCCTCGTCGGGCAGCACGCGGAAGAAGCGCTGCGCGACCCACCGCTCGGGGATCGCCATCTCGAGGGCCTGGTGCCACTCGGTCTCGCTGGTGAAGGCGCCGACCAGGGTCTCGGCGCCCTCGCAGCCATAGTCGGACTTGAGCACCCAGTCGGCGCGCTCGGCCCGCAGCTGGGCGCGGTCGAACCCGATCAGGCGCCGGGTCTCGGGGATGTGGGCGTCGATGATCGCCTGCGCCTCCGCCGAGAAGCGGTCCTTGTGCTCGTGCATGTAGGCGAGGCCGAGCTTGTTCTGCGTGATGACCGCGCCGAAGGGGTTGATGATCGTGGTCGTGCCCGCCGCGGCGGCGTCGAGGGCCCAGGCGAGCTGCTGGTCGAGGGGCTCGGCGTCGGGGAAGGGCTCCTGGTCGTACCAGGCCGGCAGCCGCTCGCCCCACCAGTCCGTCTTGTAGTGGCGGATCATGGCGTCGATCGGCTCGCCCATGAGCGTGAGGCGGCCCCCGGCGAGCCCGAGGTTGAACGGCGACCCGAGCACCACCGCGATCCCCTCCGCCTCGAGCCACTGGCGGTAGAGGGCGATCATCGAGAGGTCCTCGGTGAACTCGGTCGGGTAGAGGATGCCGACCCGCGCCACCGGCCGGCCGTGGGCCGCGCGCACCATGGCGACGAAGCGCGGGTGCAGCTCCACGTTCGGGTCCGTCGCCGCCGGGTGCTCCGCGACGAGGAGGCGGTTCAGCAGCACGCACTCAGCCTGGCCGCTCGGCGTGTCGCTGTTCACCTCGCAGCAGGCGATGCCGCCGCCCTCGAGCTCGAAGAGATCGGCGCGCGCGATGCCGTGCCACGCCCCCCGGGCCGCGTACCACATGAGCTTCTGGTAGGGCGTCAGGCGGAAGTACTCGTCGAGGAGCGCGGGCTCGCGCCACACGATGGCCGCGAGCTCCTCGAGCACGAGGCCCACGCCCTCGGCGGCGGTGCGCAGCGCGGCGTCGCGCGCCGCCGGCAGCACCAGACCTCGCAGGCGGAAGCGCTCGACGCCGTCCAGCCAGGGGTCGGACAGGATGCTCGTCCGCATCATCTCGGCGGCAAAATCAGCGTACGTCATGGATCGCGGCGCATCATACCGCGAGTCGTCGTGGAAGTCAGCTCCGACGCTGCCCCGCGGACGGAGCGATGGGGCGGGGGGGCTAGCCCCAGCTGTCGTACTTCGCGAACTGCATGGTGAAGGTCGCGCGGCCCTGGGTGAGCGAGCGGATGTTCGTCGAGTAGCCGAACATCCGCTGCATCGCGACCTTCGCGTCGATGACGCGCTTCTGGCCGCGGAAGCCGACGTTCTCCACCTGGCCGCGGCGGGCGTTGAGATCGCCGAGCACCTCGCCCATGAACTCCTCGGGCGTGATCACCTCGACCTGCATGATGGGCTCGAGCAGCGTCGGCCCGGCGTCGCGCACCGCCTGGCGGAAGGCCTCGCTGCCGGCGATCTTGTGGCCGATCGGGGTCGACGCGCCGAAGCGGTACTCGACGCCGATGAGGATGGTCTCGAGGTCCTCGAGGGGGTAACCCTCGGGACCCGACGAGGCCGCCTCGCGCGCGCCCTCGAGGGCCGCGGCGATGATGTCGGGCGGCACCGGCGGCTCGGCCGGCACCGCGGCGCGGAACTCCGTCCCGCCGCCGCGCGGCCGCGGCACCACGCGCACGCGGGCCTGGCCGTAGATCTGCTCGTTCTCGAGCTCGCGCTGGAAGCGCGCCTCGCCCTCGCCGGGCCGGGAGATGGTCTCGCGGAAGACGACCTGCGGCTTGCCGACGCCGGCCTGGACGTTGTACTCGCGCAGCACGCGGTCGACGATGATGTCGAGGTGCAGCTCGCCCATGCCGGCGATGATGGTCTGGCCCGTGTCGGGGTCCTCGCGCACGCGGAAGGTCGGATCCTCCTCGGAGATCTTCGCGAGGGCGTGATCGAGCTTCTCCTTCTCGGCCAGGGTCCGGGGCTCGATGGCCGACGTGATCACGGGCTCGTAGGTGTCGATGCGCTCGAGGAGGATGGGGGCGTTCACGGCGCAGAGCGTGTCGGCGGTGGCCGTGTCCTTGAGGCCGTTGGCGGTGACGATCATGCCCGCGACGGCCTTGTCGAGGCGCTCGCGCTTGTTCGCGTGGACCGAGAAGAGGCGCGCCACCTTCTCGGTGCGGCCGAGGCGCGGGTTGAGCACCTCGTCGCCGGGCCGGACCGCGCCGGAGTAGATGCGCAGGTACACCTGCTTGCGGCCCTGGTCCATCGCGACCTTGAACGCGAGGGCCGAGAAGGGGGCCTTCTCCTCGGGCGGGCGGCTGGCGTGCTCCTCGGTCCCGGGCACGACGCCGTCGATGGGCGGCACGTCGAGGGGCGAGGGGAGGTAGTCGACGACCGCGTCGAGGCAGGGCTGCACGCCCTTGTTGCGCAGGGCCGTCCCGCACAGGACGGGCACCACCCGGTTCTGGTGCACGCCCTTGCGCAGCGCGGCGCGGATCTCGTCGGCCGAGATCTCCTGGCCGCCGAGGTACTTGTCGGCGAGGGCGTCGTCGAAGTCGGCGGCCGTCTCGACGAGCTGCTCGCGGGCGGCCTGGGCGGCCTCGAGGTAGGCGGCGGGGATGTCGTCCTCGCGCGGGGCTTCCCCCTCGACGCCGCTGAAGTACAGCGCGCGCATCTTGAGGAGGTCGACGGCGCCGACGAAGCGGTCCTCGGCCCCCATCGGCAGCTGGAGCGGCGCCGGGCGCGCCTCGAGCCGGGTGCGGATCTCCTGGACGACGGACGCGAAGTCCGCGCCGAGGCGGTCCATCTTGTTGACGAACGCGATCCGGGGCACGCGGAACTTGTCGGCCTGGTGCCACACGGTCTCGCTCTGCGGCTCGACCCCAGACACGGCGCAGAAGACGACGACCGCGCCGTCGAGGACGCGGAGGCTGCGCTCGACCTCGATGGTGAAGTCGACGTGCCCGGGCGTGTCGATGAGGTGGAGGTCGTGGTTGCGCCAGGAGAGCGACGTCGCGGCGGCGGTGATGGTGATGCCCCGCTCACGCTCCTGGGGCATCCAGTCCATCTGGGTGTCCCCCACGTCGATGTCGCCGATCTTGTGGATGCGACCCGAGTAGAAGAGGAAGCGCTCGGTCAGAGTGGTCTTGCCGGCGTCGATGTGCGCGGCGATCCCGATGTTGCGGACGAGGGCGAGCTTGGCCATGAGAAGGGCGAATTATAAGGAGTCCGGCGCCCGACGCCAAGGGGCACCGGCGCGGACTGCCAGCTGGGAGAGTCGACGGTCGAGGCGCATCGTTTCAGGGTAATAGTGGACGATGGGTGGGCCCCCGGCAACGGGTGCCGGAGGCGGCGCGCCGGGTCGGTCTACAACGAGGCTCGTCCCTGACTCGCCTCAGGCTACAACTCGCCTCAGCGCGCGCCGCGCGCGTCGATGGTGCCGAGGCCGCCGGCCGGCGTGCTGCTGCCGCTCGAGGCGGCGACGCCGATGACGACGACGGTCACCACGGCCGCGCCGATGCCGCTCCAGAACCACCACTTCTTGTAGATCGGGGCGGACTCGTCGACGGGCGTCGGGGTGAACGTCGTCGCGGCCGGGGCGACCGCCGGGGCCGGGGCCGGGGCCGGCGCGGGCGCCGGCGCCGGGGCGACGACCACCGCCTTCGGCTTCGGCGCGGGCGGCGGCGGTGTCGGCTCCTTCTTCGGCGGCGGCGGCAGCGGCAACGGCGCCGGGACCGGCGCCGGCCGCCGTCCGGCCTTGGCCTCGATCTCGGCGATGATCGCCTCGACCTCCTCGCGGTTCTTCGCGTTCGGCTTCTCCGCCAGGTAGCGGCGGTAGTAGAAGAGCGCCTTGTCGGGCTCGCCGAGCTGGTTGTGGCACTGCCCGATCATGAAGAGGATCTCGGGCGCGGTGAAGAGCCGGTACGAGCGCTCGAACTCGGCGATGGCCTCGCGGAACTTGGCGAGGTTGAAGAGCGTCTTGCCCTCGTCGAAGTGCTGCTTGGCCTGCTTCTTCTGGGCCGCGGTCTGCGCCATGGCGACCGGCGCGGCCGCCCCGAGCGCCACCGTGATGATGAGGACCCTGAGCAAAACCCTGCGCATGACGACCTCCGCCGCTTCGGCCTAGTCGAAGGGGCTGATGACGCTGTTCTTGTCGAGCTTCTTCTTCTTCCCGGGCTGCTTGTCGGGCTTGGCCGCCTTGTCGGGCTTGGCCGCCTTGTCGGGCTGCTTGTCGGGCTTGGCTGCCTTGTCGGGCTTGGCGGCGTCGGCCTTCGCCGGCGTCTTCGGGTCGGCGCCCAATGCGGCGGGCTCCGCGGTCGCGCCGCCGTCGGGCTTGCCGGCGCCCTTGCCGGGTTGCTCGAGCTCGGGGATCGGGATGATGCCGGCGAGGCCGGCGTCGGCGGCCGCGGTCGCATCGTGCGCGGCGGCCGCGATGGCGCCGTCGGCGGTGGTGGCGCCGCCGTCGGCGCCGGCGGCGACGACCGCGGGCTTGGCGCGGCCGTACATGACGTAGGCGCCGGCGCCGCCGCCGAGGACGACGATGGCGCCCACGATGCCGATGACGATCCCGAGCGAGCCCTTGCTCTTCGGGATCACGTACTCGTCATCGTCGGGGAGCGCGACCGGGGCGTGGCCGGGCTGCGCGGCGGCGCCCGGCGGCGGCATGGCCGCGTAC
>DASXVK010000604.1:0-26327 GCA_036504295.1 Polyangia bacterium
GCTCGACGCCGACGACCCCGGCGCCGAGCCGCAGAGCGAGGCCGAGCGCGACGCCCGCCGGGCGCGGGACGAGGCCCGGGTCGCCGAGGTGCGGCAGCTCGCCGAGGCGCTCTTCCCGCTGCTCGAGCCGGCGTACCGCGACGGCGTCGTCGCCGACGACCAGTTCCCGGCGCGCGAGCGCGAGGTGCGCGTCTACGCCGACGGCCGCTACCGGCGCGCCTCCGTGGGGACGCTGCACCGCTTCTCCGAGCTGCGGCCGCTGCTGCGCGACGCCGGGCAGCGCTTCTTCTTCAAGACCGAGGAGCGGGTCCGCGAGCAGGTGATCGGCTACGTCCTCGACCGGCTGCCGCCGAACGTCAGCTACGCCCGGGAGAACGCCAAGCACATCGCCGACATCTCGCAGGTCACCGGCGTCAAGGTCGAGCTCCTGCGCCGGGGCGAGGTGCTGGCGCGGCGTCACGGCGTCATCGACGGCCGGGTCCACTACGGCCTGCGCGCGGCGAGCGAGGCGCAGAACCCGAACCCCCGCAACCGCCTCCTGGCCATCCTCGGCCTGTCGCTCGCCGCCTGCGCCCTCGTCGTGCTCGCCGGTGCGGAGGTGCTCCGCCCGGCGCTCGGCCCGCGGGCGATCGCGTTCGTCCTCGGCCTGCTCGTCGTCGCGGTCACCGCCTCCCGGCTGCTGCTGTGGCTCACGCCCATGGCCGCGGTCGCCGCGCCCCTCGCCATGGCGCCGATCGCCGCCGCCGTGCTGCTCGGCCGCGGCGCCGGCGTCCTCGCCGCGCTCGCGACCGTCGGGGCGGCCGCCGCCGGGGGCCTGCTCGACGTGACGGCGCTCCTCGTGCTCCTCGGCAGCGGGCTGTGCGGCGCCTTCGTCACGGGCGCCCGGCGGCGCGGCACGGCGATCGTGGGCGGCTCGGTCGCGGCCATCGCCGCCGTCGCCATCTTCACCGCCTGCATCGCGCTGGGCATGCGCGACCGCAACCTCGCCGCCATCTGGGCCGCCACGCAGGCGCTCGCCGGCGGCGCCGGCGCCGGCCTGCTCGCGCTCATGGCGCTGCCGCTCGGCGAGCGCGTCCTCGGCTGCACCTCGCTCGGGCGGCTGCGGGCCCTGTGCGATTTCGAGCGGCCGCTGCTCCGGGAGCTGCGCCGTCGCGCGCCCGGCACCTTCGCCCACTCCGTCGCCCTCGCCAGCATCGCGGAGACCGCCGCCGAGTCCATCGAGGCCGAGCCGCTCCTCGCCCGCGCGGGCGCCCTGTACCACGACACCGGCAAGATCGCGCACCCCGAGCGCTACGCTGAGAACACGCGCAAGCCCGCCGGCCCGGACGTCCACGTGGCCGAGGGGCTCGCGATCTGCCGCCGCTACCGCGTGCCGCCGGACGTCGTCGCGCTGGTCGGGCAGCACCACGGCTCCGGCGCCGACGCCGGCGAGGCGCCGGCGTCGCTCGAGGCCGTCATCGTGCTCGTGGCCGAGGCCGCGCTCGAGGCGCCGCGCGAGCCCGGGGAGCCGACCCGGGCGCGGGTGGCGCGCGTCGTCGTCGACGCGTTCGCGCGCGGGGCGCTGGCCCACAGCGGCGCGACCCAGGCGGACCTGTGGCGCATCCAGGAGGCCTGCGTGGCCGCCCTCCGCGAGGAGGTGCGCGACGAGGCGGAGCCGCTCAGCGAGTCCTTCGCCTTCGCCGAGGAGCCGGCCCGGCCGGCGCCGGACCCGCCCGCGGGCTGCGCCCCCGCCGGCGCGACCCCGGACGCCCCGGCCGACGCGCCCGCGGGGCCGCCGTCTCCGGCCGCCGCGGACCGTCAGGCGTGACGGGCCGCGCCCGGCTGGCGCTGCTCGTGCTCGTCGCCGCCGCCCCCGCGGCCGCGGCGCCCGCGAGCGCCCCGGCGAGCGCGCCCGCGAGCGCCCCGGCGAGCGCGCCGGCCCGAGATCTCTCCGCGCGGGTGCGCATCGACGCCCGGATCGATCCGGCCGCGCGGCGCCTCACCGGCACCGCCGTGCTCGACGTCGAGAACCACGGGCCGATGGCGCGCGACGCTGTCGACCTCTGGCTCTACCCGAACGCCCTCGCCACCCGCCCCGCGGCGCTCACCGAGGTGAGCTTCTTCTGGGACTACCCGCGCTTCTTCGACCCCGCGGGCATGACCCTCGACGACGTTCGCGTCGCCGGCCGCGCCGCGATCATCACGTACCCGCCGGCGGCGGCCGGGCCGCGCACCCGCGCCCGCGTCGCGCTCCCGGCGCCGCTCGGCCCCGGCGGCCGCGTCGCCGTCGAGGTGCGCTTCACGGTGCGCCTGCCGAAGCGCTACGGCGCCTTCGGCTGCACCGGCGAGGGCTGCCGGCTCATGTTCGGCTGGTACCCGCTGCTCGCCGACGGCGACGGCGCGCTGCCGGCCACCGTGGACGCCGACGTCGCGGTCGCGGCCCCCGCCGGCGACCACGTCGTGCTCGGCGGCGCGTACACCCCGCCCGCGGCGCGCGGCGCCGGCCCGGCGCGGGCGACGATGCGCGGGCTGCCCTACGTACCGCTCGCGGTGATGCAGCGGCTCTACCGCGTGACGCGCGTGCACCGCGGCGTGCGCATCACCTACCTGAGCCGCTCGGCGCCGCCGGCGGGCACGGACCGGCGGCCGGTGCCGGTCGTCTTCCCGGACTACCCGCGGATGGTCCTGAGCGACGCGCGCGAGGCGCTCGACCTGCTCGCCACCCTCGGCGAGACGCGCCTCGAGGGCGAGCTCGTGCTGCTCGAGGGCGAGCTGCGCCGCGATCTCGCGCAGGCCCACGGCCCGCTCGTGCTGGTGTCGGATCAGCTCTACCGCATCTTCCCGGCGGAGCGCTTCCGCAAGTTTCACCGCTTCCAGCTCGTGCGGGCGATCTACGGCAGCCTCCTCGCGCGCCGCCTCGCCGCCACCGAGCGGCACGAGGACCTCGGCTGGGCCCCCGACGCGCTCGCCTCCTACCTCGTCGACCTCTACACCGTCTGGCGTTACCGGCGCGCCGAGTTCGCCCGCGACGTCCTCAAGTACGTCAGCTTCGTGCCGGCCATCGACCAGATCATCTATGCGCCCAAGGTCAACTTCGCGAGCGCCTACTTCGGCGACGTCGCGGAGCCGGAGGGCGTGCGCGACGATCCGGGGCGGTGGAACAACCGGCTCCCGCGCGGCAAGCTCGTCTACGAGAAGCTCAAGGACCTCGGCGGGGTCGCGCGGGTCGCGCGCCTCTTCGCGGCCGTGGCCGGCCGCGGGCGGCCGCTGCGCGCGGCGGCGGAGCAGGCGTTCGGGCGCGACCTCGGGTGGTTCTTCGCCCAGTGGCTCGGCCCCTACCCGGCGATGAACTACCGCGTCCTCGTGCGCGAGAGCGCCCGCGCCGGCGCCCGCTGGCGCCACCGCGTCGTCGTGGCCCGCGAGCACGCGCAGGTGGAGGAGCCGGTGACCGTCGCCGCCGTCGACGGCACGGGCGCGCGGCACGAGCTGCGCTGGGACGGCCGCGGCCCGCGCGGCGAGCTCGTCTTCGAGACCGCCGCCCCGCTGCGCCGCCTGGAGCTCGACCCGGGGGGCCGGCTCGTGCAGCGCTACCCCGACCGGCCCGATGACGCCCGCCTCGACGACCGCGCGCCGCCGCGGCTGAAGCTCATCTACAACGGCTTCGGCGCGCTGCTCAACTTCAGCAACATCAGCGCCAACCTGCTCGTCGACTTCTCGCTCCGGCGCGTCTACGACCTCAGGAGCTCCCTGCGCGTCCTGCTCTTCCACACCGAGAGCGATCAGATCGGCGGCCGCGCGAGCTACTACCGCTACCTCGGCGGGCAGGTCGATCCGAACCGTCTGACGACCGGGCTCTCGCTCGGCCTCACGGCCGCGCGGCTCAACCCCGACTTCGCCGTCGATCCCGCGCTCGGGCCGCAGCCGGGCACGCGCCTGGGCCTCGTGGCGGGCGGCTTCTACGACGACCGCTACTCGCTCGTCGACCCGTGGCGGGCGTGGTCCCTCTACTACGGCGCCGGCTACGGCTTCACGGTGCTCGACCGCGGGCGCGTGCTCCGCCAGGGCTCGTTCGACGTCGAGGGCATCCGCCTGGTCGCGCTCGCCCCGGGCCACGTCCTCGGCCTCGACGTGGACGTCGCCGCCACCTTCGGCCAGCTCAAGCTGCGCAACCAGATGGTCGGGCTCGGCGGCCCCGGGATGCTCCGCGGCTACGGCGCCGACGAGCTGCTCGGGCAGGCGCGCGCCATGCTGCGCGTCGAGTACCGCCACCGCTTCGTCGACGGCCTCACCTGGAACCTCGGGCACCTCTTCTACCTGCGCGGCTTCGGCGGGGCCCTCTTCGCCGAGGGCGGCGCCATCTCCGAGTGCGACGGCTACGCCCCCACCGCGCGCGGCCTCTTCGCCGACGTGGGCTACAGCCTGCGCGGCTTCTTCGACTACCTCGGCGTCAGCCAGAACGTGATGAACCTCGACGTCGCCGTGCCGCTGCGCAGCGGCGTGCCGCGCGCCTGCCGCCTCGGCGGCTCCACCGAAGCCGACATCCTCGCCGGCCGCCGCCGCTACTACGTCACGATCTCCTTCGGGCCCAGCTTCTGAGGGACACGCAGCCCCCAGCTAAGCGATTGAACCGACTTGCGATTTAGGCGTGATCGCGCATTTCGCCGGCAGGCCCGTGCCTGACCGGCGGTCGAAAACAAACCGCGCGTTTAGGTCCAGGAGTGCTGTGGATTCAGGGGGTTGGGAGGGGGCTGCGTGTCCCCTACGGGGCGGCGACGGCGGTGGTCAGGGTGTAGCCGCCGGAGCTGCCGCTGGAGTAGCCGTCGACGACGATGAAGACGGTGACGGCGGCGGCGGTGGCGTTGGTCCAGGTGACTTGCTCCTGGCCGCCCGACATGCCGTCGTCCGCGCCGGCGAGGCACGTGGCCGCGTTCGTGCAGCTCCCGGCCGGGCCCTGGATGAGGTAGAGCACGGCGTCGAAGGCGTCGGGCTGCAGCGTCACGGTGAGCTTCTGGTTCGCCGGCACGCTGAAGGAGTAGACGTGGTCGAGGCCCGCGGCGCCGTACGGGGCGCACGCGGTGGACGACGGGTCGTAGTCGTTGGTGAAGCCCACGGTGGTCTGGCCCGTGAGCGTTCCGGCCGCGGCGATGACCTCGGCGTTCGTGCAGGTCTCGCCCGTGGGGACCGCCGGCGCGGCCGCGACGGCGACGTTCAGGCTGAAGGTGCCGCCGTTCGGGCTGGAGCTGCCCGAGTCGACGACGATGAAGACGGTCTGCGCGCTGCCCGAGCGGTTCGCCCACTTGACCGTGTTCGTGTCGGTCGCGGCGCCGGCGTTGTCGGCGGCGAGGCAGGTGCGCGGCGCGGCGCCGCAGGTCGCCGCCGGGCCGGCGATGAGGTAGATCGACGGGTCGAAGCCGGTCCCCTCGGGGGTCACGGCCGCCGTGAGCTCCTGGCCGTCGGGCACACTGATCGAGTAGACGCGGTCGGGGCCGCTGTCGGAGTACGTGCAGCCGTGGGTGGAGCTGCCGCCCGAGTAGTCGTTGCTGTACCCGACGGTGGTCTGGCCGGTGTGGTTGCCCGCCGTCGTGGCCTCGGCGTTGCCGCAGGTGTCGCCGGCGGGCGGCGAGTCGAGGGCGGTGGTCAGCTTGTAGGCGCCGGCGTCGGCCGCGCCGCTGCCGTCCACGACGATGAGGACGTTCTGGATGGCGCCCGTCGAGTTCGTGTAGCGCAGCACCGCGGGCGCGTCGAACGTGGCGCCGGACTTCGCGCCGAGGCACGCGCGGGGGTACGCGTCGCACGCCGTGGCCGGGCCGGCGATGAGGTAGACGCTGGGAAGGAACGTGCTCGCGGCGGAGTCGGGGCCGACGGTGACGCTGAGCCGCTGGCCGACGGGGATCGTGGCCAGGTAGACGTGGTCCGGGCCCTCGTCGGAGCTGGTGCAGCCCTCGGCCGAGGAGCCGCCGCTGTAGTCGTTGGTGAAGCCGACGGTCGTGCCGTCGACGGTGCCGACCGTGACCGTGTCGGCGTTCGCGCAGGTGTCGCCCGCCGGCGGTTGATCGATGGTGACGTCGAGGGCGAAGGTGCCGCCCGTGTCGTCGGCGTAGTAGGAGTCGACGACGATGAAGACCGTCTGCGCCGCGGCGCTGCGGTTGACGTAGCGGACGGTGTCCTTGAACGAAGCGTCGCTGAAGTCGTCGGCGAACGCGAGGCACGTGCGCGGGCTGGCGTCGCAGGCCGAGGCCGGGCCGGCGATGAGGTAGATCGCCGGGTCGTAGGCGCCGACCGGGGTGACCGCCGCGGTCAGCCGCTGGCCGGCGGGGACGGTGATCGAGTACACGCGGTCGAGGCCGTTGTTGATGCCGCAGCCGTGGGCCGACGTGTCCTCGCCGTAGCTGTTGGTGTACCCCACGGTGGTCTGGTCCGACAGCGACGCGGGCGCGGTGAGGGCGACGGCGGTCTGGCAGGTGTCGCCGGGGCCCGGGGCCGCGCCGTCGGTGGCGCCGTCCTGGACGGCGGCGTCGTCCTGCGCCGCCACGTCCTGCTGCTGCGCCGCGTCCTGCTGCTGCAGCGGCGCGTCGTTCTGCACCGCCGCGTCTTGCTGCTGGGCCGGCGGGTTGCCGCTATCGCCGCAGGCGACGAGCCAAACGCCGAACGAGAGCGCCAGCAATGACTGAATGAATCGGGACATCCAGCACCTCACAGCAACGGGTGTGCGAGCGTGGGCGAGCGGCCCCAGTGCCGCTGTTGGTGCGACATTACGAGCGCCGCACCGCGTCTGTCAAATCGCCCGGGTTTTCGAGATCCGATTCATTCGGAACCGCGGGAACGTCCCTTCGCGCGGGTGGCCCCCCTGATCAGAACACGAAGCCGAAGTTGAAGTGCAGCCGCCCGGGCCAGTCCCAGGGCCAGGACTTCCAGGTGTCGCCGGGGTGGATGTCGCCCGGCCGCGGGTTGAGCGGCGTCGCGAACTCGAAGGAGAGGGCGCCGACGGGCGTCGCGAGCCGCAGGAAGGCGACCCCGGCGCTGTGCCGGATCTCGCGCAGCGAGAAGCCGTCGAAGGAGTTGGTGAGCAGGCCGGAGTCGATGAAGACGGCGCCGTTGATCGGCAGCCCGAAGAGGATGCTCTTGCGCCACAGCGGGAAGACGAGCTCGAGGTTCTGGATGACCCGGATGTTGCCGCCCTGGGGGAAGGTCAAGAAGGTCGCGCCGTTCGGCAGCGGCGGGGTCGTCTGGCGCACGAGCTCGGTCCACATCCGATCCTGCTCGAAGCCGCGCACGGTGGTGTCGCCGCCGGCGTAGAAGCGTTCGATCTTCGGCAGCATCGACGCGCCGCCGAGCGGGATGCCCTGGTCGTAGCGGACGCCCTGCGTCAGGATGACGCCGCCGCCGAGCGGCACGAAGCCCTGCGCCCCGGCGTGGATCTTCACGAACTCCTCGCCGCTGCCGTAGAGCGCCGGGCCGAGATACGCGGAAGCGTACTGCGCGCTGAGGGAGAGCCGGTACCCGCGCGTGGGCGCGAGCGGGTGGTCGCGCCGGTCGAAGGCGAGGGCGCCGCCGACCGCGCCGATGTCGGTCGGCACCTGCACCCGCTGGATGTCCTCGAGCGGTCCCGGCAGGCGGATGAAATTCTCGTTGCGCAGGACGCGCTTGAGGTCGTAGCGCAGGGCCACCGTGAGGCCCGGCCGCAGCTCGCGCGAGACCGAGGCCGAGGTGCCGTAGGTCTCGAGGCGGCCGAGGCGGATCGTGTCCTCGACGCGCCAGTAGGCGCCGAGCTCGAGGCGCAGCCGCCGGCCGAACCAGCGCGGATCCGCGAAGTTGCCCGCGACGTGCCGCGACCAGGTGCTGAGCGTGAAGCTGTAGGCGAACTCGCCGAGCAGGCCCAGGCTGTAGCCGAGGCCGAGGAGGTTGCCCTGGGACGCGGTCACGTTGGCGAACGCGGCCGTGCCGGCGACGGTGTCGGTCGAGAAGCCGCCGCCGACCTCGAGCGACGCCAGGTTGTCGTAGCGCTCCTCGACGTGGACGAGGAGGTCGACCGGGGTGCGCTTCTCCTCGAGGCCGATCCAGGTGAGGTGGACGGTGCGGAAGAGCCCGAGCGTGCGCAGGTTGCGCTCGGCCTGCTCGGCTTTCTGGATGTCGAAGCGGTCGCCGGTGCGCAGCGGGATCTCGTTGAGGATGACGTGGCGCCAGGTCTTGAAGTTGCCGCGGACGAGGATCTGCCCGACCCGCACCGGGCTCCCCTCCTCGATGGTCCAGCGGACGACCACGCGGTGGCGCGCGGGGTCCTCCGCGAGCTTCGCGCCGAGGGTGGCGAACGGGTACCCCCCGGACGCGTAGCTGCGCAGGAGGTAGGCGCTGTCGATGCGCATGGCGGTCTGCGTGAAGGGCACGCCGGGGCGCAGCGTCAGGCCGCGCAGCGCCTGCTCGGCGGTGCGCTCGTGCGGTCCGACGAACGCGACCTCGACGCGGTCGACGATCACCTGCGGCCCCTCGTCGACGTTGAAGCGCACCCACAGGGCGCCAGGGTCCTGCTGCCCCTGGTTGAGCTCCCCCCGCACGCGGACGTCGCGGAAGCCATGGGCCTGATAGAACTTGACCAGCCGCTCCTCGTCCTGCTTGAGCTGCTCGTCGGTGATGTAGCCGCCCTCGCCCAGGCCGATGACCCCGAGCCACGGGTAGACGCGCGTCTGCACGATGCCCCGGAGCGTCGCCGCGCTGAAGCTCCAGTTGCCGAGGAAGTCGACGCCGCGCACCTTGAGCCGCGGCCCCTCGACGATGGCGAAGGTCACCCGCAGGTCGCGGTCGCCGAGGCGCGTGCGCTTCCAGGTGACCTTCGCCTTGAAGTAGCCCTTGCTCTGGTAGAGGTCGCGCAGCTTGCGGGCGCTGTCCTCGATCTCGTACTCGTCGTAGGAGCCGGCCTCGTCGAAGGTGAGGGCGGCCTTGAGGTCCGCGGCCGCGAGGTTCTGGTTGCCCTTGAAGACGAGCTCGAGGTGCCGGCCCTCGTGGACGTGGACGCCGAGCCGCACCTCGCCGCGGCGCCGGTCGATGCTGTGCTCGGGATCGAAGTCGCTGCGGACCCGCACCGCCGGGAAGCCCGCGGCCTGGTAGCGCTTCAGCACCCGGCGCAGGTCGTCCTTGAGCTGGGTCGTGGTGAAGGGCTCCTCGGTGATGCCGAGCGTGTACCAGGCGCGGTGGTGGAAGAGGCGGGTGATGTCGGGCGGCCGCAGGGCCGTGTTGCCCTCGACCGCCACGCCGTCGACCCCGTAGCGGCGCCCGAGCTTGAGCTGGATGAGGAGGTCGACCTGGTAGCGGCCCGACGACTGCCACGCGAGGATCTTCACCCCGCCGTCGAAGTACCCCTGGCGCGCGAGGAACTCCGTGATGCGGCGGGTGGCGACGTCGATCTCCTCGTCGAGGGCGCAGCCCTCGGGCATCGGCTGGCTGGCGCGGAACCGCACGAGGCGGAGGATCTCCTCCTCGAAGAGCGGCCAGTTGCCGACGACGAAGATCTTGCGCACCATGTGCCGCGGCTCGACCTGGATGCGGATCGCCACCCCGCCGGGCACGGGCACGGCGGCGACGTCGGCGCGGTAGCTCAACCGGCGCAGGAGCTGCTGCACGCGGCAGAGCGTCCCGGGGTTGCGGCCCAGCGCGGGCGCGCTCTGCGGCCGGCCGCGCTGCGAGGCCGGCGCCGACGAGGGCTGCGAGGCCGGGCCGGTCGCCACCGCCCCCGCCTCGAGCGGCTGGGACGCGGGCTCGTGCCGCTCGGTGCACGGCCGCTCGTCCGGCATCGCGCAGCGCCCGACGTCGGGGAAGTAGCGGTTCTCCTTGCCTGGCGTCGCCCCCGGCGCGAGCGCCGCGGCGTCCTTCGCCAGCACCTGACGCAGCGCGTCCGCGCGCTCGAGCAGCGGGCCGAGGATCTCGACGCGGACGATCACGGCGCGGGCCGCGGGCGCCGCGGTGCCGGCCGCGGGCGGCTCCGCGCCGGCGAGGCGCGGCGCGAGCAAGCAGGCGGCGGTCACGAGCGCCGGGACGAGGAGCCGCATCGGAGCCCGCCATGGTACCAGAGTTGCGCATGCGGGGCGCGACCACGCCCGCCGCTTGACGGGTGGTCGCGTGGCGTTAGCTAAACCGACGAGGCCTGGCGCTTCGCTCCCGCGCGGGGAGGCGCGGGGGCAGCGGGCGTGCCGTCATGCGGGACCGCGAGCTGATCATCCGTGAAGCGGGGGAGCTGCGGCGCCACTCGGCGCGCGTGCGCATGTTCCTCCCGGCGGACGCCGGCATCTTCGCCGCCGACGAGATGCTGCAGGACATCGTGGGGTTCAACCTCATGCTGGCCATCGACGGTGCCATCGACCTGGCCGCCGAGCTCCTGAGCGCGCAGGGCGTCGTGCCCCCGCGGCTCCACCGGCAGGCCTTCGAGGCGCTCGCGCGCGAGGGCCTCGTGGAGCCGGCGCTCGCGGAGCGGCTCGCCGACGCCGCCGACCTCCGCCAGCTCCTCAAGCACGCCCATTCGGGCTTCGACTGGGCGCGCGTGCACGCCGACGCGCCGCGCCACCTCGAGACGCTCGCGCGCTTCGTCACGTTGCTCATGGAGCAGGCCGAGGCCCCGGTCGTGCACTGAGGCGAGCCTCGTTGTTGCGGAGGCGAGTCTCGTTGTTGCGGAGGCGGTTTGACCTGCGCGGCCCCGGCCGCGTAGACTCTCCGCCGCCATGAGCCAGAGCGTGCCCGAGCCCACCCAGAGCCCCGACGACGGCAAGCGCCGCCTCGCGCCGTCCGCCTACCGCGAGCTGCAGCCCGGCGAGCAGTTCGTGCCCTTCATCCGCGCCGACGAGCGCATCCCGGAGTTCTCGCCCCGGGCCATCGTCATGGGCCTGGTCGCGGCCCTGGTCTTCTCGTCGGCCGCGGCGTTCTCGGGGCTGAAGGTCGCCCAGGTCTTCGAGGCGGCGATCCCGATCGCGATCCTCACGGTCGGGGCCTCGGGCCTCTTCCGGCGGCGCAACTCGATCCTCGAGAACGTCGTCGTGCAGAGCATCGGCGGCGCCTCGGGCCTCGTCGTCGCGGGCTCGATCTTCACGCTGCCCGCGCTCTACATCATGAACGTCGCCCCGGGCACGGCCTCCATGCTCCTGACGATGTTCCTGGTCTCGATCTTCGGCTCGGCGCTCGGCCTGCTCTTCCTGGTGCCGCTGCGGCGCTACTTCGTGGCCGAGCAGCACGGGAAGCTGCCGTTCCCCGAGGCCACCGCGATCAACGAGGTCTTCGTCTCCGGCGAGGCCGGCGGCGAGCACGCGCGCACGCTGGTCATCGGCGCCGGCATCGGCGGCCTCTTCGACTTCCTGGTCTCGCCGGTGAAGGCGTGGGCCGAGGCGATCAACTTCCAGTTCCTGCCGTTCATGAAGACGATGGCCACGGACTTCCGGGCGTCGATCTCGATCAACTCCTCGGCCATGATCCTCGGCCTCGGCTACATCACCGGCCTGCGCTACTCCGCCATCATCTGCGCGGGCAGCCTCTTCTCGACGGTGATCCTGGTCCCGCTCATCTACCACTTCGGCCACCTGCTCCCGGCCGCGATCCCGCCGTCGCCGCTGCCCGGCATCCCGAACCTCATCCACGACATGAACGCGAGCAACCTGTTCCGGCTGTACGCCCAGCGCATCGGCGTCGGCGTCATGGCGGGCGCGGGCATCATCGGCATCATCAAGAGCCTGCCGACGATCGCGAAGGCCTTCTCGCTCGGCTTCAAGCAGATCTTCCGCCGCGGCGCGCACCAGGACGCGACCGCCCGCACCGACCGCGACCTGAAGATGAGCATCGTCATCGGCGGCATCCTGGCCACCGTCATCGCCGTCGGCGTCTTCTTCTTCGTGCTGCTCCACCAGGACCCGAACCCGACCGCCGCGGCCAAGGCGCCGCAGATCGCCCTGACCGGCCTCGCCATCGCCTTCGTCTTCGCGTTCCTCTTCACCACCGTCGCCGCGCTCGCGACCGCGATGACCGGCAACAACCCGATCTCGGGCATGACCCTCGTCACGCTCATCGTGGGCTCGGCCATCCTCGTCGCCGTCGGCCTCGAGGGGAACTTCGGCAAGTACGCGGCCATCGTGATGGGGGCCGTCGTCTGCTCCGCGCTGTCGATGAGCGGCGGCTTCGTCACCGACCTCAAGGTCGGGTACTGGCTCGGCTCGACGCCGCGCTACCAGCAGATCTCGAAGGCCATGGGCACGCTCGTCGCCGCCGCCGGCGTGACGCTCACCGTGCTCGTGATCCACCGCGCCTACGGCCACGCCGACGCCCAGACCGGCCAGTTCGTCTCGGGCTTCCTCAACACCGCCGCCGTGCCCGCGCCGCAGGCGAACCTCTTCGCCACGATCCTGTCGGGCATCTTCGACAAGGCCCCGGTGACGTGGCTGCTCTACGCGGTCGGCCTCACGCTCGCCGTCCTGCTCGAGATGATGAAGATCCCGCCGCTCGCGTTCGCCATCGGCATGTACCTGCCGATCGGCATCAACACGCCGCTCTTCGTCGGCGGTCTGGTGTCGCACTTCGTGGGCAAGAGCAGCAAGGACGCGGCGGTGTCGGAGGCGCGCGTGCAGCGCGGCACGCTCATGGCGAGCGGCCTCATCGCGGGCGGCGCGATCATGGGCGTCGTCGGGGCGATGCTGACGCTGGCCGGGGTCTTCGACCCGGACGGCCCGGCGCTCGGCAAGATCTACGAGGGGATCGGCGGCGACAACGCCGCGCAGGTGGTGAGCCTGCTCGCCTTCGCCGGGCTGTGCGTCTTCCTGTACCTCAACGCCAAGAAGGCGAAGGTCGGCGCGTAGCCGCTAGTCGCCGCAGCCGATGACCGTCGCCGGCGAGCGGGGGCCGGCCGGGACGCTGGCCGGCGCCTCGGTCCAGCCCGCGGGCAGCTCGAGCGCGCCGCAGTGGTCCTGCATGAAGGGCCCGACGTCGTTGTAGTCGCCGCCCGTCATCGCGACCATCACGCACTCGCCCTGGCGGCAGTCGACCTGCACCGGCGGCGTGATGCAGGCGAGGCACATGTCCATCGGCGCGTCGGCGAGGAGCTGCGTGACGGTGTCGCGGTCGGCGGCGCTCACGAGCAGCATCCGCGCCAGACAGCCGTCCTGCACGGCGCAGCAGTCGGCGGTGCTCGTGCACGCGATGTGGTCGCGCGCGTACGTCAGCGCCTCCTCGCGGGTGTTGGGCGACGACGACGACGAGCAGGCGCACAGCGCCAGGGCGGCAGCGAGGACGAGGATCAGGCGCATGGGGCGTTTCCTCCTGCGGCAGAGCGTACGCCCGCGCGCGGCGCGGAGGGAAGGGGGACGCGGCCAACCGCGGCCAACTGCCGGGCAGGGGCACGGGCACGGGCACGGCCACGAGCGCCGGCACCGGCATTCGTGCCCGTGCCCGTGCCCGTGCCCCTGCCCCTGCCCGGCTTTTTCCGGCTCGTTAGTGCGACGTCCGCGCCGACCGCGGCCGGTCGGAGTCGCGCGCGGGCGCCGGGGTCCGGGCCGCGACGCGCGGGCCGAGCGGGCGGGCGGCGGGGAAGAAGCGGACGAGCATCGTGCGGTAGTAGTCGCTCGGGATCTCGCCGTGGTAGGAGCCCTCGGTGCGCGTGGTCGTGAACGAGAAGTAGGGGTGGTGCGGGCTCTTGAGGCAGCGGCGGTACACGTCCGCGTTGCAGCCCACCGCCAGCGGGCGCCCGCCCAGGACGTCGTGCTCGAACTGCCGGTAGTGCGGGTAGCCGGGCTCGCCGCGCGAGGCGTTGAGGACGATCGTGCCGCGCCCGTCGAAGTGCTCGCGCACGGCGCGGGCGTACGAGGTCGAGCCGTAGCAGGTGTCGATGAGGCCGAGGAGGCGCAGCGGCCCGAACGCCTCGGCCGCGCGGTACACCCCGCCGCAGCAGCCGGCGCCGGAGTGGCCCGTGACGCTGAAGGACTGGACCTTGATGTGCCGCGCCGCGAGCACCTTCTCGAGCTTCGCGCGGTAGCCGCGGAAGTCGAAGCCGTCGTTGTACAGCCCGCTGCCGCAGGCGCGGAAGTGCACCGGCTCGGCGAGGATCACCGGGCGGATGCGGTGCTCCTTGATGAGCCCGCGCGCGAGCTCGTCCAGCGCGCGGCCGCCGCCCACGCTCACGGGCGACACGCGGTCGCCGTTGTTGCCGTGCAGCGCGATGATGACCGGGGCGCGGCCGCCGCACGAGACCTCGCGCGGGATCCACACCCCGCCGCCGTCGCCGTGCTTGATCGGCACGAGCTCGTCCTTGGGTTGGCAGCGCGGCGCCTTCGCGGCCGCGTGCGCCTTGCCGGCCTTGGCCGGCGTCTTCGCCACCGGCCTCGCGACCGCGGGCGCAGCGCCCAGCGCGACGACGACGGCGACGATGATGAAGGGGGTGAGCCTGAGCATGCCTGTCGACGCTCCGTAGATTCTGCGAGCGGGCAGGCACCGGCGCAATTTTCCCGACTCGGCGCGGGTCCGCGCCGACCTCACGCCGGGAACACGAGGCACGCCTCCCTGTCCACCGCGACGGTCACGGTCTCGCCGGCGCGCGGCAGCGCGACGCCCGGCGTATTGAGCCTCTGCACCGTCAGATGCGCTCCGGCGACCTCGAGGTGCCACAGGACCACGGCGCCCAGGAACTCGACCTCGCGGCACACGCCGGTGAGCCGGTTGCCGGCGCCGCCGGCATCGGCCGGCACCAGGCTCTCCGGCCGCATCGCCACGCTGACGCGGGCGCCGGCCGCGGCCTCGAGCGGCCGGCCGAGCTCGAGCCGCGCGCCCGCCGCCCGCACCACCCCCGTCGCCGGATCCTCGACCTCGGCGGCGAGGACGTTGAGCTTGCCGACGAAGCTCGCGACGAACGCCGTGCGCGGCGCGTGGTAGATCGCGCTCGGCGGGCCGAGCTGCTCGATCCGCCCGGCTCGCAGCACCGCGATGCGGTCCGCGAGCGAGAGCGCCTCCTCCTGATCGTGGGTGACGTACACCGTCGTCATGCCGAGGCGGCGCTGGATGCGCCGGATCTCGGCGCGCAGCTCGGTGCGGATGACCGCGTCGAGCGCCGCGAGGGGCTCGTCGAGGAGCAGCACCTTGGGCTCGATGGCGAGCGCGCGCGCGAGGGCCACGCGCTGCTGCTGGCCGCCCGAGAGCTGGGCCGGGAGCCGCCCGCCCAGATCGCCGAGGCGGCAGAGCTCGAGCAGCTCGCCGGCGCGGCGCTGCACCTCCGCGCCGGGCCGCCGCCGCAGCCGCAGGCCAAAGGCGACGTTCTCGAACGCGGTCAGGTTCGGGAAGAGCGCGTAGCTCTGGAAGACCATGCCCACGCCGCGGCGGTTGGGCGGGGTGGCGGTGACGTCGGCGCCGTCGAGGAGCACGCGGCCCGCGTCGGGCGCCTCGAAGCCGGCGATGATGCGCAGCGTCGTGCTCTTGCCGCACCCGCTCGGCCCGAGCAGCGCGAGCAGCTCGCCCGGCGGCGCCGCGAGCGAGATGCCGGCGATCGTGAGGCCGTGCTGCCGGCCGAAGCGCTTCTCGATGTCGACGAGCTCGAGGGCCGACACAGGTGGCTGCATCACCGCACCGCTCCGGTCGCGGACACGCGCGCGGCGCGCCCGCCGGCCCACAGCACCGCGCCCGAGATGATGAACGTGAGCACGAACGAGATCACCGCGATGCCGCTCTGCTCGTGGCCGTCGGGCAGCTCGCGCATGAACACGGGGAAGGTCTTCCAGGCGGCGCCGACCAGCAGGTTCGCGAGGGTGAACTCGCCGAACGCGATCGCGAACGTGAGCAGGCTGCCGGCGATGAGGCCGCCCTTGAGGTTCGGCAGCAGCACCCGCCACAGCGTCGCGCCGAAGCCCGCCCCGAGGCTCTCGGCCGCCTCGGTCAGCGTGCGGGCGTCGATCGCCTCGAGCGCGTTGTCCACGCTGCGCACCATGAGGGGCAGGGCGGTGATCACGTAGGCGACCACGAGCACCGCCGGGCTCCCGGTGAGCAGCAGCGGCGGGGCGCCGTAGAGCCCGAAGAGGCCGAGCGCGAGGATGACGCCGGGGATGACGAACGGCAGCAGCGCGAGGACCTCGACCACCGGGCGCAGCCGCGGCAGCCGCAGCCGCACGACCACGAGCGCCGGGACCGTCAGCACGAGCGCGCACAGGACCGTCAGCGTCGCGAGGAGCGTCGAGCGCCCGAGCGTGGGCCAGAACTCCGGCCGCGCGACGAGCGTCGTCACCGGCCGGGCCGAGGCGCGGCCGCCGACGCTGAAGGCGAAGCGGACGGTCGCGAGCACCGGCACCGTGAGGTAGAGCAGGACGCAGCCGAGGACGGCGGTCTGCCACAGGCGGGAGCGCGTGATCACGCCGTCCTCCGGGCGCGCGCCATCAGGGCCTGGTAGCCGAGGATGAGCACGGCCATGAGCGCGACCAGCGCGACGGCGAGGGCGCTCGCGAGCCCCGCGTCGAGGGAGACGTCGCCGGTCATGAGGAACCCGATCTTGATCGGCAGGAGGTTGACGTTGTCCTGCGCGAGGGCGAACGCGGTGGCGTAGGCGCCGAGGGCGTTGGCGCACAGGAGCATGAAGCTGGCGAGCAGCGCCGGCCGCAGCACCGGCAGGGCGACGCGCAGGAAGTAGGTCCGGCGGCTGGCGCCGAGCCCCGCCGCGGCCTCGGCCCACTCCGGCTTGAGCGCCCCGAGCGCCGGCGTGATGATGAGGATCATCAGGGGGAGCTGAAAGTAGACGTAGGCGAGCGTGACGCCCGGAGCCTTGTAGAAGAAGCGGCCCCAGGTGCACAGGTCGAGGCCGAAGACCCGGTCGAGCCACGCGGTCACGAACCCGCTCGTGCCCAGGGTCGCGATGAAGGCGAACGCGAGCGGTACGCCGGCGAAGTTCGAGGTCACGTTCGCGAGCGCGGTCACGCCGCGGCGCACGAGCTCGAAGCGGCTGTGCAGCGCCGCCCAGGCCGCGACGGCGCCGAGGACGGTGCCGATGGCCGCGGAGATGACCGAGATGAGCACGCTGTTGAGCAGCGCGCCGCGGTACTCGGCCGTGAAGGCGCGGCCGTAGTGCGACAGCGTCAGGCCGCCGCCGTCGGCGACGAGGCTGCGGCCGAGCATGAGGGCGAGCGGGGCGACCTCGAAGAGGAGGCAGAACCCGAGGAACGGGGCGACGGCGAGCACGGCGCCGAGCGCGCTCCTGCGCGGGCGCGTCACTGGGCCAGCACCTGCGGCCCCCAGGCGGCGCGCACCGTCGCCTTCGCCGCCTCGAGCGCCGCGTGGTCGCGCAGCAGCCGCGCGTGGGCGTACTCGGCCTCGGGCAGCAGCCGCGCCCGGATCTCCTCGGGCAGCGCGACGCGGCGGATCGGCCGGGCGTAGCCGCGCGCGTAGGAGCGCTGGCCCGCGTCGGAGAAGATCCACTCGTTCACGGCGCGCGCGGCGGCCGGGTGCGGCGCGAAGCGGTTGATGATCGCCGCGTAGGCGCCGCCGACGGCGCCGTCCTGCGGCACGTACACCTCGATCGGCTGCTCCGGGCCGATGCGGTCGCGGTAGGCGAGCCCGACGAAGTCCCACAGGATGGCGATCGGGATCTCGCCGCCCTGCAGGTTCGCGAGCGAGGGCTTGGCGGGCTTGTAGTTGCCGGCGCGCACGAGCCGCGCGAAGAAGTCCACGCCCGGGCGCACGTCGCGCTCGCTGCCGCCCATCGCGTAGGCCGCGCCGACCACACCCATGAGGCCCTGGGCGGACATGTGCGGGTCGTCGATCGTGACCGAGCAGCGGTACGCCGGCTTGAGCAGATCGGCGAAGGTGCGGGGCGGGTCCGGGACCAGGCGGCGATTGACCACGAACGCGATGACGCCGGCGTAGGCCGCCGCCCAGCAGCCGTCGGGGTCCTTGAGGTCCGCCGGGATCTCGTCCCAGTGGCTGCTCTTGTACCGCGCGCACAGGCCGCGCTGCCGCGCGACGGGGCCGAACCCGAGGCCGATGTCGCCGACGTCGGCGACGGGGGCGCGGCGCTCGGCCTCGAACTTCTGCAGCTCCTCGATGGAGGACATGTCGGTGTCGCGGTGGCGCAGGCCGTGGGCGGCGCCGACCTCCCGCCACAGGCCGCCCTGGTTCGCCCACTCGTCCGGCATGGCGTACGACACGACCTCGCCCTCCGCCGCGATGAGCGCGCGCACGCTGGCCGGCGGGAGCCGGCCGCCGTCCGCGAAGGCGAAGGCGAGGCCGCCATCCGCGGCGAGCCCGGCGCTGGCCCCGGCCGCGACCGATGCCGGCGCGCCCGCGCCGGGGCCGCGACACGCGCCCACCAGCACCAGTATCGTGGCCACGACCAGCCTTCGGGGTAGCTCAGGCATCAGAACACGCGAGGGGGAGCGCTGATTCTACTACCGACCGAGGCAAACCGCCCCTGGGGTCCGCGCGGCCGGTCGGCGGCGGCGGGCGCCGTCGCGGGCGCCCGTTCGTCCGCCGGGCAGAACCCCGTCGGGGGGGATGACATTCTCTTCATTTCTGTGCAAGATCATGGGGAAGCGGTATTTCCTCCGGGTGTGGGAGACCCGACCATGAGCGGGCGCGTGCTGATCGTCGACGATGACCGGATGATGTGCGAGACGCTCGAGGCCGGGCTCACCCGCCGCGGCTATCGCACCGCCTGGCAGACCTCGGCCCTCGACGCGTTCGAGCTGCTCGCGGCCACCGACTTCGACGTCGTCGTCACCGACGTCAACATGACCGGCATGAACGGGCTCGAGCTGTGCGAGCGGATCGCCGCGAACCGGCCGGACCTGCCCGTGATCGTGATCACCGCCTTCGGCAGCATGGAGACCGCGGTCTCGGCGCTGCGCGTCGGCGCGTACGACTTCATCACCAAGCCCTTCGACCTCGACGCCCTCGAGCTCACGCTCGAGCGTGCGATGCAGGCGCGGCTCCTGCGCGAGGGGGTCAAGCGCCTCCGCGAGGCCATGGCGGACTCGCCGCGCTTCGAGGGGCTGCTCGGCGCGAGCCAGGCGATGAAGCGCGTGTACGACCTGCTCGAGCGCGTCGCCGAGTCCGACGCCTCGGTGCTGGTGACTGGCGAGAGCGGCACCGGCAAGGAGCTCGTCGCGCGGGCCCTGCACCGGCGCAGCCCGCGCCGGGAGGGGCCGTTCATGGCGATCAACTGCAGCGCCATGCCCGAGACGCTGCTCGAGAGCGAGCTCTTCGGCCACGCCCGCGGCGCGTTCACCGACGCGAAGACGAGCCACCAGGGCCTGTTCGCGCAGGCGCACGGCGGCACCCTCTTCCTCGACGAGATCGGCGAGATGCCGCTCGGGCTGCAGCCGAAGCTGCTGCGGGCCCTGCAGGAGCGGGTCGTGCGCCCCGTCGGCGGCGACGGCGAGGTCGCGTTCGACGCGCGCGTGATCACCGCGACGAACCGTGACATCGAGGCGCGGGTCAGGGATCGGCGCTTCCGCGAGGACCTCTTCTACCGCGTCAACGTCATCCACGTGCACCTGCCGCCGCTGCGCTCCCGCGGCAACGACGTGCTGCTGCTGGCGCAGCACTTCGTCGAGCACTTCGCGGGGCTGACCGCGAAGAACGTGAGCGGCCTCTCGCCGGCCGCGGCCGAGCGGCTGCTCGCGTACGCGTGGCCGGGCAACGTGCGCGAGCTGCAGAACTGCCTGGAGCGCGCGGTCGCGCTGACGCGCTTCGAGCAGATCACCGTCGAGGACCTCCCGGACAAGATCCGCGCCTACCGCGGCGCGAACTTGCCGCTCGCCGACTCCGGCGCGCCGCCGGAGCTCGTGCCGATGGAGGAGGTGGAGCGCCGCTACGTGCTGCGCGTCCTCGACGCCGTCGGCGGCAACAAGACCCTGGCGGCGCAGATCCTCAAGGTCGACCGCAAGACCCTCTACCGCAAGCTCGAGCGCTACGGCGCCGACCCGGGCGAGAAGGTCAAGGACTAGGGGGGCGCCGCGGTCGGGCCGTGGCGGGGCGCCCCGACGGGGCGGAACGCCACGATCGCGCGCGGGACGCCGCTGGGCCCGTGCGGCGGGGCTGATTTCGTGCGCGCCGGGGAATACTGCCCCGGGGGCCGGGCGTATTTCTCTAGCGAGCCACCGAGGAGGAGATGCCCGCACGCGAGCGGCACATGCCGTGCGTGCCGGGGCTTCGAGGGTGGCGATGGGTCGGGACGGAGACGGATCATACGCGCGCTTCATGGATGGTTTCGCGGGGGAGCGAGCCCCCGTCGTGATGGTCCGCCGCCGGCTGCGTGGCAGGGTGCGTGACCGGAGGTTCAGCCGCCTCCCCCGGGGGCTGACGCTGCACCAGGCGGTCGTGGCGATGACGCCGCGCCGCGTGTTGATCGCGGAGGACAACGGCGACCTCCGGCAGATGCTGGGCGCCATGCTGCAGCGCGACGGCTACGAGGTCATCGAGGTCGAGGACGGCGATCAGCTCATCGAGTACCTCGGCCTCGCCCTCGCCAACGACGGCGCCGAGCCGCCCGACGTCATCATCTCCGACATCCGCATGCCCGGCTTCAGCGGCCTCGACATGCTCGCCGGCCTGCGCCGGGCGGAGGTCGAGACGCCCGTCATCCTCATCACCGGGTTCGGCGACGACGAGACCCACACCGAGGCGCGCCGCCTCGGGGCCGCGGCGGTCTTCAACAAGCCCTTCGAGCTCGACGACCTGCGGACCGCCGTCCTGAACCTCACGAAGGCGTGAGCTATCTCCGGGCGCCGCCGTCGATCCAGTCGGCGATCTGGCGCAGCTCCGCGGCGGTCAGCGGCTCGGCGGGAGGCGGGGGCATGGTGTCGCCCACCATCGTCTGGGCGCCGAGCAGCTTGCGCAAGAGGTACGAGCGCGAGCTGTCGCCGGCCGCGACCCGGTACAGCGGCGGTCGCTCCCGGGCGCTGCGGCCGACGAGCGTGTCGTAGGCCGCCTGCGCGGTCTCGAGATTGACCCCGAGCGTCGCCCCCGGGCCGGCGTGGCAGCTCCCCGCGCACCGCGTCACGAACAGCGGCGCGACGTCGTCGGCGTGCAGCTCCGGAACGGGCGGCGGGGCGCCGCCGTCCGTCGTGCCGGTCGTGAAGCTCCAGTCGGCGGGGGCGGCGAGGGGGCGCCCGTCGAGCGACGTGATCCCCGCGCCCACGTGCACCCGCATGAGCAGGTGCGGCGGCAGGTCGCGCGCGGGCACGTAGCGCACGCGGCGCTCGATGAGATCGACGCGGAAGCCGCCGGTGAAGAGGAGCGAGCCCGAGGTCAGCGCGAAGCTCAGCCGGCTGAGCGAGTCGGGGTCGGGCACGTCCGAGAAGGTGAACGCGATCGGCTGGTCGACCGGCACGTCGGTCTCGTCGGGCGCCGGATCCTGGCCGGTGAGCGTGAACGGTGCGGGGACCGGGTGCTCGAAGAGCGGGGTCGAGCCGGATTCGGTGCAGGAAGCGAGCGCGGCGAGGGAGCAGACGAGGATGCTGGGGGAGAGGCGGATCACGACTCGGCGTACATACGGATCTGCTCGCGGACGGCCTCGTCACTGATGCCGGTGCGGATGTTCTCCTGGAGGCAGTCGGCGAGCGTGATCATCATGTCGGAGACGCCGCGGTCGGCCACGAGCTTGGCGAGGAGCGCCCGGGACTCACGGCTATCGTCATCGCGCAGGAAATCCCGGACCATCTCGAGGGTCAGGTCGCCTTCGAAGTCGAGGATCATGTGCTGTAGGAGATAGGTGACAAGCTGTTTCACAGATATTCCTCCCACTCGTGCGTCGTGCCCCCCAAGTCATCGGGCGGGCCGAAAGGGTCGTGAGGCGTTTCTGAGTCGTTCTGCTAATATACCAGATTGAGCCCCGTGACAAGCTCGAACCGCGGCGAAATGCGCCGGGGCGGGCGCCGGCTGACCCATGCAGCGTGTCCTCGTCATCGCCTTCAGCGTGGTCCCGTCGCCCGGACGGCACTCGGTTCAGCTCGTCAATCACCTCAAGGCGCTCGCGCCGCGCTACGCCGTGGACGTGGTGACGGTCAAGTCGCCCGACCTCCCGTACGTCGACCGGTTCATGAAGACGCGCATGCTGCGGGTCCCGTGCACGAGCGGCCCGCTCTCCGAGCAGGTCGAGGCGTTTCGCCGCGCGGTCCGCCGGCAGCTCGACGGCGTCGACTACGACGTCGTCCATTTCCGCTGTCCCTGGGGCGGCCGGCCGGTGTGCGAGGCCAAGGGCGAGCTCGGAACCCGCACGATCTTCGAGGTGGCCCGCTCGCCCGAGGGCGAGCCCAAGGGGATCGATCCCGCGCTCGCGGCGACGCTGCGGCGGGACGAGGCCTTCTGTCTCGAGGCGGCGGACCGCGTCATCGTCCCGACCGAGGCGGCCGGCGCCTTCCTGCGCCGCCGCGGGCTGGGCACGAAGGTGTCCGTGGTCGCGCCGGGCGTGGACATCGACCTGTTCGACTGGGAGGAGGCGGCCGAGCCCGATCCGCCCCGGGTGCTGCTCGCGGGCCGCCTCGGGCCCGCGCGGGGCGTGCGCCTGATGCTGGAGGCGGCGCGCGAGATCGTGCAGCACCGCGCCATCGAGCTCTGGCTCGCCGGCCCGGTCGATCCCGGCTTCGAGGAGGCGCTCGACCAGGCGACCGAGCGGCTCGGGCTCCAGAGCGTCGTGCGCCGGCTCGGGCCGGTCGAGCACGGCGACCTGCCGCGGGTGATCAGCTCGGCCACGGTGTGCGTCGCGCCGCACGCGGCCGACGAGCACGACCGGCCGCTCAGCTCCTACCCGACGAAGGTGCTCGAGTACCTGGCCTGCCGCCGACCCGTGGTCGCGCCGCGCCGCGCCGCCGTCGCGGAGCTCATGAAGGAGGGCCAGGAGGGCCTCATGTTCACGCCCGGCGACGTCCGGGATCTCGCCGCCAAGGTGCTGGTCCTGCTCGGCGACCCCGAGCTGCGGGCGCGCCTGGCGGAGGCCGGCTACCGCGCGGCCCGGGAGCGGCACCCGGCCTCGGCGGCCCGGCGCGCTCTGCTCGAGGTGTACGCCCGCCTCGCCCCGCCCGAGATGTGGGGCCCCTGCCCGACGGGGCCGGTGCCCTCGACGGAGATCCCGGCCGCGACCGACACGACCACCGCGCGCCACGCGCCGCTGCGGGACTCGACCCAGCGCCGGATGCCGCCGCCCGATCCGGGGCGGCCCCACGCCGAGCCGCCCGTCGAGTCCACGCGCCCGGACCTCCCCGCGTTGCCCGAGGAGCCCGACCGCCACTCGTAGTTGACCGCCGAGAGCAGGTTTGATAGCGTCCCCGGGAGATGCGGGCGTCTTCTCGGAGGCTTATCATGCGTGGCACGCGTCTCGGCGTCGCGGCGCTCGTCTTGTGTCTCGGCCTGATCGGCTGCGGGCCCGTCGAGTATCTCAACCAGGTCACGCGACGCGCCGCGACGGCGTTCGCGGCGGCGCAGAAGGTCGATGCGGAGAAGCTCGCGCCGTACGAGTACTACACGGCGCAGGAGTTCCTCCACAAGTCGCGCGAGGTGGCGGGTTACGCCCGCTATCAGGTCGCCATCGACTACGGCCGCCGGGCCGAGGAGGCGGCGCTCAAGGCGCGCGCCTTGTCGCTGGAGAAGAAGGGGCAGCCGGGCGGCGCCGAGCCGACCGCGCCCGTCGCTCCGGCGGCGCCGGAAGGCGGCGCGCGATGACCGGCGCACGGCTGGCTCGCCTCCCGCTCGCGCTCTGCCTCCTCGCGCTCGGCGCCGGCTCCGGCTGCGCCGGGCTCGAGCTCGAGGGCCAGGTGCGCGGCATCCGCAACGTCATCAAGACCGCGCGCGAGAACGGCGCGTACACCTGCGCGCCGAAGCCGCTCGCGCTGGCGGAGTTCAACGCCCAGGCCGCCGACGACGAGCTGGATCAGGGCAACTACTTCCGCGCCAAGACGCACGTCAAGGACGCGGACAAGTACGCGCGTCAGGCGTTCCAGGAGTCGCCGCCCGAGCGCTGCGCCCGCAAGGTCGTGATCGCGCCGCGGGTCGAGCCGCCGAAGACCGAGATCAAGATCATCGACACGGACGGCGACGGCATCCCCGACGACATCGACAAGTGCCCGACCGAGCCGGAGGACAAGGACGGCTTCCAGGACGAGGACGGCTGCCCCGACCCGGACAACGACGGCGACGGCATCCCCGACGCGCAGGACAAGTGCCCCAACGAGCCCGAGGACAAGGACGGGTTCGAGGACGCCGACGGCTGCCCCGACGAGGACAACGACAAGGACGGCATCGCGGACAAGGACGACAAGTGCCCGAACGAGCCGGGGCCCAAGGAGAACGACGGCTGTCCGGACAAGGACCGCGACGGCGACGGCGTCGTCGACCGCCTCGACGACTGCCCCGACGAGCCCGGCCCGGCCGACAACAAGGGCTGCCCCAAGAAGTTCACCTTGATCGAGGTCAAAGAGGACAAGATCGAGATCAAGGAGAAGATCTTCTTCGCCACCGCCAAGTCGAAGATCCTCCCGCGCTCCTTCCCGCTCCTCGACCAGGTGGTCGAGGCGCTCAAGGCGCACGCGAAGCTGCGCCTCCGGATCGAGGGCCACACCGACATCCGCGGCGGGTACAAGATGAACATGCGGTTGTCCGACGCGCGCGCCGCGTCGGTGCGCACGTACCTCGTCGAGCACGGCATCGACGCCAGTCGGCTCGAGTCGAAGGGCTACGGCCCGGATCAGCCGATCGGGAGCAACCGCACGGCCGCCGGCCGCGAGCAGAACCGGCGCGTCGAGTTCATGATCATCAAGTAGCTGCGTGGAGCGCCGCCCCGGCGAGCGCCGCAGCAGAGCCGAGGTCCCGTTGATGTTGCACGCCAGAGTCCGCAGCCGCCGCGTCACCCTCCTCGGAGCGGTCGTGCTCGTGCTCGCCGCCGCCGCGCCGGCGGCCGCGCAGGACGCCGCCACCATCAAGCGTCTCGAGCAGATGAACAAGCGGGCGATGGAGGACTACGACCTCCTCGAGTTCGACTCCGCCCGCAAGACGCTCACCGACGCCGTGGCGCTGGTGCGCTCGTCGGGGCTCGAGGAGGGCGGGCACCCCATCGCGGCCAAGACCTACCTCAACCTCGGCGTCGTCTACATCGGCGGCTTCAAGGACAAGGACCGCGGGCGCATGCAGTTCGTGCGCGGCCTCAAGGTCCGGCCCGATGCGAAGCTCGATGGCGCCCTCGCCACGCCGGAGCTGCAGGAGGTCTTCAACGACGCGCTCAAGGAGGTCGGCAAGGGGCGCAAGCCGGAGCCGCCGAAGCCGGAGCCGCCGAAGCCGAAGCCCGAGCCCGAGCCCTCCGGCAAGGTCGAGGGCCTCGTCCACGAGCCGGTCAACGAGGCCCGGGCGGGCTTCCCGATCGTCGTCAAGGCGGAGCTCGGCGCCGAGATCAACGCGGCGAAGGTCCTCCTCTTCTACCGCGGCACCGGCCGCGAGGACTACGTCCTCGCCGACATGGCGAAGAACAAGAAGGGCGTCTACACCGGGCAGATCCCGGCCGACGCCGTGCAGGGCAAGGTCCTGCAGTACTACATCGAGGTGCGCGACACGCGCGGCCGCCCGCTCATCGCGAACGGCTCGTCGGGCTCGCCGAACATCATCAGCGTGCTCGAGGCCGCGGCCGGCGACGGCAGCAACCCCGACGGCCGCGTCGGCGGCGACGACGAGGACCCGCTCAAGGCGGCGCGCATCAAGAAGCAGCGCGAGCAGGAGCAGCCGCCGACGGGCCCGACGATCCGCGGCCGCCGCTTCTGGCTGACCGTCGGCTTTGGCACCGGCTTCGGCCTGGCGACCGGCAACTCCGAGTGCGCGTGGAACGAGGGCGGGCAGCCCGACGGCAAGAACTACTCGGGCTACTGCGTGACGTGGACGGGCTCGAAGGCGACGCCGATCAAGACCGGGTTCGCCTCGGCGCCAATGCACCTCTCGCCCGAGCTGGGCTTCTATCTCGGCGAGCGCTTCGCGCTGTCGGTCCAGGCGCGCATCCAGGTGCTGACCCTGGCCGATCCGGGCGCCGCCAACGCCGCCCCGGGAGTGCTCGGCCGCGCGCTGTACTTCTTCGGCAAGGAGAAGGTCCGCTACTACGTCGGCGGCGCGGTCGGCGGCGGCTACATCCGCCATCGCGTGGCGCTGGGCAAGGTGGCCACGAACGCGGACGTGCCGGCGATCCAGTCGCGCGACATCGTCGACACCGTCAAGGCCGGCCCCTTCCTCTTCGGGCCGTTCGCGGGCGTGTACTACGACATCACGCGGGTCGTCGGGCTGCAGGCGGAGGTCAACGCCCTGGCCGCGGCCCCCGACGCCACCTTCAACATCGACATCAATTTCGGGCTCAACCTGAACTTCTGATCCAGCCGCCCGTCGGGGGCCGC
>DASXVK010000605.1:0-1632 GCA_036504295.1 Polyangia bacterium
GCGCCGCCGGCGGCCGCGCCGCGGGCGCCCCTCGTCACCCTCGAAGCCGGGGGCGTCGGGGAGGCGGCGGCGCCCGGCCGTGGCAACGACGCGGGCGTGACCGGGGGCGGCGCGGTGCGCCTGCGGGTCGCCGGCCGCCGCCTGGGCGTGGCGTTCGGTGCCGCGGGCCTCGCGCCGGCCACTGTCACCCTCGCCCGCGGCCAGGCGCGGCTCACCCGCGTGCCGGTCGAGCTCGACCTGACGGCGGCGGTGCGGGCGCGCCGCCTCGAGCTGATCGCCGGGGTGGGCCTGGCCGCGGCCGCGCTCGCCGTGACCGGGCAGGGCTTCGCGGCGGATCTCGGCACCACGCGGCTCGACCTCGGGCTGCACGGCGCGGTGACGGCGCGGTGGCGTGGCGGCGGCCGGGTGGCGCCGTTCGTCGGGCTCGAGGCCACCCTGCTGCCCCGGCCGTACGACCTGGCCGTCGCCGGCCTGGGGGAGGTCGGGCGCACCCCGCTGCTCTGGGTCCGGGTGGTGGCCGGCGCGGCGCTGGCCCTGGATGGAAGATTTTGAGCGCCGCCACCCATGATGGGGGGGAGATGCTCCGGGTCGACCTCGCCACGGCCGCGCTCACGAGCGACGCCGGCCCCGCCTCGGCGGCCGGGGCCGCGCGCGACTTCGACGCGGTGTACGACGCGTGGTTCGACGAGGTGTCGCGCTGGACCCGGGCGCTCGGGGGGCTCGAGGCCGACCTCGACGATCTGACCCAGGAGGTGTTCGTGGTGGTCGGCCGCAAGCTGCCGGCCTTCGACGGCCGGAACCTGCGCGCCTGGCTCTACCGGATCGCGGCCAACACCGTGAGCGACTGGCGCCGGCGGGCGTGGTTCCGCGGGCTCTTCCGCCGGCGCGAGGTCGTCCTCGAGGACGTCCCGTCGGCCGCGCCCGGCCCCGCCGAGGCCCTCGAGCGCCGGGACGCGGCGCGGACGCTCGCGCGCCTGCTCGAGCGGCTCAGCGCGCGGCGGCGGACGACCTTCATCCTGTTCGAGATCGAGGGCTACACCGGCGAGGAGATCGCGGCGCTCGAGGGCGTGTCGCCGGCGACGGTGTTCACGCGGCTGCACCACGCGCGCCGGGACCTCCTCCGGCTCTACGCCGACCTGCGGCGCAGCGAGGGTGAATGATGCGCAGGCTGCGAGACGAGACCGAGGCGGCGGATCCCGGGGTCGCCGGCATGGCGCGGCTGGTCGCGGCGGTCCCGCCGCTCGCGCCGTCGGCCGCCCGCAAGGCGCGGCTGCGGCGGGCCCTCGCGGCGCGCGACGG
Source organism: Polyangia bacterium (assembly GCA_036504295.1). Lineage (GTDB taxonomy): Bacteria > Myxococcota_A > Polyangia > JACRCY01 > JACRCY01 > DASXVK01. The sequence goes on from DASXVK010000605.1 coordinate 1,300, forward strand.
CGCGGCCGGCGCCCGGGCCCGCCGCCGGCCGGGGGCGCGGCTCGCGTGGGCGGCGGTCGCGGTGGTGCTGCTGGTCGGCTCGATGGCGGCGGCGAGCGCGGCCATGCACCGCTGGCGCGCGGCGGCGCGCCGGGCGGCGGAGGCCGGCGTCGTGGCGCCGGCCGCGCCGGGGGGCCGGGCCGCGCCGCGCGGGCGGCGGCACGCGGCGGCGCCGCCGCCCGCGTCGCTGCCCGCGTCGCTGCCCGACGCGGCGTCCCAGCCGGCGGCGCTGCCGGTCCCCGACTCGCAGCGCGCGGTGGTCGCGCCGGCGCCCGCGCCGCTCGCCCCGGCCCC
>DASXVK010000606.1:0-19556 GCA_036504295.1 Polyangia bacterium
CGCCTACCCGCCCGCGGAGCTGGCCGCCGTCTCCTGGGCCGCCGGCGCCCCGGCGTCGCGGCCGGCCAGCGCCGCCCCGGCGTCGCGGCCCGCCGGCGCCCCGGCGTCGCGGCCGGCCAGCGCCCCGGCGGGCGCGGCGCCGCGCGCCGAGGGCGACCCCGACCTCCTCGAGCCGGTCGACCTCGCGGGCGTCACGGCAAGCTACGTCCCGGTCGGCGTGAGCGGCGACAACGTCGGCATCGTCGCGTTCAACGTGCGCCGCTACCCCCAGAACAAGATGTCCTACGAGGTCTTCCTGGAGGTGCAGAACTTCCGCGACGAGCCCGCGACCGTGCGCCTCGAGCTGCTCGCGGGCGGCGTGACGAGCGACCTGCGCACGCTGCAGCTCCCGGCGCGGGGCCGCGTGCGCCAGATCTACCCCGACCTCGCCTCGGCCGGCAGCCGCCTCGAGGCCCGCCTCGGCCGCGCGGACGGCTCCGCCCTGCCCCTCGACGCCTTCCCGCTCGACGACCGCGCCGTCGCCCTGATGCCCGAGCGGCGGCGGCTGAAGGTGCTGCTCGTCTCCGAAGGCAACCTCTTCCTCGAGGGCGCCCTGCTCGCGCTGGGCGGCGGGGGCGAGGACCAGGCGCTCGACTACGACCGCGTCCGCCCCGGCGCCTGGCAGGGCCCGCGGCCCGGCTACGACCTCACGATCTTCGACGCGTTCACGCCCACGGCCGCGCCCGAGGCCGGCGCCTACCTCTACCTCGACCCGCGCGGCGCGGGCAGCCCCTTCCCCATCCGCGGCGAGGTGGCGCGCCCGGTGATCACCGACCTCGGCAAGCACCCGCTCGCGCGCTGGCTGACGCTGACCGACACCAACATCAGCCGCGCCTCCGTGTTCACGCCCCGGCCCGGCGACACCGTCGTGGCCGCGAGCTTCCGCCAGCCGGTCTTCGTCGCGCGCCGCACCGCGGCCGTGAAGCTGGCCGCGCTCGGGTTCGACCTGCGGCGCAGCGACCTGCCCATGCGCCCCGCCTTCCCGATCCTGCTCGCGAACGCCCTCGACTGGTTCGCCGGGGAGGACATCGAGTTCATGGCGGGCTACCGCACGGGCCGCACCTGGTCCATCGCCGCCGACGGCGCCGGCGAGGAGATCACGGTCACCCCCGAGGGCGGCGCCGCGGAGCGCGCCCCGGTCCACGACGGCCGCGCGGCCTACTATGGCCGCGCGGCGGGCTACTACGCCGTGGAGCTCCCGCGCGGCCGGACCGAGCTCGCGGCCAACCTCGCCGACCCCGCCGAGTCCACCATCAAGCCGGCCCGGGAGCTGGTGCTCGGCGGGCGGACCCTCGGCCGGCCCGGCGGGTACCACGTCTCGGTGCGACGCGATCTCTGGCTCTACCTCGTCGTGGCCGCCCTCGGGCTCACCCTCATCGAGTGGTGGACCTACCACCGGCGCATCACCATCTGACCTCCGCCTACTGATCCCGCCCGAAGAACACGCTGAACGGCACCGCCGCGGTGCGCTCGTCGATGGCGAGCGTCTCCGCTCCGCCGTGCACGACGACGCCGAGCCGCCAGCGCCGCCCGAGGGCCGCCCGGGCCGCGACGAGGCCCCCGAGGTGGCGGCGGTCGAGCCCGGCCGCGAGCTTGACCTCCACGCCGACGAGCTCGCCCCCGCGCTCGAGCACGAAGTCGACCTCGTCGCCGCCGTGGGTCCGGTAGTACCAGAGGTCGGTGTGCTCGCCCGCGAGGGCGATCAGTTTGCGCAGCTCGGCCGCCGCCCAGGTCTCCACCATAGCCCCCGCGCGCTCGCCGCGCGCGAGCGCGTCCCACGAGTAGGCGGCGACGAGGTGGCAACACAGCCCAGTGTCGGTGAGGTAGACCTTCGGGGTCTTGACGAGGCGCTTGCCGACGTTGGCCGCGTACGGCGGGACGACATGGAGCTGGAACGTCTGGCCGAGGAGGTTGAAGTAACGGCGGATGGTGGCGACGGGCAGACCCACGTCGCGGCTCAGCTCGGCGTGGTTGAGGATCGTGCCGGTGCGCAGGGCGAGCGTCGTGAGCAGCCGGCCGAAGTCGGGGCGGTGCTCGATGTTCGCGAGGTCGCGCAGGTCCCGGTCGAGGTACGTCTGCCGGTAGCTCTCGAACCAGGTCCGGCGCGCCCGCGGCGAGCGCATGAGGGCCGGGGTCGGGTAGCCGCCGTGCAGGATGAGGTCCCGTAGCTCGGCGCCGCGCGCCTCGGGCACACGAGAGGGCCAGCCCTTCACCAGGGCGCGCGCGTCGGAGGCCGCGAAGAGGCGGTCGATCGTCGCCGGCACCGGCTGCTCGGCGAGCTCCGCCCAGGAGAACGGGGCTAGCTCGTGCACGGCGAGGCGGCCGGCGAGCGTCTCGGAGACGGTCGCGAGGGTGAGTACGTTGGCGGACCCGGTCAGCAGGAACATGCCAGGCGTGCGGCGCTGGTCGATGACGAGCTTGATCGCGCGGAGGACGTCGGGGGTGCGCTGCACCTCGTCGATGATGGCGGGGGTGGCGGTGGCGCGCAGCAGACCGTCCGGATCGGCGGCGGCCGCGTCGAGGACGGTGCGGTCGTCGAGCGTGAGGTAGCGCGCGGGCCAGTCCGGGCCGGCGAGCGCGGCCGCGAGCGTCGACTTGCCGACCTGGCGAGCGCCGACGAGGAGCACCGCCGGGAACGCGCTGAGCGAGTCCTCGAGCAGGCGGCGCAGGTGGCGCGGGATCATGCGTGCATTGTCGCGCGCGCCGCGCGGGAGGTCAACCGGACGGTGGATGATAATCGGCCATTTGATGGTCGATTTACCCAACCCTGCGGCCACCGCCGAATCCACCATCGCGCGGGCGCTCGTGCTCGGCGGCCGGACCCTCGGCCGGCCCGGGGGCTACCGCGTCTCGGGTGCGGCGCGACCTCTGGCGCTACCTCGTCGTCGCGGCCCTCGGCCTCACCCTCGTCGCGGTGGACCTCCAACCGGCGCATCACCATCTGAGACGCCGCGGCGGTCGTGGCTCCCGCGTCCTTGCGATGGAGCACGCCCATGCTAAGCTATTCCTAAGAGTCACTCATGGCCAAGCCAAGGTCGCCCTCCGCCACCAGCGCCGTGGCCGTGTCGCGCGAGGACTTCGGCGAGATCGAGACGCTCATGCGCGAGCTCGGCGCGAAGTCGAAGGCGCAGGTCGTGCGGCTCGCGCTGCAGGCCCTGCGCGCGCAGCTCGCGCGGGAGCGGCTCGGGGTCGAGATCCGCTCCTCGGTGCTGCGCTGCGCCGTGGCGGATCGCGAGGAGAACGAGCAGCTCACGGCCGGCGCGGCCGCGCGCGATGAGTAGGCCGCCCGCCGTGATCCGGCGGGGCCACCTCTACCTCGTCGATTTCAACCCCCGCATCAAGACGAAGCCGGGCAAGGTCCGTCCCGCCGTGGTGCTCCAGTCGGACCTGGTGTCCCAGGCGGGGTACCCGTCCGCGATCGTCGCGCCGACGACGACGAAGTTGATCCCCGACGCCGGCCTGCTGCGGCTGCGGCTCGCCCGCGGCATCGGGGGGATCCTGCGCGACAGTGACGTACTGGTCGGGCAGCTGATCGCCGTGGCGAACGAGTCGTTCCAGCGCGAGCTGGGCGCGCTCCCGGTCGCGACCCTCCGCGACCTCGAGCGGCGGGTGCGGATCGTGCTCGATCTGTAGCCGCGCCGACTCCGCCGCCCCGCGGTTCGGCGCCGCAACAGCCCGCCGACCGCCGCCGCGACCTCCCCGCGGCCGGACTGCTCGGCCGCCCCGGCGACTACCACGTCTCGGTGCGCCACGACCTCTGGCTCTGCCCTCGGTCTCACCCTCGTCGAGCGGTGGACCTGCAACCGGCGCATCACGATCTGAGGCGACGGGTTCAGGCGGCGCGCGACCTCGGGTCGGCTCGCCGAGCCGGCGCTGAAGGGCGGCCGGTAGACCATGGAGTCGCTCACCGCCGTCCGGGCACTCTTCGATCGCGCGACCCCGCACCGTCCGGGAGCACGGCGTGAATGACGGCGCCAGCCTGAAGCGGTACTACTCCCGGTATCACCTCCCCTCGTGGTGGCGACAGAGCGAGTGAGCTTCTGGACGACGGCCCTACTTGGGGCAGGCCCCCTCAGTTGTGCCCTCACCCGTCCAGCAATGCTCGACGAGCTTCGCGCCGGTGTTGCCGAACATCTTGCCGAAGTGGATGGCGACTGAGCAGTTTTCGGGCCGCTGATCCAGCGGATGCAGGATGAAGGGCTTGGCCTCGACCTGGATCGTTTCGCCGGGTTCTACTTCGTGCAGCTTGCTCGTCATGGCCGTGTTGGTGTCCACCTTGAGCTTGCCCCCCACCTTGCACTTCGCCTTGATGTTGAAAGCTGCGCCCTTCTGTACCTTCTTGTTCAGGGTTGCGTCGAACTTGACGACGACGACATGTTTGCCCTCGTGCAGCCCGTGTTCGGTGACGGCAATCTGAACGCTGCTCACCTCGACGGCCGGCTTCGCTTTCGCCCCGGCGACGGCGGCAACCCCGCCCATGAGGAGCATTCCCCCTGCTGCGACCCACTGCACTGCTCGCGTTCTCACGTTCGTCCTCCGTATTTCTTCGGCGGCGGGGGCCGCCTCATAGGCCTAGGTCGATGAGCTTCGTGTCGGGGAACACGCCCAGTTCCCGCGCCTGGAACTTGAGTCCCAAAGCGTCAGCCGGGACCTCGAAGACCGTCCCGAACTCGCGCGGCGGCCGCGTCGAGCTCGCGGCCAACCTCGCCGACCCCGCCGAGTCCACCCATCGCGCCGGCGCGGGAGCTGGTGCTCGGCGGCCGGACGCTCGGCCGGCCCGGCGGCTACCGCGTCTCGGTGCGCCGCGACCTCTGGCTCTACCTCGTCGTCGCCGCCCTCGGTCTCACCCTCGTCGAGTGGTGGACCTGCGGCCGACGCATCACGATCGGATCCGGCCGCTCAGGCGGCGCGCGACCTCCGGCCGGCCCGCCGAGCCGCGCGGAGTCGCTGGAGGGCCGGAAGATCATGGAGACGCTCAGCGCAATGCGGGCACTCTTCGATCGCGAGACCCCGCACGGTGACGGTCTTGCGCCCGACCTGCTCAGCAACGTCGCGAGTCACGCGACGCATGCCCATGCGCCCGCACGTGGGACATCGAATTCGCACCGCTGACTGATCATGCAGGTCGCGTGCGGCCCCCACAACCGCGGCCCCCTCAGCACCTGGGATCAGCCGCCCCAGGGGTCACGCGGCCCGTCGCGCCGGAGCTGCGCAGGCAGGACGCGACGCGCTCCACAGGCTCGACTTCGCTCGGGAGATCCCTTACGAGAAGTGCATGGCTCACGCGATCTGGACCGGGTCCGTCAACTTCGGGCTCGTGATGATCCCGGTGAAGCTCTTCACCGCCGTGCGGAGCAACGAGCTGCACTTCCACCTGCTCCACAAGAAGGACCAGGGGCGCATCAACTTCGTCCGGCGCTGCAGCGAGGATGGCCAGGACGTCGCGTGGGAGGAGATCGAGCGCGGGTTCGAGTACGAGAAGGGCCAGTACGTCGTCGTCGACGACGCGGACTTCGAGAAGGTGCACCCCGAGGCCACGCAGGCCATCGACATCGTCCAGTTCGCGAAGCTCGATGAGATCGATCCCATCTTCTTCGACAAGCCCTACTACCTCGAGCCGGAGAAGAAGGGCCGCCACGCCTACGCGCTGCTGCGCGAGGCGCTCCGGCAGTCGGGCAAGGTCGGCATCGCCCGCGTCGTCATCCGGACCAAGGAGCACCTCGCGGCGGTCAAGCCCGACGGCGAGGCCCTCGTGCTCGAGCTGATGCACTTCGCCGACGAGGTGGTCGAGCGCTCGAGCTTCGACCTGCCCCGGGACACGGCGGTGCCGGAGCCCGAGATGAAGACCGCGCTCATGCTCATCGACACGATGAGCGCGAAGTTCGACCCGGCGGCGTTCCAGGACCACTCCCGCGAGGAGATGCTCAAGATCATCGAGGCGAAGGTGCAGCACCAGCCGCTGCCCCAGGCCGAGGCCAAGCCCAGGGCCGCGACCGGCGTCGTCGACCTCATGGACGTGCTGCGGCGCAGCCTCGAGCAGACGCAGGGCAAGCAGAAGCCGGCCCCGGAGCGCAAGCCCGCGCGCGAGGCGCCCGCCGAGGGCGAGACGCCGGCCGAGGGGCGCGCCCGGCGGCGTCAGGCCGCGGGCCACCGCCCGGCGGGCCACCGCCGCAAGGCCGGCTGAGCGACGGCGCGACGGCCGCCCCATCGCGCCGGCACGACGCCCGGAGCCTACTTCTGCCTTCCGACGGCGGCGAGGACCTTGGGGGCCAGGCGCCGCCAGGGGACGTCCGCCGGCCACGGGAGCGCAGCCGCCTGCTCCAGCGGCAGCTCCACCGCGGTCACGAGGTCGCGCAGCGCGAGCACCCACAGGATCGACGCGACCGCCGCCGGTGGGGTCGCGCAACGACATCGTGCGAGCCCGGCGGGGAGCTCCTGCAGCATCAGCGGCAGGCGGTTCAGGGTGAACATGCCGCTAGCCCGACGCATCGTGTCGATGAGCGACGGGCAGGGCTCGAAGGTCGTCCGCACCACCTGCACGATCCGGTTCACGTCGGGACCGGCGCTCTCGAGCTCCTTGGTCACGGGTGACACGGGCGGCGGGGTGAGCGCGGCCTGCGCGGGGACGAAGAGCAGCCACACGCGCTTCTCCCCGATCGCGCCGGCGGCCGCGAGCGCCGGCTTGACCCGGCTGGCGGCCGCGTCGGCGTGCACCGCGACCAGCAGGCCACGGGCAGCGGCGTTGGGGTTGCCCTTCGCGAAGACGATGTTCGGGTGGCGCGCGAGCGCCGCCTTCAAGGCCCCCGCGTCCGCGACCGGCTTGTCGTCGACAGCATAGCCCTCGGCGCGCACCTCGATGGTCGCGGCCGGGTGGCGCGGCACGGTCGTGGGCCTGAGCGGCGCCGGCGCGAGGCGCGCAGCCAGACCGGGCAAGGAGGCGAAGGCGCCACGGCCGACCCGCTCGGCGGCCGGCGCCATCCACGACTTGAGCTCCTTGACGCGATCGTCACACTCGCCGGCCGTCGCGCCGCCGGACCAGAGAAGCATGAGCAGCGCGACCATCGAGCGCATACGCGCGAGTCTACCGCCTCTGGGGCCGCACATCCAACGCTGGAGCGCCAGGTCGCCCCCCCTCCCCGCGCGTACATAGACGCTCGGGCGAAGTCGCCTCATACTATGGCACCCGTGTCGGACGGACGCCGCAACCTCAGGCCGTTGCTCGGGATCGGCCTCACCATCCTGGCCGCGGCCGTGATCGCCGCCGCGCTGCACCTCCTCGTGCTGCGCGGCCACGACGTGCTCGCGACCCGGGTGCACGGCCGCGACCTCGAGCTGCTCCAGCCGCGCTGGCTGCTGCTCCTCGCCGTGCTGCCCGGGCTGTGGCTGGTGCGCACCGCCAGCCTGGCCGATCTGTCGCCCGCCCAGCAGGTGCTCTCGACGGCCGTGCGCACCGTGCTCGCCGGCGGCCTCATCCTCGCCCTCGCCCGCCCCGCGCTGACGCGCTTCGAGACCCGCGTGAGCGCCGTCTACCTCGTCGATGTCTCCGACAGCATCAGCGCCGCCCAGCTCGCGGCCGCCCACGCCGAGGTGAGCGGCGCCCTCGCGGCGCGCGGCGACAACGACGTGCGCATCATCACGTTCGCCCGCCGGCCGCGCCTGGTCGAGCCGCCCGCCGCGGGCCCGCTCCCGCCCTTCGCCCGCCACGCCGGCGGCGGCGACGCGACCGATCTCAGCGCCGCGCTGCGCCTCGCCTACGGCCTGCACGCCGACCACCGGCTCAAGCGCGTGGTCGTGCTCTCCGACGGGGCCGAGACGGACGGCGACCTCATCGCCGAGAGCCAGCGCGCCGCCCGCGCCGGCGTGCGCCTGCTCTATCGCAGCTTCCCGGCCGCGGCGGTCAAGGAGGTGGCGGTCGCGAGCCTCGCCGTCCCCGACAAGGTCACCATCGGCCAGCCCTTCACCGTGACCGCGGAGGTGTACTCGTCGTTCGCGACCTCGGCGACGCTCACGCTGCACCAGGACGAGGGCCTCAACGGGCTCGAGCCGCGCCGTGTCGTCCCGCTCGCGCCGGGCCGCAACCTCGTCCCGTTCCGCTCGGTGGTGCGCGAGCCCGGCTTCGTGACCTACCGCGTGCAGGCGAGCGACCTCAGCGAGGACACGTTCAAGGACAACAACCAGGCGCTCGCGACCATCAGCGTGCGCGGCAAGCCCCGGGTCCTCTACATCGAGGGCGAGACGAGCTCGGCGCAGTACCTCAGCCGGGCGCTCTCGAGCCAGGGCATCGACGTCGAGGTGCGCGGGCCGCACGGCCTGCCGGGCTCGGCCAAGGACCTCGACCGCTACGACCTCGTCCTCATGAGCGACGTGCCCTCGACCTTCGTCGGCCTCGGGCAGATGGCGGCGATCGAGAGCTACGTGCGGGACCTCGGGGGCGGATTCATCATGACCGGCGGCGAGGGCAGCTTCGGCTCCGGCGGCTACTCGGGGTCGCGCCTCGAGAAGGTGCTGCCGGTGCGGTTCGACAGCGAGAAGCGCCGCGAGGAGCCCGGCCTCGCGCTCGCGCTGGTGATCGACCGCTCGGGCTCGATGACGGGGCCCAAGATCGAGCTCGCGAAGGAGGCGGCCCGCGCGACCGCCGAGATGCTCGGCCGCGCCGACCTCATCGGCGTCGTCGCGTTCGACGCGCAGGCGCAGGTCATCGTGCGGCTGCAGCGCGCCGTCAACCGCGCCCGCATCCTCGGCGACATCCAGCGCATCGTGGCGGGCGGCGGCACCGCGTTCATCCCGCCGCTGCGCGAGGCCTTCGACATGCTCCGCGGCGCCCACGCGAAGGTGAAGCACGTGATCCTGCTCTCCGACGGCCAGGCCCGCTACGAGGGCATCGGCGAGATGTGCGACGAGATGCTCCGCGGCGGCATCACCATCTCGACGGTCGGCGTCGGCCAGGGCGCGGACAAGACGCTCCTGCGGATGATGGCGAGCCGCGGCGGCGGCCGGTTCTACTTCACCGAGGAGGCCGAGAACATCCCCCGCCTCTTCACCAAGGAGACGACCGAGGTGGCCCGCTCGGCCCTCGTCGAGCAGCCCGTGCGGGCCGTCGTCGCCAAGCGGGTCGAGATGATCGAGGGCACCGGCGTGGAGGAGGCGCCCGCGCTGCACGGCTACGTCTCGACCAAGCCGAAGCCCATGTCCGAGACGATCCTGGTCGCGGGCGGCGAGCCGCTGCTCAGCCGCTGGCGCCTCGGCCTCGGCCAAGCCGCCGTCTTCACGAGCGACGTGAAGAACCGCTGGGCGGTGCAGTGGCTGCGCTGGGCCGGGTACCCCCGCTTCTGGGCGCAGGTCGTGCGCTCGGTCATGCGCCACCGCATCACCGAGGCGTTCGAGATGCGCACCGAGGTCAGCGGTGGCCGCGCCCACATCACCGTCGACGCGGTCAACCGCAACGACCGGTTCGTGAACGGCCTCGAGACCACGGTGCAGCTCATCGACCCCAGGCGGCCCGCGCACCCGCGCGAGCTGCCGCTCACGCAGACGGCGGCGGGCCGCTACGAGACCGAGCTCCCCCTCGACCGCTACGGCGCCTACGCGCTGCGGGCGGTGCACCGGATCGACGGCAAGGCGGTGGCCGAGAGCGCGGGCACGCTCGCGCTGTCGTACCCGCCGGAGTACCGCTGGGGCACGGCCGACGGCCGCGTGCTCGCCCGCGCCGCGGCTCTCACCGGCGGCGCGGAGGCGCTCGGGCCCGCCGCGGTCTTCGATGCCCGCGGCGAGCGCATCCCGTTCCACGGCGACCTGTGGCCCTGGGTCATCAGCGCCTGCGCCGCCCTCTTCCTCGTCGACGTGCTGCTCCGCCGCGTGCGGCTCGGCCGCCACGTCGTCCGCTGAGCCGCTCCCGCTAGCGCGTCGGGTACGGCACGCCCACCGGCTGGGGCGCCGGCAGGCGCGGATCCGCGGGCATCGCCGTGGTCTCGAGCACCGGGTAGCGGTAGCGCTCGAGCACGCGCCCGAGATACCCGAGGGCGATGGCGATGACGCCGATGTCGTCGAGCCAGCCCAGCACCGGGATCACGTCGGGGATGAGGTCGAGTGGACTGATCACATAGGCCACGGCCAGCACGACGAACCCCTTGCCCCAGAGCGAGGCCGAGGGGTCCTTGAAGAAACGGCCAAGAGCGCGGAGGTGGCCGAGCCGCGGCACCAGGGCGGCCCGTGCGGTCGTCTGACGGGCAAGGACGTTTTTCATGCCCTCAAGATAAGTCCGCCCCCACGGTCGCGCCAGGGGTCCCGGGCCTGCTGCTCGCGAAGTTGTGAGCAGCGCAAAAACATGTTTCCCTCACAAAAGGGACCCTGACAGGGTCCCTTTGACCCCCCGCGCAGAGTGCTGGCAGGCACAGCCCGCCAGCACTCACGCGACGGCGGCCTGGAGAGGGAGGGTGTGAGCATGAGCTACGACGCGAAGCCCCTGAAGGCGCCCCGGATGGCCGGCGCGAGCCTGCGCCTGGCAGCGAGCATGGCCGAGACCTGGGGCGTGAAATCGCTGCTCGCCGGCAGCCTGCTGGGGCCGGCCGGGATCACCGACCTGCGCGCGCGCGTGCCGCGCGAGGCGCACCCGCTGCGGCCGCCGTTCCTCGATCCGGCGCCCGCCCCCGCCGGCGAGCCCGCGCCCGACCTCCAGCCGCTCGAGGCCGTCGCGGGACGGGCCCTGCCGGGCTACGATTTCGAGACCGCCGCCGACTTCGCCGCGGCCTACCGCGAGCGGCGACGCAGCCCCACCGAGGTGGCCGAGCGCGTGCTCGAGGCGTGCCGCCGCGCCGACGAGCACGACCCGCCGCTGCGCATCCTCGTCGCGCAGCACCAGGACGAGGTGCGCGCGCTCGCCCGGGCCTCGGCCGAGCGCTGGGAGCGCCACGCGCCCCTCTCCCCGCTCGACGGCGTGCCGGTCGCGGTCAAGGACGAGCTCGACCAGGCGGGCTATCCGACGACCGTGGGCACGAGCTTCCTCGGCCGCGAACCCGCCGCCGCCGACGCGACCACCGTGTCGCGCCTGCGCCGGGCGGGCGCGCTGCTCATCGGCAAGGCCAACATGCACGAGATCGGCATCGGGGTGACGGGCGTGAACCCGCACCACGGCGCCGCGCGCAACCCCTACGACCCGGCCCGCGCCCCGGGCGGATCCTCGAGCGGGCCGGCCGCCGCGGTCGCCGCCGGGCTCTGCCCGATCGCCGTGGGCGCCGACGGCGGCGGCTCGATCCGCATCCCCGCCGCGCTCTGCGGCGTGGTCGGGCTCAAGCCCACCTTCGGCCGCGTCAGCGAGCACGGCGCGGCGCCGCTGTGCTGGAGCGTCGCCCACGTCGGGCCCCTGGCCGCCACCGTCGCCGACGTGGCGCTCGGTTACGCGCTCATGGCCGGCCCCGACGCCGCCGACCCGAACAGCCTCGGCCACCCCGCGCCGACGCTCGCCGGCCTCGGCGCGCACGATCTCGCGGGCGTGCGGCTCGGCGTCATGCGCCCCTGGTTCGACGACGCCGCGCCGGCCGTGGTGCAGGCCTGCAACGCCGCGCTCGAGTCGCTGCGCGCCGCCGGCGCGCAGATCGTCACGCTCGACATCCCCGAGCTCCACCTCGTCCGGCCCGTCCACCTGATCACGATCGTCGCCGAGATGGCCGCCTCCCACCGCGAACACCAGGCCGCCCACCGCGGCGACTACGGCACCGACACCCGCCTCAACCTGGCGCTGGCCGAGCAGCTCACGGCCGTCGACTACGTCAACGCCCAGCGCCACCGCACGCGCCTGTGCGGCCACTTCGCCGCGGCCCTCGCGGACGTCGACGCCATCGTGACGCCGGCGACGGCGTGCACGGCGCCGGTCATCCCCCCGGACACGCTCGCGACGGGCGAGTCGAACCTCGAGCTGCTCGAGCAGATCATGCGCTTCGCCCCGGTCGGCAACCTCACCGGCCTGCCCGCGATCAGCGTCCCCGCGGGCTACGACGAGCTGGGTCTGCCCGTCGGCCTGCAGCTCCTCGGGCGGGCGTGGCAAGAGGCGCTGCTGCTGCGCCTCGCGGCCGTCGTCGAGCAGGCGACGCCGCGGCGCGAGCCCGCGGCGCACTGGCGCCTCCTCGGGTGATCCACCGACGACGATTCTTGCTATAGTCGAATCGTGGAGACGCTCATCGCGGGCGCCGGCGCCGTCGGCGGTTACTTCGGGTTCGTGCTCGCCCGGGCCGGCTGGCCCATCACCCTGCTCGCGCGCGGCGAGAGGTTCGAGGCGCTGCGCACCCAGGGGCTGCGCGTGCGCAGCCACGGCGAGGAGCACACGCTCCAGCTCCCCGTCGTGAGCGACCTCGCCGGCTTCGAGGAGGGCAGCATCGACCTCGTGCTCGCGACGGTCAAGATGCCGGATCTCGCGCCGCTCGCCGCGAGCCTCCAGCGCGTCCTCGCGCCCGACGGTCTCGTCGTCGCGCTGCAGAACGGGCTCGGCGCGGACCAGCTCCTGGCGGCCGAGCTGGGCGCCGCCCGCGTCGTCGGCGGCGCCGCCTACGTCGGCGTTGACTGCCCCGAGCCGGGCCTCGTGCGGCACATCGCGGGCGGCCGCATCACCCTCGGCGCGCTCCCCGGGATCGACAAGGCCCGCGCCGCCCGCCTCAGCCTGCACCTCGAGGCCGCCGGCGTGCCCTGCCGCGTGTGCGACGACCTGCGCGCGCTGCGCTGGGGCAAGCTCGTGTGGAACGCGGCGTACAACCCGGTCAGTGCGCTCGCCCGCGTGACCGTCGGCGAGGCCGCGGACGATCCAGGCCTGCGCGACATCCTGCGGGCGGCCATGGAGGAGGTCGTCGCGGTCGGCCGCGCCGCCCGCGTCGCGCTCAAGGACGGCATCGTCGAGCGCAACCTCACGATCCGCCCGGAGTACCGCGAGGGCCTCACCTCGATGCGCCAGGACGCGGAGGCGCGCCGCCCGAACGAGGCCGACGCGATCCTCGGCGCGGTGCTCCGCGTCGCCGCGGAGCACCACGTCGCGACGCCGACGCTGACGCTGCTCCACGCGCTGGTCACGCCGCTCGGGCCCGCCGCTTCCGCCCGAAACCCCAGCTAGCACGACCGCGGTTCAGCTATACTCCCTCTCCGCTCAGGAGGGGACCATGCTGGATCAGGTGAACCTCGGCCTCACGCTCGATCGTGACGCGTACCGCGCCCGGCTGGAGCCGCTGCTGCAACGGCTCTTCGACCTGCAACAGCAGGCGCGCGAGCTGAAGGTCCCGATCATCGTCGTGGTCGAGGGCTGGGACGAGTCGGGCAAGGGCCGGGCGATCCAGCTCATGACGGGGCGGCTCGATGCACGTGGCTACCGCGTCTACGCCATCGGCGCGCCCACCGAGGACGAGGCGGCCCACCCCTTTCTCTGGCGCTTCTGGCAGAAGCTCCCCCCGCGCGGCCGCATGGCGATCTTCGACCGCGGCTGGTACGGCCGCGTCCTCGTCGAGCGCGTCGACAAGCTCGTCAGCAAGAAGGAGTGGCGCGGCGCCTACGCCGCCATCAACGACTTCGAGCGCACGCTCACCGACGATGGCTACGTCCTCGTCAAGCTGTGGCTGCACATCTCCGAGCGCGAGCAGGGCCGCCGCATCCGGAAGTGCCTCAAGGACGAGACCCTGCGCTGGAAGATCTCGCCGGCCGATCGACGCCAGCACCGGCGCTACGACAAGTGGCAGCGGGCCGTCGAGGACCTCCTCAGCGAGACCGGCAGCACCTGGGCGCCGTGGAGCATCATCGAGGCCGAGGACCTGCGCTTCGGCGAGGTCAAGGCGGTCGAGACCGTGGTGGCCGCGATCGAGGACGGGCTCCGACGGCACCCGGCGGTGGTCGCGGCGGGGGCCGCCGCCGACCCGGAGCGCGCCGCCCCGCCGGCCCCTGCGGCGCCCGCGCCTGCGCCCGCGACCATCCTCGCGACCGTCGACCTCTCCAGGGCGCTCACCCGCGAGGAGTACCAGCAGGAGGCGCCGCGGCTCCAGGTCCGGCTCAACGAGCTCCAGCGCGCCGCCCGCGAGCGCCGGGTCCCGGTCGTCATCGGCTACGAGGGGTGGGACGCCGCCGGCAAGGGCGGCAACATCCGCCGGCTCATCGAGAAGCTCGACCCCCGCGGCTACGACGTGATCCCCATCGCGGCGCCGAGCGCCGAGGAGAAGGCGCGGCACTATCTGTGGCGCTTCTGGCGCGCCCTCCCCGAGGCCAGCCGCCTCACCATCTTCGACCGGACCTGGTACGGCCGCGTCCTCGTCGAGCGCGTCGAGGGCCTCTGCACGCCGGCGGAGTGGCAGCGCGCGTACCGCGAGATCAACGAGTTCGAGCAGCAGCTCACCGACTTCGGCGCGGTCCTGGTCAAGTTCTGGCTGCACATCAGCCAGGACGAGCAGCTCCGGCGCTTCAAGGAGCGCGAGGAGATCGCCTACAAACGGTGGAAGATCACCGAAGAGGACTGGCGCAACCGGGACAGGTGGTCGCAGTACGAGCCGGCCGTGGCGGAGATGCTGGAGCGTACCAGCACGCGCCATGCACCCTGGACGATCATCGAAGGGAACTGCAAGCTCTGGGCACGCGTGAAGACCCTGCGCACGGTGTGCGAGGCGATCGCAGCGCGCCTCTGATTCCGGCGTCCAAGCCCGCGAATCCCCGCGCGAAACTGCGCGCCGCCGCCCCCGCGCGTCGTGTCGCCCGCGCGCCGGCGTCACGACGCCGGGAGAAAAATCTCCCAAATCGCCCAGCCTTCCGGATAGAATCGCGATTGGTCGGGTTCTTTTGATCTTTTCCGCTTAAGGGAGGAGAAAACCATGTCGCGGTTGCGTGGTGCGTGCTCGCGCACGCGAGAGGCGATGCTCGTTAGCGCGTTCGCCCTGGCTCTCGTCGCCGGGGGCTGCGGCGGCGATGCTGCCAACGTTCCGCCCGGGAGCGACGGCGGACATCAGCAGCAGGACTCGGCGCCGCTGGACTGCGTGCCCGCGCTCTTCGTCGTGAGCCAGCAGGCGGTCACCATCCAGACCGGCACGAGCGCCGACCTGACGGTGCGCTACACCTGCGACGGCGTCATCAAGGAGAACGTCTCCATCGCGTTCGCCATCCAGGGCACGGCCGGCGGCTCGCAGCTCTCCGCCATGTCGTCGCCGACCAACGGCGCCGGCGAGGCGACGATCACGGTCACCGGCGGCACGACCGCGGGGCACTTCCAGGTCCAGGCCTCCGCGCCGAGCGCGAGCCCGATCTCATTCGACGTGACGGTCACCACCGATCCGGTGGGCGCCATCCTGGTCAAGATGACCTACGGCGGCACCAAGACCTTCAACGAGTTCAAGGCCTACCTCTACCAGAACAAGACCTGCGGCGACCTCGACGCCTTCGCCCTCGCGACCGCGCTCCAGGTCTCGGCGCCCCAAGCGGTCGTTTCCGCCGAGCCCAAGTTCCAGGGCGTCAACGTCGGCGCCAACTACGCCGTCGCCGTCACCGCCAAGAACGGCGCGAACCTCCTCGGCTTCGGCTGCGTGAACTCCCTCGCCGTCACCAGCGGCCAGACCACGAACGCCAACGTCACGATCTCGGACCTGCCGGTGACGTACAACGGCACGTACCTGCTGGACAACCACTTCGACCTCACGGGCGTGCTCCCGCCGTCGGTGGGGACGGTGGTGCACATGTTCGACGAGCTCACGGACGACCACGAGATCTCGCAGCCGAGCCTCCCGGCGAACAAGAAGTACGGCGAGGACCCCTACGCATTCGTTCTCGACATCATCTACCGCCAGTTCTGCAAGTGGGAGTGCACGAGCGGCGACTTCGACACCTGCACGCCCGTCAATCATCCGACGGGTGACCTGACCGATCTCTACACCCAGAATTTCCAGTCCTGGTCGGGTGCCCAGCCCTACTTCTACGGCATGTGCGGCGCTCTCGAGCTGGGCCATGGGCTGATCCAGCAACAGATGTACAACTGGGTCACCAACCTGGGCAGCAACGCGGTCAACACGGTCCTGGCGATCGCAAACATCGGCGGCGACCTCGCCCGCGCGATCGACAAGATGCACATCAAGTCGAAGCTCACCCTCAGCGACGTGCGCCCGGGCCGGAACAGCAACTTCACCCACGAGCTGAAGACGTTTGTCCTCGACCTCCACGGCCTCGACGGCGTCGCCCACACCTACGAGGTGGATCTCGTCGCCGCCGGCATGGGCACGCAGTCCTACAGTGGCTCGACCACGGTCGTCAGCGACAAGCTCCAGATCCCGGTGCACACGTTCCAGCTCAAGCTCGGGATGCTCTTGCAGTACGTCTATCTCCATTTCCTGCTGCCCGCCCTCGGGTACGCCAACAGCGCCGAGATGCTCGCTTCATTCATCGACTGCGTTAAGGTCGGCGACTGGCTCTACCAACAGATTGGCTTCGTACAGGCCTCTCAGTTCAAGTCGTGGTGCGACGCCGGCCTGACCGCGGCGGGCGGCTTGATTGACTCGAACTTCAACAAGGTCACCAGCGCGGTGACGGCGTTCACGCTGCAGGGGAGCGCGGATCCGGATCAGATCGACGACCACCGGGTCGCGACCAGCCTGAAGAACGGCGTCTGGAACGGCTCCTGGTCCGAGAACGGCACGTCCCACACGTTCGCCGGTACCTTCACCGGCGTGAAGCAGTAGCCGCCGAAGCAGCGGCGCCCCGAGTCCTTCCCTATTTCGCCACCTTCATCACTGAACTGTTCCAATTGACCCAATAGACTTCGGTCCCACCAACCGCGAGGTCGGTGGGCGACTGGAGATCTCGGGCCAACACCAGCGGCACCCCCCCATCGGCGCTGATGCGCATCAGTGTGCCGGTCGTGTTCCCGCTGTTCAGCCAGTAAAGGAATCCGGAGTCAAAGGCAATCCGCCTGGGTGATTCCTGACCGTCTGCGAGCGTCGTCGGATCGCAAGCGGTGATTGAACATACATAGACGCCGCCGCCTGACTTATCTTCAGTCCAGAAGAGGTTTGAGCCCGAGATCGCCAGGCCCCCCGGCGCAGGCCGATTCGCTACCAAGGTTTCGGGTGTGCCGCCCGTGACGGGCGCCCGAAGGATCTGCCCCAAGTTCGCACCGGGGTATGCCGCCCAATACGCGTACCCAGCAGCGATCACCAAGTCACTTGCGTCGAATGGGCCCGTCGCGACGGTTGCGGGGGTCCCGCCGCCCTTCACCACCCGTTTCACCACGCCATCGTTCCCCGTCCAGTAGAGGAAATCCGTGTCCAGTGCGATCGCGCGGAGATTGCCCTGTGCGGTGGAAACCGGTACTGCCGCGCCTCCGGAGAGTGAAACCCGCATGAGCGTCCCGTCGTACTGGCCAAAGAAGGCAGCGGTCGCGTCGAGAACAAGCGCCAGCGGCCCCGTCGCGGGCGTCAGCGTCGAGGGGGCCCCACCGGTGACACTGGCTTTGCGGATGGCGTCTCCCGTGTAAGGCTCGTGCCCCGTCCAGTAGACATTCCAATTATCGAGCGCAATCCAGTTCGCCCAGGCCTCCGCAGAAGCGACGGTCACGGCAGCGCACATCCCCGACGCACAGGCAGCCCCACGGCAGTCGTGGCCACACGCGCCACAGTTCGAGCCGTCGGTGTCCAGCGACGCCTCGCAGCCGTTCTCCGCCACGCCGTCGCAATCCGCGTACCCGACCTCGCACTGCGATGCGCATTTCGACTCGACGCAGGTCGCCCAACTCGCGTTGGGTCTGAGGGGGCATTGCGTGCCGCACGCAGAGCAGTTCAGGGCATCCGAGCTGATGTCGACGCACCATCCGTCACAACAGGTGCCGCCCGTGCACGTCACGCCATCCGGGGTCAGGGGGTATTCACACTTGTGGCTCGAGTTGCAGACGGCCCCCTCGGCCACCCGGCAGGGCGGCGGACTCGTGCAGTCGCCGGCGCCCGTGCAGTCGCCACCAACGCAGCGGCCCCCAGCGCAGACCTCACCGGGACCGCAGGACGAGTCGACACAAACGCACGACGAGCCATCGCAGACAGGTGTCCGTCCGGTGCAGAGTTGGCAGTTCACGCCGCAACGACTGGAGTCGTGATTGTCGTAGCAGCCGCCCGCGCAGCAATGACCCATGCCGCACGAAGCGCCGTCGCTCGCGAGCGGGAAGGAGCACGAATAGTCGACGCACGTCGCTCCGGCGGACATGTGACACTCCGGAGGGCTGACACAGTCGGGCCCGACATTGCACTCCCTCGGCTGACACGCGCCCTCGAAGCACACCTCAGTCGAGGCGCAGGAATCGGGCCTGCATACGCACCGGGTCCCGTCGCAATCCGGGGTGCTGCCAGTGCATGTGAGGCAATCCGCGCCGCAGTGCATCGAGTCATCCAGCGCGAAGCACGCTAACCCGCATCGGTGCTCGTCGCTCGAGCATCCCGCGTCGCCACGTTCAGCGTCGACCTGGGTGGCCGCATCGCGCACGCCGGCGTCCCCGTCCAGGCACTGCCGCGCGGGCAGGTTGCAGACCGTCCAGCGCGGATCCTTGCAGGGCGTACTCTCATCGCAGTACTTGGGATTCGGGACTTCCAGGCTGCAACCACAAGCAGCCGCGAGCGCGGCCACGACCAGCAGGCGTACCTTCATCGTCGTCCCCTGAGCAGCATGTCCGGCCCGGGTATCGGCCCCGGACGCGTGCTGTTGCGCCACTCCAGCACCGCGTAGGCCGGCGGTCAAGATGGCAGTGTTTCGCGGCGAGGGTGCGAAACGGCCAGCGCAGGTGGCGGCACGGTAGCAACAGGTCGCAATAGCGCGGGTTCGGCGTTACGATGCTGCACATGGATGCAGACGTCGTGAAGGTGCTCGCCGCGGCGCTGAAGCTGCCCGCGAAGGATCGGGCTGCCCTCGCTGGCCAACTGCTCAGGAGTCTGGAGGACGCGGCCGAAGAGCCCGACGTCGAGGAGGCCTGGGCCGAGGAAATCGGCCGGCGAGTCACGGAGCTCGACACCGGGGCCGCCCAAACCGTGTCCTGGTCGCAAGCGCGTGAAATCATCGGCTCCGATGAGCCGCCCCGTTGAGTTCCATCTCGAGGCGGCCAGGGAGGCCCACGCCGCGCGCCTGTGGTACATGGACCGAAGCCGGGAGGTCGCGGACCGATTCATGGACGCGCTCGACCGTGCGACCCTGAGCATCGCGCAGAACCCGGAACGAGGCGCTCCCGGACCGCGCGGCACGCGCCGGTTCCGGCTGCAGCGATATCCCTACCTCCTCGTGTACCGGCTGCGTGGTGAATTGGTGCAGATCGTGGCGGTCGCCCACGTGCGTCGTCGACCTGGGTACCGGCGACGCCGGTAGCCGCGCCCGCCCTCCCGCTCCCGCCCAACGTCCGGGATTCGCGCCCAGGACTGATTGCCGCTCCGGGGCGTCGCCGTGGCCGGCTTCGTCGGTGACTGGGGAGGCCCGACGCACGCAGTGCCCCTGCACAAATTCGCACTTGGGCCGCGGAAGTGCGCGGCTGCCGGCCTCGTGCGCGGCCT
>DASXVK010000607.1:0-4884 GCA_036504295.1 Polyangia bacterium
GCGCGCTCGAGATCCTCGAGCGCGCGCGAGCGGCCGCGCAGGCCGCGTGAAGCAGCTTCGCGCTTGCACGCTCCGGGGCGCGGCGTGGCTGGGTCGAGCTACCCTCCGCAGCGGGAGCCGCGCCGCTAGGCCGGAGCGCCGTGGACGGGGCTCAGGGCGATGTGGACGAACCGCTCGAAGCGCTCCGACTCGACGGGGATCACGCGCAGGATCGCGTAGCCCTCCGCGCGCAGGTCGTCCTCGATCCGCGCCGACGTCACGAGCGTCACGCGCGGTGACAGCCGGGCGAGATTGCGGAGCACCGCCCGCAGCGCGTCGGGTGCGAGGTGGCAGTAGACGCCGTAGGGCAGGTTCGAGACGATGCAGTCCGCGGCCTGCTGCGCCGCGCGCGCATCCGCGCGGACGAGCGTCGCCTCACGGCCGAAGTGGGTGAGGTTCTCGCCCGCGCGCGCGACCCACGCGGCGCTGATGTCGCTGCCGTAGGCCCGATGACCCGCCCACGCCGCGAGCAAGGGAATCGTTCCCGTGCCGCAGAACGGGTCGAGCACCGTGTCGCCCGGGCGCACCGTGAGGTTGAGCATCGCCTTGGCGAGCCGTACCGGCAGCGCCACGACGTGGTTGTGCGGCTTGTGCCTGGCGCCGAGCCAGTCGGCGTCGCCGGGATCGGCGTCGGTGTCCACGAGCACGCGATACCCGAGCGACGACACGACCACGAGGAGCCGCAGCTGGGGGTCGTCGACGGATACCTGTCCGTCGATGCAATCCGCGACGCGCGTCTTCGCCGCCGTCGAGCCCTTCCGCCGCCGCGGGACGCGGCGGGTCTCGACGCTGAAGCGCGGCGCCGCCAGCCGGAGCGCCCGGACCTCCTCCGCGAGCGCGTCGAGCGTCGCGGCGAACGCGAGCTGCCGCCCGCCCACGCACGTGTAGCCGCACGTCGCCCAGCGAATCGGCACGGTGGAGAGCCAGATGCCAGGCTCCGGCGTGTGGCCGCCACCGAGAGCGCGGAGCTCGGCCTCCGCGAGCTCGGTGAAGCCCGCCTCACGATGGTAGAGCGTGCAGTAGATGGAGGTGGGCCCGGCCGCGGGCACCTGGACCTGGGACGAGGTCGGCAACTCTACGGCGTGACCTTGTAGACCTTGTCGTTCTGCCGGACCTTGCTGTCCAGCTTGATCCCGGCTTCTTCGCCGGGATTGGCGGTCTGCACTGGCTGGCGCTGCACCTGAATGGAGCTGATGGTGACGGTGAGATCCGTGGAGTTGCCCTTGATGTGGATCGTGTCTCCGACGGAGAGCGCGCCCTGAGTCACCTGGATCATCCCGACCCCGATCTTGTCGAAATACTTGTTCACGGTCCCCACTTCGACTTCCGGCATGGCGCGCTCCTTGGTTGTGCTGAAGACATACCACACTGCGCCCCGCGTTGCCGCGGGACGCGCGCCCTCGGGCCCGCTCGGTCAACGCTCGTGAAGCCAGATATTGCCGTAGCCCACGAATGCGCCCACGCCGGCACCGGTGAGGACGTCGCTGGGAAAGTGGTTCGCGTCCGACATCTGCAGCAGCCCGGCGGCGATGGCGAGCGCCGGTCCGACCACCCACGCGACCCAGCGCCAGGCCGAGCGGGGCTGGCGCCGCTGCAGGATCGCGGCGAAGGACACGGCCGCCGCCATGGGCGTCGCCGTGTGCCCTGACCAAAACGATGCATAGTTACTTCCGTTGGTGATCTTGTCCGGCGCCACGTCGCTCCGATACATGTAGGGGTAGGGGCGGCTGACGCCGATCTTGACGACCTCGGTGAGCAGCGCCGCGAGCGCCGTCGATTCGAGCACCAGGAGGGCGTCCCCCACCGCGGCGTCACGGGTGTCGGCCGCGAACCACGCGCCCGCGAGGGCACCCGCGATGGCGAGCCCCACGGCCACATCCGACAGCGGGATGCCCGCGTGAAAGTTCCAGTCGATGGCCGCACGATCGAAGCCGTTGACGCCCGCCGCGGCACAGGGACAGGAGGGGCGCGCGAGCGATGAGAGGCCGAGCTCGAGCCCGAGCGCGGTGCCCCCCGCGACCACCGTGAGGGAGGTGTCCAGGAGCAGATGGGCGCGCGGGCCCGGCGCTGGCGGCGGGCGGGACGGCGCGGCCGGGGCGGGCGCAGTCGACGCGACGGGCGCCGCGACCCCGACGCCTTCGGCGGCCGCGCCGGCTCCCGGCCAGGCCAGCACGAGCGGGGCCACGGCCGCGGCAACACCCAGGCGCAATACTCGACGGTTAGAGACGATGCCCAGGAGCCGGTGGCTCATGGGAACGTGAGATGCCGCGCCCGGCTCACGGCGTCGGGCCTCCGGACCATCAAACCTGAGTGCCCGATTCGCCTGGTACCCCACGGGGTCGGCCGTGCTCTCCTGCCCGCGTCCCCATGACCTGGGGCCTCCTTCGGCTCGGCGGGCTGGTCTGCTGCGTGGCGACCGCCGCGGTCGCGGTCGCCGACGGTACCCGCGGCGTCACCTTCGTGGCCGCGCGCACCGCGGCCATGCAGCACGCGCCCGAGGTCCTGGTGGCCGAAGGCCGCGCGGAGGTCGCGACCACCGAGGTGCAGGTCGCCGGCACGCTCCAGAACCCCACGCTGACCGTGACCACGGCGCGCCAGACCGCGCGCCTCGGGACCGGCGTGAGCGTGCCGCTGCCGCTCTTTGGCCAGCGCCGCACCGCGATCGGCGCGGCCCGCGCGGACGCCGCCGCCGCCGCGCTCGACGTCACGGTCGTGCGCCGGGAGGCGCGGTGGGCCGCCACGGTCGCCTGGGCGGATCTCTGGGAGGCCCAGGAACGCGCCCGCCGCCTCGGGGCCGCCGCGCGCGATGCCGACCGGGTGTTCGGCATCGCCGGCGAGAAATTCGCGGCGGGCAGCGGCGCGCGCCTGGATGTCGTCCGCACCCGCGCCGACCGGGCGCGGGCGGGCGCGGAGGCGCAGGCGGCCGCGACGGCCGTGGCGGCGGCGGCCGCGCGCCTGGCGCCGTGGATCGGCGCCGAGCTGCATGACGCGCTCGCGGCCGCCGGGGCGCCGGGCTACCACCCCGAGCTGCCGGCGCTGGCCGGGCTCACCGCGGGGCTGCCGGCGCACCCGGTCCTGCGGCGTGACCGCCGCCAGATCCAGGCGGCCGAGCTGCACCTGCGCAGCGAGGAGCGCCTGCGCTGGCCGCTCGTGAACGCGCAGCTCACGATCAATCAGGGCGACCCGACCCTGCCCGGCACGGACTTCATCTTCGGGCTCTCCTTCGACCTCCCGGTGCTCAATCTTCGCGGCGGCGCCATCGCGCGGGCGCGGGCCCAGCGCGCGCTGGTCGAGACCACGGCGCGCGTGGAGGAGCTGCGCCTGCGCGCCGCCGTCGTGGACGCGTACGAGCGGACCACGGGGGCGCGGGCCAGGCTGCAGGCGCTGCGCGACGAGGTGCTGCCCGCCATGGAAGAGGCGCGCGCGATGACCGAGGAGGGGTACCGGGAGGGGCGGGTGGAGCTGCTCCGCGTGCTCGAGGCGCAGCGCGCCCTGCTCGACAGTCGCCTCGCCGAGGCCGAGGCGCTCGCCACCTGGACGCGCGCCGTCGCGGACCTCGAGCGGGCGCTCGGCACCGACCTTGCCAGCGGGGCCGGCCGTGCGCCGTGAGCTGGTGCTCGTCGCGCTCGCCCTCGCGCTCGGCGCCTGCCGGCGGGGTGGCGAGCCCGAGGCGCGCCGCCCGTCCAAGACCGTCACGTGCGCGCCCGTCGAGAAGAAGGCCATCCGCGACACCATCGAGGTCCGGGGCACGACCGCGCCCCTGCCGGACCGCGACGTGCTGGTCGCGCCGCAGGTGAGCGGTCGGCTGCTGCGCGTCGCGGTCCGGGAGGGGGACCAGGTGGCCTCCGGACAGGTGGTCGCGCGCGTCGACCCGGCGCCGCTCGCCGACGCCGCCCGGCAGGCCGACGCGACCCTGGCGAAGGCGCAGGCCGAGCGGCAGAACGCACAGACGACGCTCGCCCGCGTCGCGCGGGTCTTCGAGCGGGGCATCGCGGCGCGGCAGGAGGTCGACGACGCGGCCGCCAAGGAGGCCGCGGCGCGCGCGGCGGTGGCCGACGCGCAGGCGGCCGCGCGGCAGGCCCACCGCCAGCTCGCGCGCGCGGTCGTCCGGTCCCCGCTCCAGGGCGTGGTCCTCAAGGTCCTGCGCAAGCCGGGCGAGCTCGTCGACGGCACGCCGGCGACGGCGGTGGTCGAGATCGGCGACACCACGGTGCTCGAGCTGGTCGCCGACGTGCCCGGCCCGGATCTCGTGCGGCTCAGGCGGGGCGTGACCGCGACGATCACCTTCCCCGCGATGCCGCGGCAGCAGCTCGTGGGCACGGTGTCGATGGTGGCCCCGGCGCTGGACCGCGCGACCGGGGTCGGGGCCGTGCGCATCACGCTCCAGCCCGCGCCCGCGGCGGCGCCGCCCGTGGGCCTGTACGGCACCGCCCGGGTCGAGAGCGGGGCGCCGCACGAGGTGCTGCTCGTGCCGGCCGCGGCGGTGAGGAGCGTGGTCGGCGAGGACGGCGAGGTGGTCGTCTGCGGGGCCGACCGCGTGGCGCACGTGCGCCGGGTCCAGGTGGGACCGGCGCAGGGCGGCGCGACGGTGGTCCGGGGCCCCCTCGCGCCGCCCGAGCGCGTGGCGGTGGCGCCGGTGCTGGGCCTCGCCGAAGGGGACGCCATCGAGGTGGCGCCGTGAACCTCTTCGCCGCGATGACCCGGCGGCGCGTGCTCGTGTGGTTCGGCGCCGCCGCCCTCGCCGCCGGCGGCGCGCTCGTCGCGCGGCGCCTGCCCAGCGGCATCTACCCGGAGGTCGAGTTCCCCCGCATCGTCGTCGTGGCGCGCGCCGGTGACGCCCCGCCC
>DASXVK010000608.1:0-8380 GCA_036504295.1 Polyangia bacterium
GAGACGGCCCTGCTCCAGCTCTCGTACACCCGGGTCTTCGCGCCCCACGCGGGCGTCATCTCGCGGCTCGGCGTGCGGGTCGGCCAGCTCCTGCAGGAGAACCAGACCATCGTCGAGCTCGTGCCCTACGCCGCCTACGTGATCGCGAACTTCAAGGAGACGCAGCTCGCGCACATGCGCGCCGGTCAGCCGGCCTCGATCGCGGTGGACGCCTACCCCGGCGTGACGCTGCACGGCCGCGTCGAGAGCTTCTCGCCGGCGACCGGCGCGCGCTTCGCCCTGCTGCCGCCGGAGAACGCGACCGGGAACTTCGTGAAGGTGGTGCAGCGGGTGCCGGTGCGGATCGAGCTCATGGAGCCGCCGCGCGACCTGCCGCTGCGAGCCGGGCTGTCGGTCGAGGTGACGGTGGATACGAAGGAGCGGGCGGTAGGGGCCCCTACGGGGCGAGGACGGCGAACGCCGCGCCCTGCGGGTCCATGAGCGTCGCGAACGTGCCCACGGTGGGGACCTTCATCGGCGGCACGAGCACCCGCGCGCCGAGCTTCTGTGCCCGCGCGACGGTGTCCTCGCACTTGGCGACCTGGAAGTACACGAGCCAGTGCGGCGGCACCTTCATCTGCCGCATCTGCTCGTTCATCTCCATCGCGCCGCCGATCGGCTGCTCGCCGAGCTTGAGGACGTTGTACTTCATGCCGGGCATCTCCATCGCCTCGGGCTTCCAGCCGAGGAGCTTGCCGTAGAACCCGATCGCCCGGTCGACGTTCGGCGTGAGCAGCTCGAACCAGCACGGCTTGCCCACGCGGTCCGGCGCGAAGTGCGCCATGCCCTTGTGCTTGTTCGCCTGCCACAGGCAGAAGGTCGCGCCCACGGGGTCCTGCACCACCGCCATGCGGCCCACGTCCATCACGTCGAACGCGTCCTTGACGACCTTGCCGCCGAGCGCCGCCACCTGCTTCGCCGTGGCGCCCGCGTCCTTCACCGCGACGTAGGCCGACCAGTTCGGCGGCACGCCCATCTTCTTCATCTCGGCGCCGAGCTGGTAGAGCCCGCCGACGTCGTCGCCGCCGAGCTTGAGCATCGTGTAGCTCGAGCCGTCCGGCATCGGCGCGTCCTCGCCCGTCCAGCCCAGGATGTCGCCGTAGAATTTTTTCGCGGCGGCGGGGTCCGAGGTCATGAGCTCGATCCAGCAGAAGGTCCCCGGTACGTAGTCCTTGGTCTCGGCCATCTCGTCCTCCCATTCTGCCCCGCCGCCCCCACCGCGGCGGACGGGTGGAATGTAACGACTCCGCGGTAGTTCTGCCATGGGCGACAGGCCAGCGCCCCCGGCCCAGGCGGGGGCGGCATCCTAGGTGCGACCGGAGCAGCACCGCGGGACCGAGGATGGAGCCGTCGAACCCGTTCTATCCGCGATCACCCCAGGCCGGCGCCATCGCCGACCTCTTCACCCTCTCGCTCGTGGTGCTCGCGGGCATCGTGGTCCTCGTGGTGTTCCTCGTCGTCTACATCGGGATCCGGTTCCGCGCGCGGCGCGCCGCCGCCGGCGAGCCCGCGCAGGTGGGCGGCCGGCTGTGGCTGGAGGTGGGCTGGACCCTCGGCCCCTTCGCGCTCCTCGCCTTCCTCTCCGTCTACACGGTCCGGACCATGGTGCGCGCCGACCCGCCGTTCCACCACCGCCCGGCCGACGTCCTCGTCGTCGGGCACCAGTGGTGGTGGGAGCTGCGCTACCCGTCGGGGATCGTGACCGCGAACGAGATGCACGTCCCCGCCGGCCGGCAGCTCGTCGTGCGCGTCGAGTCAGCCGACGTGATCCACGACTTCTGGGTGCCGCAGCTCGCCCGCAAGATCGACGCGACGCCCGGGCACCCGGTGCACCTCTGGCTCATGGCCGACCGGCCCGGCGTGTACGAGGGCGCGTGCGCCGAGTACTGCGGGCTGCAGCACGCGTGGATGCGCATCCGCGTCGTCGCCGACGCGCCGGCCGACTTCGACGCCTGGCAGCGACGCCTGCTCACGCCGCCGCCGGCGCTGCAGGGCGACGCGGCGCGCGGGGCGAAGCTCTTCAGCAGCAAGACCTGCGCGAGCTGCCACGCCATCGCCGGCACCGCGGCGACGGCGCGCTTCGGTCCCGATCTCTCGCACCTGCGCGCCCGCCAGACGCTGGCCGGCGGCGTCATCGCGAACGGCAAGGACGGCCTCGCGCGCTGGCTCGCCGCGCCCGAGCGCCTCAAGCCGGGCTCCTACATGCCGAACCTGCACCTCGCCCCCGAGGAGGTGCGCCTGATCACGGAGTACCTGTGGACGGAGCGGTGATCGCGGCCGCGGCCGCGCCGCAGGGCGACGCGTACGAGCGCGGCCTGCTCGCGTGGGTGGCGACCGTCGACCACAAGCGGATCGGCATCCTCTACCTGTGGGCCGCGTTCGGCTTCTTCGTCCTCGGCGGGGTCGAGGCGCTGCTGATGCGCGTGCAGCTCGCCACGCCGCGCGCGACCTTCCTCACGCCGGGCGCCTACAACCAGATCTTCACGATGCACGGCACCACGATGGTCTTCCTCGTCGTCGTGCCGGCGCTGCTCGGCTTCGGCGCCTACCTCGTGCCGCTCATGATCGGCGCGCGCGACATGGCCTTCCCGCGGCTGAACGCCTTCTCGCTCTGGATCTTCATCTTCGGGGGCATGCTCCTGTACTTCAGCTTCGCCGCGGGCGGCGCGCCGGCGGTGGGCTGGTTCGCCTACGCCCCGCTCAGCGAGGCGCCCTACTCGACGGGCCCCGGCAACGACTACTGGGCGCTCGGGCTGCTCGCGGTCGGCGTCGGCACCGTGGCCGGCGCCCTCAACTTCATCGCGACCATCGCCGCCCTGCGCGCGCCGGGCCTCACGATCCGGCGGCTGCCGCTCTTCGTCTGGATGATCTTCGTCAACTCGTTCCTCATCCTCTTCGCCCTGCCGGCGCTCAACGCCTGCCTCGTGATGCTGCTCGTCGATCGCCAGCTCCACGCGCACTTCTTCCGCGCGGCGACGGGCGGCTCGGCGATCCTGTGGCAGCACTACTTCTGGGCCTTCGGCCACCCGGAGGTCTACATCATGGTGCTGCCGGCCTTCGGCTTCATGTCCGAGGTGGTGCCGGTCTTCTCGCGCAAGCCGATCTTCGGCTACGGCTTCGTCGCCGGATCGACGGTGGCGATCGCGTTCCTCTCGTTCGCCGTCTACGCCCACCACATGTTCGCGGTCGGCCTCGGGCACGGGTTCGACGTCGCCTTCGGGCTCGCGTCGATGCTCATCGCGGTGCCGACCGGGATCAAGATCTTCAACTGGATCGCGACCATGTGGGGCGGCCGCCTGCGCTTCACCACCGCCATGATGTTCGCGGTGGCGTTCCTCGTGCTCTTCACCATCGGCGGCGTCACCGGCGTCACCTTCGCCGCGGTGCCGATCGACTGGCAGACCACGGACACCTACTACGTCGTCGCGCACATGCACTACGTCCTCTTCGGCGGCACCGCCTTCGCCACCTTCGCCGGGCTCTACTACTGGTTCCCCAAGATGACCGGCCGGCTCATCGACGAGCGGCTCGGCCAGGTGCACTTCTGGCTCACCTTCGTCGGCTTCAACCTGACCTTCTTCGTGCAGCACTTCCTCGGGCTCATGGGCATGCCGCGCCGGGTCTACACCTACCCGGACCTGCCGCGGTGGGGCGCGCTGAACCTCGTGTCGTCGATCGGCGCCGGGGTGCTCGCGCTGTCGGTCCTCGCCCTCGTCGTCGCCGTCGTCCACGCGCTGCGCCGCGGGCAGCCGGCCGGCGACAACCCGTGGGCCGCCTTCACCCTCGAGTGGGCCACGACCTCGCCGCCGCCGCCCGAGAACTTCGCCGCCGTGCCCCCGGTGCGGAGCCGGCGGCCGGTGTGGGACCTCATGCACCCCGAGGACCCGGACTGGGCGCGGGAGGGCGCGCCATGAGCGGCGCCGGTGCCCGCGGCACGGTCACCGACCACACCCGGGTGCTGGTCATCGCCTTCGTCGCGTCGGAGGCCACCTTCTTCGCGTTCCTCATCCTCGCCTACCTGTACTTCGGGGCGCAGGTGACGCGGGTGGCGGCGCACGAGCTCAGCGTCGGGCGCATGGCGCTGTTCAGCGGGCTGCTGTGGGCGAGCAGCCTCACGCTGCTGCTGGCCGAGCGCGCCCTGCGCCGCGAGCGCCGCCGGGGCTTCGGGGTCGCGCTCGGCGCCACCGTCGCGCTCGGCGTGGCGTTCCTCGCCGGCGAGGCGGGGGAGTGGGCGGAGCTCATCCACCGCGGCGCCACGGTGAGCCGCGACCTCTTCGGCACCACCTTCTTCACGCTCACGGGCGTCCACGGGCTGCACGTCGCGGTCGGCCTCGTCGTGCTGGTCGTCGCCGGCGGGCTCGCGCGGGTGGCCGCCGGGCGGGGCGCGGGCGCGCCGAGCCACCTCCTCGGCGCGGCGGCGATCTACTGGCACTTCGTCGACGTGGTCTGGCTCGTCATCTACCCGGTGGTGTACCTCGGGTCGCTGGGGGCGCGCTGATGGACGCGATCCTGCGGGCCTGGGACCTCGAGCCCACCGTGCTCTTCGGCACGGCGGCGCTGCTCGCGGCCTACCTCGGCGCGATCCGCATGCACGTGCGCAAGCGCGCCGTCGCGTTCGTCGCCGGGCTGCTCGTCATGCTCGTCGCGCTGGTCTCGCCCGTCGACCGGCTCGCGGACCTCTACCTCTTCTCGGCGCACATGCTGCAGCACATGCTGCTCATCCTGCTCGCGGCGCCGCTGCTCGTCGTCGGCGTGCCGCCCGAGGTGTACCGGGCCGCGCTGCGCTGGCGCCCGGCGGCGGCGCTCGCGAGCGCGGCGCGCCGCCCGGGGATCGCGTTCACCCTCGCGACCGGCACCCTGGCCCTGTGGCACGTCCCGGCGCTCTACAACGCGGCGCTCGGCGACGAGGCGCTGCACGCCGTCGAGCACCTGACCTTCCTCGTCACGTTCGTCATCTTCTGGTGGCCCATCCTGTCGCCGCTGCCCGAGCACCGGCTGGGGACCGGCGCCGCCCTGGCGTACCTCGCCGCGGCGGCGATCGCGAACAGCCTCCTCGGCGTCATCCTCACCTTCGCCGCGCCCGGCCTCTACCCGGCCTACCTCGCGCCGCACGACGCGCTCGGCATCCTGCCGCTGCTGCGCGAGGAGTGGGGCCTCACCGCGGAGGCCGACCAGCAGCTCGGCGGGCTGCTCATGTGGGTGGGCGGCGGCCCGGCCTTCCTCATCCCCACGCTCCTCGTGCTGGCGCGCTGGCACCGCAGCCCCGGCCCGGACCTCGCGCCGGCGGACCAGGCGCCGGCGGCCACGGAGGCCCAGTGACGTCCCTCGGCGACCCCGCGGCGCCGCCGCCCGGCTGGAGCGCGCCGCGGCCGGCGACGATCCCGCCCCCGACCTACTGGCCCGCCGTGCTGGCCGCCGGCGTCGCCGGCGCCTGCCTCGGCGTGCTGACGAGCGTCGTCGTGGCCGCCGTCGGGCTGCTCGTGTGCGCGGTCGCGCTCGGCGGCTGGATCGGCGATCTGGCGCGGGACCAGGCGAGGAGCCATGGCGAGCGGTGACCGTGACGGCGGCGACGACCGCGTCGCCCCCGAGCGCCGCCGGTTCCTGGCGCGCGTGACGCTGGCCGCCGCCGCGGTCGGCGCGGCGCTCGTCGGCGTGCCGGTCATCGGCCTCGTGCTGGGCCCGGTGCTGCGGCGGCGCGCCGAGGTGTGGCGCGCCGTGGGCGCCGCGGCGCGGTTCCAGGCCGGCGAGACGGTCGAGGTCGCCTTCCTCGACGCCTCGCCCGAGGCCTGGGCCGGCGTCACGGCGCGCACCGCGGCCTGGCTCCGGCGCGAGGCCGACGGCAGCTTCACCGCCTTCGCGATCAACTGCACCCACCTCGGCTGCCCGGTGCGGTGGCTGAAGGGCGCCGAGCTCTTCATGTGCCCG
Source organism: Polyangia bacterium (assembly GCA_036504295.1). Taxonomy (GTDB): domain Bacteria; phylum Myxococcota_A; class Polyangia; order JACRCY01; family JACRCY01; genus DASXVK01. The sequence goes on from DASXVK010000608.1 coordinate 5,965, forward strand.
TGCCACGGCGGCGTCTACTACCAGGACGGCACGGTCGCCGCGGGGCCGCCGCCCCGGCCGCTCGTGCGCTACGAGGTGCGGGTCCGCGACGGCCAGGTGGAGATCCGCACGTCCGGCATCCCGATCACCTGAGCATGTGGCGACGCGCCTTCAGATCCCTCGGGCGCTGGCTCGACGACCGCACCGGCATCACGAGCGCGCTCGGGCCCATCCTCCGGCACCCGGTGCCGCCGAAGACGGGCTGGTGGTACGTCTTCGGCAGCGCGACGCTGATCGCGTTCCTGCTGCAGGTCGTCACCGGCGTCTTCCTCGCCGGGGCCTACGTGCCCTCGGCGGGCCAGGCCTACGACAGCCTCAAGTTCATCAGCGAGCGGGCGCTCTTCGGCCGCACCGTGCGCGGGCTGCACTACTTCGGCGCCTCCGCGATGGTGCTCTTGGTCGGCATCCACGCGATCCGCACCTTCCTCATGGGCGCCTTCAAGTACCCGCGCGAGATGAACTGGCTCTCGGGGGTCTTCCTGCTGCTCTTCACCGTCCTCATGGGCTTCACCGGCCAGCTGCTGCGCTGGGATCAGAACGCCGTCTGGTCGGTGGTCGTCGGGGCGCAGCAGGCCGGGCGGGCGCCCGGGATCGGCCGGCTGCTGGCCGAGTTCACGCTCGGCGGCCGCACCCTCGGGGCAGCCACGCTGAGCCGCTTCTTCGCCATCCACGTCTTCATCGTCCCGGCGCTGATCTTCGGCGTGCTGGGGCTGCACCTCTACCTCGTCGTGCGCCACGGCATCTCGGAGCCGCCGGTCGCGGGCCGGCGGGTGGACCGCGCCGGCTACCGCGCCTGGTACCACGACCTGCTCGCGCGCGAGGGGCGCCCCTTCTGGCCCGACGCGGCCTGGCGCGACGCGATCTTCGGCGTGCTCATGATCGCGGGCGTGCTCATCCTCGCGCTCACCGTCGGACCGCCGAAGCTGGGGCAGCCGCCGGACCCGACCATCATCGAGGCCTACCCGCGACCCGACTGGTACCTGCTGTGGTACTTCGCCGTGCTCGCGCTGCTGCCGCCGGGCTCCGAGTCGTACGTCATCGTCCTGGCGCCGCTCGCGATCGGGCTCGTGCTGCTGCTCGTGCCCGTGTGGAACCACGGCGAGCGCAGCATCCGGCGCCGGCCCTGGTCGGCGCTCGCCGTGGTCGCGATCGTGGTGATGGTGGGCAGCCTGTGGATCGCGGGCGAGCGCGCGCAGTGGTCGCCCCAGTTCGACCCGCCGCCGCTGCCGGCCGCGGTCACGGCGCACCTGCCCCCGGCGGCGCAGGAGGGCGCCCGCCTCTTCCACGTGCGCGGCTGCGAGTCGTGTCACCGCATCGCCGGCCAGGGCGGCCGCCGCGGCCCCGACCTCAGCGACGTCGGCGCGCGCCTCTCGCCGGAGCGCATGACCCTCATCCTCCTGCGCGGGGAGGGCAACATGCCCGGCTTCGCGTCGATCCTCTCACCCGCGCAGACGACGGCCTTGATCGAGTTCCTGCGGACGCGCCGATGACGCCGCCCCAGCACCTGCCGCACGTGGTCCAGGCGATGGCGCCGTGGATCGAGCGCTACGGCTACCTCGCGGTGGCGCTCGGCGTGTGCCTCGAGGACTTCGGCCTGCCCCTGCCGGGTGAGACGCTGCTCGTCGCGGGCGCGGTGTACGCCGGCCTCGGGCGGCTGTCGATCTGGTGGGTGGTCGCGCTCGCGGTGGCGGGCGCGATCCTCGGCGACAACATCGGCTGGCTCATCGGCCGCTCCGCCGGGCGGCGCGCTGTCGTACGCTTCGGGCGCTACGTCGGCATCACCCACGCGCGGCTCGATCGCGTCGAGGGCTTCTTCCGGCGGCACGGCGCGCAGGTCGTCGCCGTGGCGCGCTTCGTCGAGGTCCTGCGGCAGCTCAACGGCATCGCCGCCGGCATCGCGGGCATGCCGTGGCGCCGCTTCCTCGCCTACAACGCGCTCGGCGCGGTGCTGTGGGTCGGCGTGTGGGCCGCGGTGGGGTACTTCGCCGGCAGCCAGCTCGACGTGCTGCACCGGTGGCTGCGGGCCGCGGGCGTCTGGATCGCGCTCGGCGTGGCCGTGGCGCTGGTCGCGGGGGTGATCGTGCAGACGGTGCGCCGGCGGCGCCGGCCGGCGGGCCAGGCGGCGTGATGGCGCGCGGCGGGGGTGCCCGCGCGCTGGTGCGCGGGCGAGTGCTTCTCGCAGAAGTTCGCGAAACGCGAACTCTGCGAAGGGAGCACCCCCGTGCTCCCAGGGCGGAGTACGGGTTGAACGAAGCCGCGCTGCGCGCGGCAGCTGAGTCGGCGGCCACGCGAGTGTAGTGCTCGTCGCGGGGCATGCTCGGACGGGGCGCCGTGGGGTGCCACGCCCCTTCGGCGGCGTCCAGGGCAAGCTCGCTCC
>DASXVK010000609.1:0-7398 GCA_036504295.1 Polyangia bacterium
CTTCGGGTTCCGGCGGGAGCCAGAGCAGGGACAGGTCGAGCTCGACGGCGTCGAAAGGCGCGGCGCGCACGCGCACGTCGCCTGCGTGCGTCGCGCAGAGCAGCCAACCGTCGGCTTTGAGCCGGTAGATCTCGAGCGTACGCGCGTCCGGCGAGATCAGCCACACGTGACCGACCTTGGCGCGGGCATAGAGCGGCAGCTTGACGGCGCGGTCCTCGGCTTCCGTGGAGCGCGAGAGGACCTCGCAGATCCAGGCGGGGATCACCGTGAGCGGCCCCGTCCGGGGGGGCGTGCCCCAGCGCTCCTTGCGCCAGCCGCCCAGGTCCGGGACGCGGATGTCCTCGCCGAAGCGGATGCGTGGCTCCTCGTAGAGGATCCAGCCGCCGGGCCCACCGACGCCCAGGCGGAACGGTCCTCCGAGCAGGAGGCGGAGGTCGCCGGCCGCCTTCATGTGGGGCGGGTCGGGTCGCGGCGTGGCGACGATCGCGCCGGCGATGATCTCGCCGACGTGGCTCTCGGGGACCTCGTCGAGGTCCTCCCAGGTTGCGGGACGACCGCGCGGGCGCGAGGGGAATCGCGGGTGGCGGGACATCCGCACTACTGTACGGCGGCGCCGCGGACGTCACAAGGGCGCGCCTAGGGTTGGCGGTCGCCCTCGGCTCCTAGTTGCTGGTGCAGCAGCAATCCTCCCATGTGAGGACCGAGCGACAGGAGCCGAGGCCCATGTAGATGCTCGGAGCTTGGTCGCAAGGGTCGGGAGGCCCATTACCATCGAAGTAACCCGACGCGACGGCCGGGCTGGAGGGATCGGCGCACCCGCTGGTGTCGGGGCAGTAGTGCCCCAACCCAACTACGGTGTCGCCACCGGGAGAGAGCGTGCGGCGAGCCCGCGTGCAGTAGTCCTGACCGACCACGGCCGTGCTGCACGAGGCGCTGCAGCTGAACCCAGCCGTCGCACAGATCTGGGCGCACGAGTACCAGTCCGACCCCGGCGAGCTCAACTCCGCGCGTATGACGCCGACACAACGGCCTTGGTCGCAGACGAAGTCCTGAGGGCAGGCATGGTTGCACGAGCCGCAGTGGGAGGTGCTGCTCGACGTGTCGACGCATGTGCCACCACACACCCTGCCCGCGCAGCTTGTCGCGTCGGTCTGCGAAGTTAGTGTGTCGGTGGGATTGCTGGGGGCATCGTGAGCACTCCCCGCGTCATCCTGGTTAGGCGTGCCACAATCGCACGCGTCCCAGCCGGACCCGTCGGCCTTGCACTGCTGGCCCCCCTGGCAACCGGCCGGGCCGACGCATGACTTGGTGTCGCCGGCCGTGCATTTCGCGGAGGTGGTGCCGCCGCAGCCCCATCCGCCGAGGAGCAGGCCGAGCAGTATGCAGCACCGCAGCATCGAACGAATCATCCAACAAACCACCACGTTGTGAGTTGGCTGTTGACGCCATTCCGGGGAGCACCGGGGTGACTCCAGCCCGCCCCTGGGAGCGTTACCTGATGGCGACCACGGCGTCAAGGCCGGGGTGGGCGGGGTGGGCAACCAGCGCCGCCGCCGCCGACTTCTTGACACGGCCCGGACCCGCCGGTATCTTGAACGGAATTTCAGGTAGGCAGAGACGAGACGTGGACAACCAATTGATTTCAGACATGAAAACCACAGGCTCCAAGTCGGCGTCGAAGAGCAAGAAGAAGGGTTCCGGGACCGCGCAGCTCAGCCTGCTCGACGCGCCGGCGCGCCCCCGCCCGGCCCCCGCGCCAGCCCCCCGGGCCGCGGCGCCGGAGCCCGAGCTCCTGCCCGAGCCGGACCCCGGCAACGTCCCCGGCGAGGTCCTGCTGGACGTTGCGGCCGACGCGCCGCCCCCGCCGCCCGCACCCTCCTCAACGCCGTCGCTCGCGGGGCTCCCGACTGGGAAGCCCAAGCGGCGCGCGACGGCCGAGAGCATGGCCTCCCAGCAGCGCGAGATCTCGGTCGCCGAGTTCTTCACGAAGAATCGGCACTTGCTCGGGTTCGACAACCCCGGCAAGGCGCTCCTCACGACCGTCAAGGAGGCCGTGGACAACGCCCTCGACGCGGCCGAGGAGGCCGGCATCCTGCCCAGCGTGCTCGTGGAGATCCAGGAGATCGGCGCGTGGGGGGGCGACGGCTCTGCCGGCGCCACCCCATCGCGGGAGGGCCGGAACCCTCCGAGGGTTCCGGAGCAAGGAGACGAGCGTTACCGCGTCATCGTCCAGGACAACGGCCCCGGCATCGTCGCGAACCAGGTGCCCAAGGTCTTCGGCAAGCTGCTCTACGGCTCCAAGTTCCACCGGCTACGCCAGAGCCGCGGCCAGCAGGGCATCGGCATCTCCGCCGCGGGCATGTACGGCCAGCTCACCACCGGCAAGCCGGTCGTCATCCTCTCGCGCACGGGGGCGAACCGGACCGCGCACTACTTCGAGATCTCGATCGACACCCGCAAGAACGCCGCCATCCCGCTCAAGGACGAGATCCGCGACGACTGGCCCGGGGTCGACCACGGCACCCGCGTCGAGATCGAGCTGGCCGGCACGTACAAGGGCGGCCGCCGCTCGGTCGACGAGTACCTCGAGCAGGTCGCCATCGCGAACCCCCACGTCCGGCTGGAGTACCAGCCGCCCAAGGGCCGGCCGCGGGTGATCTTCGAGCGGGCGACGGACGAGCTGCCCCGCGAGCCCCAGCAGATCAAGCCGCACCCGCGCGGGGTCGAGCTGGGCATGCTGTGGAAGATCCTGAAGGAATCCAAGGCGCGCATCCTGGGCGCGGCGCTCAAGGAGGACTTCTCGCGGGTCACCGGCAAGGTCGTCGCCGAGATCTGCGCGATCGCCCAGGTCTCGCCCAAGACGCGCAACCGCGACCTCGGCGGCGCCGAGATCGAGCGCCTCTACCACGCCATCCCGAAGGTCAAGATCCTCGCGCCGCCCACCTCGTGCGTGGTGCCGATCGGCGAGGACCTCGTGCGCAAGGGCCTCGAGAAGGAGATCCGCGCCGACTTCTACACCTCCTGCACGCGGCCCCCCGCGGTCTACCGCGGCAACCCCTTCGTCGTGGAGGTCGGGCTCGCCTACGGCGGCGAGCTGCTCGGCAAGGAGGACGCGGACGAGGAGGCGCTCGGCCCCCGTGAGGGCGGCCAGTACGGCCCGATCCAGCTCCTGCGCTTCGCGAACCGCGTGCCGCTGCAGTACCAGCAGTCGGCCTGCTCCATCTTCAAGGCGGTGGCGGAGACGAACTTCCGCCAGTACGGCCTGTCGCAGCCGCGCGGCGCGCTCCCGCAGGGCCCGATGGTGCTCATCGTGCACATCGCGTCGGTGTGGGTGCCGTTCACCTCCGAGTCGAAGGAGGCCGTCGCCCACTACCCCGAGATCATCAAGGAGCTCAAGCTCGCGCTCAAGGAGTGCGGCCGCAAGCTGTCGGTGTTCCTGCACGCGCGGGAGCACCAGCGCAACCAGGCCAAGCGCCGCTCGATCTTCGAGGTCTACATCGGCGAGCTGGTCGAGGCGGTGGCGCGCCTGACCCCGGTGCAGAAGGCGAAGCTGCAGGGCCAGCTCATGACGCTGGCCAACAAGTACACCGGGGCCGAGGATGAGGACGCCGCGCTCGAGGCCGGGGGCGTCAAGGCGGACCGCGCCGCGACGGAGGAGCCGACCGGCAACGGCGGCGAGGAGACGGAGTAGCCCATGGACGAGCGCGCGAAGAAGACCACCAGCAAGCTCCAGACCCTGGGCAAGAGGCTGGTGACGGACGTCAACCAGCAGCGCAACCCCGCGCTCCAGATCCCGCTGCGCAGCCTCGCGAACGTCGCGTTCAACGAGCGGCGCAAGATCATCGAGCTCGGCGACCAGAAGCAGACGCGCAACCTCTTCAACGTCGGCATGGCGCGCAAGTTCATGCAGACGTTCCTCATCGCCGGGGCCTGCAAGGAGCTGATCGAGTCGGGCAAGACCACCAGCATCCGTGATCTCTACTACATCACGAAGCACACGCTCGGCGAGACCCGGCAGAACACGTTCGAGGAGCAGGAGGAGTCCGACCCGATCATCGAGGACCTCGAGGTCACGATCGACGCCCTGCGGGAGGAGCTGAACCTCTTCGCGTCGAACAAGGGCGCCATGGTCGGGCCGCTCACGATCGTCGACGCGGGCGACACGATCGACCTGCGGCGCATGGGCTCGGGCGGCTGGAGCGTCCCCTCGATCGCCGAGGAGAACGTCATCCAGTTCAAGAAGTCCGAGGCGCAGTTCGTGCTGCTGGTCGAGAAGGACGCCGTGTGGCGCCGCCTGAACGAGGACAAGTTCTGGGCGAAGCACAAGTGCGTCCTCGTCCACGGCGGAGGCCAGCCGCCGCGCGGCGTGCGGCGCCTGCTCCGCCGCCTCACCAGCGAGCTGAAGATTCCGCTCTACGTGCTCGTCGATAACGACCCGTGGGGCTTCTACATCTACTCCGTCGTGAAGCAGGGCTCGATCAACCTCGCGTACGAGTCGATCCGCATGGCGTGCCCGGCGGCGCGGTTCATCGGCCTCTCGTCGTTCGATCAGGAGCGTTTCGAGCTGCCCGACAACGTCACCATCCGCCTCGACGAACAGGACGAGCGGCGCGCCAAGCAGATGCTCGCCTATCCCTGGTTCCAGCGGAAGGACTGGCAGCGCGAGATCGAGCACATGCGCAAGCGCGGCAAGAAGCTCGAGCTCGAAGCCTTGTCGGCCAAGGGCATCAGCTTCATCACCGAGGAGTACCTGCCCCGCAAGCTGAAGGAGGGCGAGGGCAAGGGCTGGTTGGTGTAGCGCCACCCTGGCAGCACCGCGGGCTTCGGCATCCAATCCCATCTGAACCAGGCGAAGGTGGGGCATGGCCGAAGACGCCAAAGACGACGATCGCGCGCCCGTAGTCTCCGAGCATCCCGAAGACGGTGACGGCCGGCCCGACGATGGTTCGAGCATCGTGGTGCCGGACACGGCCCTCGCGCCGGTCCTCCCGTCGCTCCCGGACACGGTCTTCACCCTACCGGTGGGCGGGGTCGTCCTCTTCCCCGGGATGGTGCTGCCGGTCCTGATCGCCGCCGGCGGGCGGGAGCAGGCGACGCTCGAGCAGGTCGAGTCTCAGAGCCGCGGCCTCGTCGCGATCGTCGCGCGCCGGTCGCACGCGACGAGCGGCGCCCCCGGCGACGGCGCGCCCCGGGCGCGCGAGCCGGACGAAGAGCCGGATCCCGGGGACCTGTACCCGGTCGGCTGCCTCGGCCGCGTGCTGCGCAGCGCCCGCCTGCCGGACGGCAACATCGGCATGCTGCTGACGGGGCTCAAGCGCCTGCGCGTGCGGCGCTTCCGCCGCACCAAGCCGGTCCTCATCGCCGAGGTCGAGTACCCCGACGAGATCATCCACGACGTCAAGCTCGTCCAGGCGCTCGACCAGAGCGCCCGGCGGGCCTTCGACGAGCTGGTGCCGCTGACGCCCAACCTGCCCGACGAGCTGCGGGTCGCGGCGAGTCAGGTCGAGGGCGCGGGCCGCTTCGCCGACTTCTGCGCCGCGAGCCTGCCGATGGACCTCGAGCGCCGCCAGGGCTTCCTCTCGGCCTACGAGATCGACTCGCGTCTGCGCGCGCTGCTGGAGCTGCTCGAGCGCGAGATCGACCTCGCCAAGCTCTCGGCCCAGACGCGCGAGGAGGTGCGCAAGAAGGTCGAGACCACGCAGCGCCAGTTCTACCTGCGCGAGCAGCTCCAGGCCATCCGCCGCGAGCTCGGCGAGGAGGTCGACGCCAAGTCCGAGGAGGTCGAGCACTTCCGCAAGCTCATCGACGATCGCGGCCTGCCGGACGAGGCGCGCAAGCGGGCCGACGAGGAGCTGAAGCGGCTGGGCCTGCTGCCGACCGAGTCGGCGGAGTACCACGTCATCCGCACCTACCTCGACTGGCTGGTCGAGCTGCCGTGGGCGGCCCGCAGCCCCGACAACCTCGACCTCGAGCAGGCGCGCGACGTCCTCGAGGCCGATCACTACGGCCTCGAGGAGGTGAAGTCTCGCTTCCTCGAGTTCCTCGCCGTGCGCAAGCTCAAGCCCGGCCACGCCGGGGCGATCCTGTGCCTCGTGGGGCCGCCCGGCGTCGGCAAGACCTCCCTGGGTCAGTCGATCGCCCGCGCGATGGGCCGCGCCTTCCACCGCGTCTCGCTCGGCGGCATGCGCGACGAGGCCGAGATCAAGGGGCACCGCCGCACCTACGTCGGCGCCATGCCCGGCAAGATCCTGCAGGGGCTGCGCCGCGTCGGCCGGCGCAACCCGGTGTACATGCTCGACGAGATCGACAAGCTCGGCGCGGACTGGCGCGGCGACCCGTCGAGCGCGCTGCTCGAGGTGCTCGACCCGGCGCAGAACCACGCGTTCGTCGATCACTACCTCGACGTCCCGTTCGACCTCACCGAGGTGATGTTCATCGCCACCGCGAACACCCTCGACACGATCCCGGGGCCGCTGCGCGACCGCATGGAGATCATCGAGATCCCGGGCTACGTCCCCGATGAGAAGAGCGAGATCGCGCGGCGGTACCTCCTGCCGCGGCAGCTCGACGCGAACGGCATCACGACGGCGCAGCTCACGCTCACCCCGGCCGCGGTCGACGAGATCATCGAGCGCTACACGCGCGAGGCAGGCGTGCGCGAGCTCGAGCGCCTCATCGGCCGCGTCGCGCGCAAGGTCGGGACGCGGGTGGCGCGCGCGCCGGCGGGCGCGCCCGTGCCGCCCGTCGCGGTGGGCCCGGCGGAGGTGCCCGAGCTCCTGGGACCGCCGCGGTTCCACTCCGAGATGGACGCCCTCGTGACGAAGCCGGGGCTCGCCGTCGGTCTCGCGTGGACCCCGACCGGCGGCGACGTGCTGCTCATCGAGGCCGTGCGCACCAAGGGCACCGGCCAGCTGAAGCTCACCGGCCGCCTCGGCGAGGTGATGGCCGAGTCGGCGCAGATCGCGCGGACGGTCGTGCGCGCGCGGGCCGCGGACCTCGGTATCGACGACAAGGTCTTCACCGAGTCCGACATCCACCTGCACGTTCCGGCGGGCGCCGTGCCCAAGGACGGCCCCTCGGCCGGCATCACGCTCGCGACGGCGCTCGTGTCGCTGCTGACCGGGAAGACGATCGCGCCGCGCCTCGCGATGACCGGCGAGCTGACCCTGCGCGGGGTCGTCACCCCGATCGGCGGCCTGCGCAACAAGCTCGTGGCCGCCACGCGCGCCGGCGTGAAGACGGTCGTCATCCCCGCCGGCAACCGCCCCGACCTCGACGAGGTGCCCGCGCGCGTGCGCGAGGGGCTCGAGGTGATCCTCGCCGGCGACCTCGAGGAGGTCCTGGCCGCTGCCGGCCTCGTGGCGCCCGCCGCCGGGAGGGCGGGGACGGCGGCGGCGG